>PFHB01000090.1 GCA_002783585.1 Candidatus Omnitrophica bacterium CG_4_8_14_3_um_filter_43_15
ATAAATATAATAAGAGGATTTTTTGAGGTTGAATTCCTGGACACGGAAAAAGGCCAAGAGCCGGTTCGCGTTGTCTCCGCAGCGCTATCCTCGTTCTCTGCGATGCTTGCAACTGTCGTCGGGCGGGCCCCTACTATGGCTAATTTAGTAGGCGCGGCAGACCGCCATAGCTATACGTTCCGTTTTGAGCAATTCACCCTGATGTGGGGCCTCATAAGATCATTAGGCGAGGGCGCGGCACAATACAGAGACATAAAAAATCATCCTATCAGGCAGGCGCTGGATTCAAAAGGCGTATTCCTTACCCCATATTTATCAAAAAACATAATCGCGCGCAGTAAAAAAGGAGATTGGCAAAGTTATCTTGACGAGGTGTCGGCAGGAATAGAACGCTTTAAGGGCAACGTGGAGGCAGTTGATTTAGAAAGGCTCACAGAGCCTGAAAAGACCTTATTGTATAACGCGCTGCACAAGATGTACCCGGCTGTTATGTCAAGGGTCAAATTTGAGGGGTTTGAAAAGAGCCCTCTGGTTGAATCAATTTTTTCAAGGATAAGAGGAGAAGAGTTTTATCTATCCGATGCCGATATAATTGACATAATCAACCTCGGCCTTGATGTTGATGAAAAGGTACGCAGGTACGCTGGCCAGCGCCATGGCCAGGACAGGTTCTGGATTACCAGTTTCAGAGAGCAGGTAAAATTGCACACAGAATTTGTGAATTTGTACCTGTCGTCATCAGCATTAAAATCCGAAGGCATAGAGATAAAACATACGCTTGAATATTTTATACTTTGCTGCATAACCCTGTACGCAGGGATGTTCGGGGACGAAATAGGCGAATTTAAAAAGATACTGGCGCAGTCAATAAACGATAATTTTGATATATTTGTAAAGCTGTCTTTGGGCGACACAGCACTTGGTAACACTGATGTAGGCATGCTTATAGACAGGTTTATGCTTGAGAGTTTTTCAACGTTGGATAAGGAGCAGGATATGGTGGCATTATACGGCGTCAAGCCGTACCAGCAGGCCTATTATTCTCTCTTAAGGTGTACAGAGGTCGGGTACCCGAGTTTATTTATGCTGTCCAGCGGCTCGCACAGGGCGTTTGACGAGGCGCTTGATAAGTTGTCAACCGATACAGTCGGCGAGGTATTCAGGATGCCGTTGTCGCATTTCAGCGAGCGCTCAGACCTCTTCGGGATGAATATGCCTGACAAAGAAGAGGCGATGACGTTTATCACAGGCGTAATCCCTCGGCTTATTGAAAGGGCGCAGGCAAACCCTGATAAACCGGTCTACCTTGTAATGGATAACATAGAAGCTGTGCAGGATGCCTTAAGGGTGGAGTTTAATCCTGTTTTGTGGGAGAGGTCTGTGGTAGTGCCTGAACTTAACAAGACCTTTATCCTTCCTAAAAATATGCACATCATTTTTACTATGGGCGAGGAAAGCGGCATAAAAGACGACGCTTTTTTAAACAGGGTTTCACGCCATGCCATAGCCAGCTTGGACAAAGATGATTTAAGGCAGTTGCTGGTTGCCAAACACGGCATAGATGAAGAATCAGCGGATATTTTATCAAAATTATACGAAGGGCTTTCAGCTGAGCAGTGGAGGCAGAAATCACTGGATTTCAGCGTACAGGATTTTATCAATAGCGCGCTTTATGCCAAGAAAAGAGGCGCCGGGCTTGAGATTTTAAAAGAAGAGGCATTCAGGTACCTGTATCTGAAGTTCAGGTATGAAAGCGACAGGAAAAAATTTTCCGGTACTTTTAAGAAGCTGGCAGGCCCGGTTCAGGACAACTGGAGATATAGCAGTATAGAGTTTACAGAAAACGGCATTTTAGCTGACGGCGCGCAGATAGGCATAAGCGAAGGGCTTGCGAAGTTTGTAAAGAAAAACCCAGATAAAAATTTTAGAGAGGCGATTTTGGAAGAATACGGCTATTCAGTAAGGCAGCAGGATATGAGGATTTTGTCGCAGATTGCAAGGCGACTGGCGTTTGACAGCGAAGATACGAGCAGGGCTATTATTATAGAAGGCATAAGCGGTGAGGGCAAGACACAGCTTGCGCAGGTTGCATCAAAAATTTTAGGGTATGAGAATCTGGGCTTTACTATACACAAAAGAAGTTCTCTTGAGGAGCTGCGCGGCGGGATTTTCCCTGGCGTAGCAGGGCTTTATGTTGAGAATGACACGGCGTTTTTGGCTGCGGAAAAAAAAGGCAGGCATATAATCAATTTCAGCGAACTGAATACCTCTTACAAGGCCGGCCTTGTATATTGGCTTTATCCTGAATTCAGTTCGGCGGCTGCGAGGTTTCTTCCTGAAATACCTGCGCCTGAAAACAGCGCAAGCCCTTTTTACAGCAATCACATTGCCGGGGACAATATATTTATCGCGGATATAAACCCTGATGATTACAGGGCAAGGCAGGCCTTGCCTCGCAGGTTTTCGGGTTTTTCTGAAAACTTCTGGGTGGGGTATGATTATTCAGAAAATGACTCGGCATATCAGAAGGAAATACAAGACGAAATCCGCTCGCTTACAGAAGGGCTTTTTAAGGCGCACTTCAGCGAGTTGGAGCAGGATAAAACCAAGAAATACAGCGGCCTTCTGGCAGATTTATATTATTCCATACAAAGGGATTTTGGCGCAGGCAATATAACATCTTTATATCAGGTGCTGACTGTGCGCGACCTTATAAGGGCTATCAATATGTTCAGGTATTACAGCCTGCAAAGGTATATTGACGTTGACACGGCTTTTAAGGCCGCTGTGAAAGCAAGCCTGTGGTTTATGTGGCAGGAGAAAGGCCCGCAGGAAAGAATAAAGGCCATAATTAAAAATGCCGGTTTGTGGACAGAAAAAACAGATGCCAAGGCAGTTATTGAAGACGCTCTCTCGTCTGACGCAGGGCATTTGCTGATACACTCAACCGCAGCAGAGGACGGATATGACGCGGTAAAAAACGCACTGGACAAAGACAGCAATGTTTCCTATATGGCTGTCAGCAATTTTATAGAGCTGGATAACATTGTCGGCGGGGTATCGGTTGATTTAGAGGGGAGCCTGCAGGTATTTCCCGGCACGCTCTTAAAACTGATTGAACAGGCCGAGGCCGAGCCGAAGAAGCAGCATGTGCTTATACTTGATAACTTCCAGCAGTTAAACCCTGATACAGCAGTAGGGCTAAACAGGGCGCTCCAAGAAGGCAGGATAGAAATCCCGCGCCAGGGCAGGTTTGCAATAATCCCCGCCAATTTGAAAATCATAGCAATAAGTTATATGCCAAGAGACCCGTTTTTTGACGATAAGCTGCCTATGAGCGGCGCGGAGTTGTCAAGGTTTGTAAGTGTAGCAATGCCAGAAGAGATGGCTGCAGAATGGATTGACGCTTATATACAGGACAGATTAAAAGAAAGCAGCCTAAATGCCGAAGATATCAAGGCGGTAAAATCTGAGGCAAAAAATATATTTAAGGTATGGTTGGCAGAAGATAAAGAAATACGCAAAGCCGAGTTAAGGCTTGGCAAAAAAGACATAGACGAATATTTAGGCCAGATATTAAGGCATAAAGACAGCCTCAACGGGCAGCTTATAAAAGAAATAGCGTATTATGCTTTAGGCATGGCCCTGCAGGATAAGACAAGAGAGCTTTTTAGGCCGAAGCCTGCGACTGCTGAATTTTTGCAAAGCGCCAAGGGGCAGAATTACTTGTGTCCGATTGAAGAAAGCCTAGAGGTTTATAAGGCTGTATTCAGCGCGTTTGAGGAAGGCAGAAGGCTTATTCTGTTTGAAGGCCCGCCAGGCGCAGGCAAAACAGCCATTCCTGAAGACATAGCAAAAAGGCTCGGCGTCAGGTTTAAAAAGGTATCTATGTATAAAGATATTGATATATGGGAGTTTCTGGGAAAGATAGAAAAGACAGGGCCAAACAAATTCAGAATAACCTGCAGCAAGGAAGAGGGAAGGTTTTTATCTGTTTTTCTTGATTATCTGGAAAATGGCGGCATATTCTGTTTTGACGAGGCAAACATATCAATGGGATCTGTCCAGGCAGTAAGTTTTCTTACGCATATAATAAGGGGCGAGCCTGTAGACCTGGGCGTATATCATAACGGCATACCCTGCGGCAAGGAAAGCCACAGGGTAAACATAAACCCTGATTTTAAGGTATTTGTTACGTTTAACCCTTCTGAAAGCACAAAGGCCAGGAAAAAGATGCCGCTTGAACTCCTGTGGCTTGGCAAAAAGATATGGGTCAGCGATTTTTGGAGCCACGAGAGTTATAAAAAACTGATAGATTATTACCTGTATGATAAGGCCGCGATTTCAGATTTGAATAAGGACAGGCTTGTTAAATTCCATATATATATGAAGTACATTATGGACGAAGATTTCAGGGATTTTTATGAAGCCGAGATGCCGGAAAACGTAAAAAAATTCCAGTTCGGCAGGTTTAAGGATATATACACATACCAATATGGCGTAAGCCCCAGAGAGCTTATAAGGACAGCAGAACTTATTAACACCGGCAACAGCCTGTTTGAGGCGATACTGCTGAATTATATATTTCAGTTCAGCGATCCACAGGATATAGAAAATGCTGTGGATATAACTGATGCGTTATTTCCCGGGTTTGGGGAATTTTTCAAGGCCTGGCAGGCAGATTTATCAGGCATTACAGTTTCAGGGAAGGATGAGTTTTTTGCAGGTGTCCCTTCGCAGGCAGCGGCCCTAAAGGCGCTGAAGCTGGGCATTTCGCAAAGAGGGCACCATACGCTTATTATTTCAGAGCAGGGCAGTTATCCATTTGAGCTTGTAAAGTATTTTTGCCGCAGCACAGGCAGCCAACTGCATTCTTTTAACTGCAGCCAGTTTTTAAACTCAGTGGAACTGCTCGGCGGCAGCATGGTAAAGTTTTCAGATTTTAACAAGCAGGGCGCGGCGCACAGCAGCGATATCCTGCGCACAGCGCTGGGCTTTATAGGCGAGCATCTGGTAAAGGAGGGCGATCCGGCTGCAGATGATACAACAGGCCCGTTAAAGGTGTTATATCTTTCTTCGGTGGAGGTGGTTTCCAGCGAGGAACTCGAGTTGTTGAACGATTTCTTAAATACAGGCAGGATAATGATAGGCGGCTCTGCGTATGCCCTGCCTGCCAATGCGCGCATAGTTGTAGAGACGTCTGTGTTAAGAAAAAATCGTTTCTCGTCCCCGTTTTATAACCGGTTTCAGAAAATAGGCCTAAGGGCGATTACAGATTATGAAGAGGTATCTGTTTACTTTGATAAATACTATCCTGGGCTGACCGAAGAAGAGAAAGGCTTGATAACCTCTGCCGCAAGGCTTGCGTGGTATATGGACATGGGCAGATTTAATGAGGGCTGCAACAAGGAGCATAAGAAGTTTTCCTACAGGTATGGTTTCAGTATAAAGGACGTATACAGGCTTGCGGAATTATTGAGCATTGAAAAGACGCGGCTTAGAGGGCAGGGTGTAAAAAAAATAGATTCAGTAATGGCCGCCTTGAAATGCGTATTAAGGTTTTACGGAAACGGCTTGAACGACCGAAGAACCGCGGACAGCTCTGACAGGGGCATTTATTTTAACGCCTTACTGGACGAGGTTTTTGATTATGAAGGCATAGATACATATACAATAAGCGAGCTGGAGAAAGAAATAAGGCTTGTAGAAAGGCAAATGGTTAGCACAAGGATAAGCGCCAAGGATTTATCAAAAGGCATTACCCTGCAAAATGGCATAACGATAGAGAAGAGGCGCCATGATATTATTGTTACAACTCCTATAAATGAATATACTTTAGCAGAGGAGAGCCTTAGGCAAAAGCCCCAGGAACTTTCCGAAGGCCTTAGGGTGGAGCTTGACGATAAAGGCATTTTATTAAGCCAGAGCCTGATTAAGTCCATAGGCCAGATGGAGCCGGTCGTTGACCTGCAGTACGCGCTTTCGCCTGAAGAGGTGCCGGCAGGAGATTTTATAAGATATGAAGGCGCTATAAATGAGGCGGCATCCCTGGTTTTCTGGGCGTCGCGAAGGGTAATAGACGCTTCAGGCAGAGAAAGGCCGCCTGTGCCTGTAATGCTGATGGGAGAAACAGGCGGGGCAAAGAGCACATTTGTCAGGAACCTAAGCCATATAACAGGTATGCCGGAATATGTGCTGCATTGTTATGACAATATGGAAACCGACGCCTTTTTGGCTTCTATGAGCGTTGTGCAAGACGCCGGCGGCAGAAAGATTGCCCTTTCGTTAAAAGAGTTTTTCAGCCATTTAGGCAAAATCAACGGTAATTATTATTATCCCGAAGGTAAAACCTGGCATTCCGAAAGAAAGATACTTTTTCTTGATGAGGCAAACGTAAGCCCTGAAATGCTTTATTGCCTGAGGCCTTTGTTCAGGGGCGAGAGGAAATTTACATCTTACCTCTACGGCGAGAAATTCACAGTGGAGCTTGACCCTGAAGTCGTGCTTATACTTGCAGGAAACCCGCAGGAGACGCATGCAGGTAGAAAGAATTTTTCATGGGAGATAGCAGAGGACGGCATCAGGATATTGGTGCCTGCGATGCATAGCTACCTTGAATCGGAAAGGGTTAAAAAAGAAGACCTGGTGTCAATACTTTTCGGTATGCATAAAAGGAAAATGAAAGAATTAGAGCAGGGCGCCCGCGAGGCTCGTCTTCTGCGTCAAGGCTTAGTAGGCGTTCAAGCAAAGGTTCCACGCCAAAATGCCGGCGAGCAGATAAGGCTGGCTGACACAGGCGGTTTTGAGTATAAGAAAAATATCGCAAGGACAACGCCTTTACAAAAGAATAAAAACCACGCAGGCCCGGGGAAACGCAAGGCCATTAAGAAGGACATCTCTTTTGACTATAGCATTAAGGCAATAGATGGGGCATTAGCATCCATTAAAAAGATGCCTGCAGGAGCCCAAAGATATCAGTATTTTCTGGACGCCATATTAAGGGATTTTTTACTTGCCTTGGGTGACGGCACGGCAGGTATGGAAAAATACGAAGCAGGCGATGGCAGTTCCCTTATAGCCAGGGTTTTGGAGGCAGGACAGCAGACAGGCGAAGATTTGTTTAATTTCCTTAATGAGATGGTAAGTTTATACCGCGGGGCATCTTTAAGCTATTCGGCAGTGAAAGCCGCAATTTTGAATTTACGGCATGTGCTGCTGAAGAAGGCAGATATAAATAGGTTTTTGTTTTCATTTCCTATTATCAAAGATAATAAACTGTTTGTCCTTGTGAAGGCAGAAGAGATAATGGATGTAATAAGCCTTGAGGCCGGACAATTTGCCGAGCTTGGTATGGACACAGAATTATACAAAGATAAATTTCCGATTTGCTCGCATTGTGTAAATGGCCATCCGTTTTTAGAGGAAAGAGAGTGCAGGGGCGAGTTCAAAGGAGAGAATTATTCGCTTATATTTGAGAGCTCAATAATGTTAACGCCTGCAGTAGGCCAGATAAGCAGGGCAAAGTTTATTTCGTGGGTAGGTTATCATGAGCTAGGCCATCTGGCTGACCAGCTGCGCAGCGTAAAGGAGCAGGTAAACAGCCATCCAAATATTGAATTATTCTCTGTGCTTTTTCCTATGATTTTCAGCAAGGATAATAAAGAATATATCAGGGAAGAGATGCTGCATCTGCTAAGGCATGAAAAAGGGCGGGATTCTTATTATTGCCAGGCGGCGAAAGGCATATTTAACGGTATATTGCGGGTATTGAAAGAGCAAAAGTCAGCTGACTCTGCGATAAAGGATATTAAAGAGATATCAGATTCGTTTGAGGATGAGAATATAGACGCTGTATATAAATTTATTGAGGGTTTAAGCGCGGAAGAGATAAAAAAAATCGGCATAAAGTTGTATAAAGACGCCTGGGAGAAAAAGTTTTTAGGCGAATATTATCTTTCATCAACAGGTAAGGGTAGATACAGAGGGTTTGGCGGAGGCAGTATAATAGGCGATACCATAAGCGAATTTACAGAAGGCCTGGAAAACGCGCCGGATGTTGAAATTGTAGGCGAAGGCGGTGCCGAGCAGGAGGAGATAGAGCAAAGTGTAAATATAAATTCAGACGCCAAAGAAAAAGGCCGCACACCGGAGCTTGATTGTGATAAAGACGGCAGGCCCGGAGCTGGCAGGGCTGGCGAGACGAAGACTGGCGAAGGTGTGGTACAGGAGAGCTGGCTTGCGGGCTATTACAAGAGGCTGGGGCCATTTGCCAAAAGATTTGTGTCTATATTTTCAGAAGAGCCGCAAGAGGAAGAGATATACACCGCGTCAGGCAGAAAGATTGATGTGCGCAAATGGATCACCCTGTGCAAGAAGGTATTTAAAAAGACAACGCTTGACGAGGCGATGCCTACGCTTAGTATGGGCATAACAGTTGACGTAAGCGGGAGCATCACAGGCAGGCGCAAACTTGTAAAATCATTTACAGATATGTCCAGATTTTTCGTAAGCCTGATGCACGCCGCAGGCAAAGACAATCAGAACGTGCGTTCGTCTATGAGCGCCATAGGCGAGGAGTTTCACAGGGTTTATGATTTTGAGCAGTGTAAAAACGAAACCATTCTGGAGGCGTCTGTTAAAGACCTGTGGCGTAAAAATGATAATGGCGGTATCAATACAATAAACCTTATAAACGGATTAAGGAGGCAATACGGGCACTCCGGCCTGTCTCAAGCTAACAGGATACACATTGTTTTTACAGATGGAGGAGAGACATCAGGCAGGCCTTTTGAGGAACTGCGCCAGATGGTTGAAACATTTGAGCGTGAGTATGAAGTGGATGTCATATTTGTGGGTATAGGCACTAAGGAAGTGACGAATTATTTCAGGTATCTTTTATTAGACAGTGAGCCCCAAGATAGCCAGCTTATGAATATGCTTACAACAGTAGCCACAGAAAAGGTCCGCCGCGGCCGCCTGCCTTTAGGCGATCTGGCAAAATCACTTAGCCTGGACGCTGTCAGCGCCTCAGCAACCGGCGGACTAACGCCCCAGCAAAGAGATGAAGTATTGCGTCAAATAAATACATATTGCGGAGATTTTGCACTAAGTATCAGGATTTATTTGGAGAAATTAAAT
>PFHB01000063.1:0-25126 GCA_002783585.1 Candidatus Omnitrophica bacterium CG_4_8_14_3_um_filter_43_15
GATCGCGGTTTACTTTAAATGTCAAATCTTCAAGCGCAAGCTTTGTTAAAGCGCCTGAGATCTTGTCTTCATCAGCGCGCGATTTCGGCTTTACCGCAAAGCTCATTGCCGGCTCAGGAAACACAGGCGGATCAAATAAAATCTGCGATTTATCCTCTGATATGCTGTCGCCTGTATGCGTATCTTTTAGTTTGGCAACCGCGACTATATCGCCTGCTATTGCTTTGGCAACAGGCGCCTGGGACTTGCCCTGTATATAAAAAATCTTTCCTATTCTTTCTGAAGCGCCTCTTGAAACATTGTAAAAAGATGTATCAGGCATAAGTTTGCCTGAAAAAATCTTGAATATACTTAGCTGGCCAACATAAGGGTCAACCACTGTCTTAAATACCTGGCCGCTGAAATGCTCTGTATCAGAAATCTTACGCGCCTCTTCAGCGCCGCTTGAAGGAGTTTTGCCTTTTATCTCTGTTTTATACGACGGGCACGGAAAAAACTCTGTGATTATATCAAGCAAAATATCTGCCTGCGGATTAGTTGTGGCAGAGCCGCACACAACAGGGATAACGCTGCCTTCTAAAACGCCTTTTTTAAGCGCTGATATTATCTCATCAGGCGAAAGCTCGCCTGATTCAAGATATTTTTCAACAAGCTTATCATCAACCTCGGCAACCGTATCAACCAGCTGCTGATAATATTTTTCACCGGCCTTTTTATCAAGCACTTTGCCTTCGGGCGCTACCAACACCACGCATTTATTACCAAACTTGTTTACAATAGCTTCATATGTCTTGTGAAAATCCGCTCTTTCTCTATCCATTTTATTAATATATATCAGCGCCGGTAATCTCTTTTCGGATATTATTTTCCAGGCGCGCTCTGTGCCCAACTCAATACCGCTTGCGGCATCAACCACTATAATTGCAATGTCAGCGGCTATCTGGGCTGTTATAACATCGTTTATAAACTCGGCATATCCGGGCGTATCGATTATATTTATCTTATGGCTCTTCCACATGCAATTAAGGACTCCCAAGTTTATGGAGCCCTTTCTTTCTATTTCATCAGCAAGATAATCGCTGGTTGTTGAACCATCGTCAATCTTTCCCTGGCGGCTTACAGCGCCTGCGGCAAAAAGCATTGCCTCTGAAACTGAAGTCTTTCCTGCCTGTGGATGAGATAATAATACTATGTTTCTGATATGATCCGTATCATAGTCGGGCATGATCCAGCTCCTTATTTGGGTTAATGGTAGGATTTATATTGAGGGTCTTATTATATATGATATATAAAACAAGGTCAAGGCAAAAAAAGGGGTGGCTTCATTTCTGAAACCACCCCACATTTAATTCTACTTCGCGCTACACAATCTAATAGCTGGTATGCGCTTCGTAGGAATTATTCCTGCGAAGCCCCTACCAGAAAAATCTTTCTGGTGAAGGGCGAAGCAGAATAAGTCCAGCAACTACCTACTCTCCCACACGGTTACCCATGGAGTACCATCGGCCTTGGAGGGCTTAACTTCCGTATTCGGAATGGGAACGGGTGTGACCCCTCCAGTATGATCACTGAACAATTTCTTATTCAATATGAAAACAACTGCATAGTCTATAGTTATCTATGTGTTTCTACTATTAGCAAGCTTGAACGATTCCCCTCGCCGCTACTCGTTAGAGCAAGCGGCTCGGGATGAAAATTTCTGAAAGAAATTTTCAAAAGGTCAAGCCAAACAGCTGATTAGTATTTGTAAGCTTAAACCCTTACGGGTCTTACACACCAAACCTATCAACCTCGTAATCTACAAGGTGCTTTCAGGGACATCTATTCTTAAGGGGGGCTTCGCGCTTATATGCCTTCAGCGCTTATCCTTTCCGAACATAGCTACCCAGCGTTTGCAACTGGCGTTACAACTGGAACACTAGAGGTTCGTCCATCCTGGTCCTCTCGTACTAAGGATAGCTCCTTTCAAATGTCCTGCGCCCACGACAGATAGAGACCGACAATTATGTTACTCTCTAATTTAATAGAGGATCGAAGCATTTCTGCTCGATTCTGTATATCGCTATACAGTTCGGACTATATCTTATCCCTTATTTCTAAGGGTTCTGACGTATAGTCTCTGAGGTTTCAGTTAACTAAAAGAATCTCTTTTGAATATTTTTTCAATGATGTCTTTGATGGTCGATGCACTAATCTAACGATTTCATTAAAACCTTCACGTTTTAAGTGTTCTCCTTTGCCTATGATTTCAATTACTTCAGCAAACACCAAAAAATCGTTATTTTTTTCTGAATGCATCGAATGTCTCTTGAAGAATAGAAACATCCTTCTCCATCGACGAATCCTGAAAAATATTCATCGGATATCTTTTTAGCACTGCTTACCTGCTGATTGTCCGCATGTTGCACATTTTCACTTGACATCTTCATAGAGATATATTAACTCTATCAAGACATTTTGTCAAGTAGTGAACAATTCTCGGATTTTCCAGCATATAGTCAGATTTATAGACAGCAACGGTCTAGTTTACTGTCTTGCGACGTTCTGAACCCAGCTCACGTACCACTTTAACCGGCGAACAGCCGGACCCTTGGGACCTTGTACAGCCCCAGGATGTGATGAGCCGACATCGAGGTGCCAAACCGAGTCGTCGATATGAACTCTCGGACTCGATCAGCCTGTTATCCCCGGAGTACCTATTATTCGTTGAGCGATGGCGATTCCATATTCCACCACCGGATCATTAAGACCTGCTTTCGCATCTGCTCGTCCCGTCGGACTCGCAGTTAAGCTCTCTTATGCCTTTACACTCGTCGTGCGATTGCCAACCGCACTGAGAGAACCTTTGTGCTCCTCCGTTACTCTTTAGGAGGAAACCGCCCCAGTCAAACTGCCCGTCTGGCATTGTCCTGCGCCACACTAAAGAGGTCGCAGTTAGAATCCTAGTTTAGTAAGGGTGGTATTTCACTAGTGGCTCCACGCAGGCTAACGCCCGCGTTTCAAAGCCTCCCACCTATGCTACACATATCGAACCAAAATTCAATACCAGAGTACAGTGAAGGTTCCGGGGTCTTTTCGTCTAGTCGCGGGTAGACGGCATCTTCACCGTCACTACAATTTCGCCGATTCCCTCATTGAGACAGCGCTCTTGTCGTTACACCATTCGTGCGGGTCGGAACTTACCCGACAAGGAATTTCGCTACCTTAGGACCGTTATAGTTACGGCCGCCGTTTACTGGGGCTTCGGTTCAAAGCTTCTCTCCATTGCTGAAGATAACCTTTACCCTTAACCTTCCAGCACCGGGCAGGTGTCACTCCCTATACGTCGTCTTTACGACTTTGCAGAGAGATGTGTTTTTGCTAAACAGTCACAAGAGCCACTTTACTGAGACCCTAAATTGCTCCGTTGTTCACTTCACAATTTAAGGCACCCCTTCTTCCGAAGTTACGGGGCTATTTTGCCTAGTTCCTTAACGAGGGTTCTATCGAGCGTCTTCCCATATTCTGGGTGTCCACCTGTGTCGGTTTACGGTACGATTACCTATTCCATTCGCCAAAAAGGTTTTTCTTGGCAGCCTAGCTGTAGGCCAGTTTACCCTTGCCGTAGCTTGGGCTCCCTAAGACCCCTCTCTCCCGGATTTCTCCGGGCCATAAAAGTCCCGACGGCCACTTCCAACCGGCCGCTGGCTTAGCTTCCTGCGTCACTCTTTGGTTGATAGCACAAAATAGGTAGTATCTGAATATTAACAGATTCTTCCATCGCCTACGCCTTTCGGCCTCAGCTTAGGATCGACTAACCCTGGGCGGATTAACCTTCCCCAGGAAACCTTGGATTTTCGACGTCCCGTTTTTTCATCGGGATTTTCGCTACTTATACCTGCATAAACTCTTCTGCATCGTCCAGGGCTCCTTACGGTACCCCTTCAACCTAGCGCAGAATGCTCCTCTACCACTCGCTTCGCCCGAAGGCAAAACGAATCCACAAATTCGGTTGTAAGCTTATCCTCGATTATTATAGGCGCGAAATCACATTGACCGGTGAGCTGTTACGCACTCTTTAAATGATGGCTGCCTCTGAGCCAACATCCCGGTTGTCAAAGCGACTTCACATCCTTTTCAACTTAGCTTACATTAGAGACCTTATTTGGTGGTCTGGGCTGTTTCCCTTTTGACTATGAAGCTTATCCCCCACAGTCTATCTCCTGCAATTGCAACACTGGTATTAGGAGTTTAATTGGGTTTGGGAACCTGGTGGGGCCCCTAGCCCATTTAGTGCTCTACCCCCAATGTCTAATTTGCAAGGCTTACCCTAAAGTAATTTCGAGGAGAACCAGCAATTTCTGAGTTTGATTAGTCTTTCGCTCCGACCCACAGCTCATCCCAACGCTTTTCAACGCAGACGGGTTCGCACCTCCACGACCGGTTAAGGCCGCTTCGCGCTGGCCATGGGTAGATCACTCAGTTTCGGGTCTAATTTGTCCAACTTAATCGCCCTATTCAGACTCGCTTTCGCTACGGCTTCAATCGTGACGATTAATCACGAAATTAACCTCGCTGAACAAAATAACTCGCAGGTTCATTATCCAAAAGGCACGCGGTCACGCATTACGCATCCGAAGACACGTCATAGCGCTCCCACCGCTTTGTAAGCTTGTGATTTCAGGTACTATTTCACTCCCCTTACAGGGGTTCTTTTCAACTTTCCCTCACGGTACTTTTTCACTATCGGTCCTTGATGAGTATTTAGCCTTGGCCAATGGTCTGGCCGAGTTCCTATGGGGTTTCACGTGTCCCATAGTAATTAGGTATCCCACCCAGAAAGCCCTACTTGTTTAATATACAGGACTATCACCTTCTTTGGTTGCCATTTCCATGGCATTCAACTACAAGTAAGGTTTATAACTTTCCGACGGATCCGCATTCCGTCAGGTGAGAACCTATAACCCCCTATCTACAACGCACGCGGGCTATCACGTAAATAAGGTTTGGGCTTCTTCCCGTTCGCTCGCCGCTACTTGGGAAATAAATGTCTTTTTCTTTTCCTCGGGGTACTGAGATGTTTCACTTCTCCCGGTGTGGCTTTTGCATCCTATTTTAAATTTCAGACGCAAATTCTGCGGCATTACCCGCAGAGGGTTTTCCCATTCGGACATCTGGGGGTCAAAGTCAGTTTGCGACTAACCCCAGCTTTTCGCAGCTTGCCACGTCCTTCATCGCCTATCAAGACCAAGTCATCCATCACAAGCGTAAGTAACTTGACCAAAAATCTCGTTTTTTTAACTAGCTAATTGTATATACACGCTTTTAACTAAAAAGACTATGCAGTTGTCAAAGATCAAACCTGAAAAAAATTTCAGGAATGTTTATGAAATTTCCAGCTTTCTTCCGCACAGAAATTTCATCCCGAGTCACCCGCTATTACTAGTGGTGGCGAGGGATGAAACCTCTATGTTATGCTTCTTTGCCCCTCGTCGCATCTCGCGATTGCTGGCGACTCGGGACAAATTTTGTCCATGAAAAAGAGCTGCAAAATTTGGTGGACCTGAGCGGGATCGAACCGCTGGCCTCATGCTTGCAAAGCACGCGCTCTCCCAGCTGAGCTACAGGCCCTGAAATTTCCTGTATTTTACCAAGCAGAAATTTCATCCCGAGTCACCTGCTATCACGCACAGTGACGAGGGAAAAATTCCTTTTGCCCCTCGTCCCGAAACGCTAACACCTAAGATGCTTGCAGCGAGGGACTCGGGACAATTTTCGCTAAACGTTATATTTGGCGAAAATTGGTGGGCCCAGAAGGATTCGAACCTTCTACCACCGCGTTATCAGCACGATGCTCTGCCAATTGAGCTATGGGCCCAGATTACGGAACCCACAGGTAAAAGTGTCCGCGGTGATTCCGCGTGAAACTATAAAAAACCGAAATAACCAATACTAACGACTTTTTCGTTAGTTAAATATTTCTCTCCGCATTTATGCTGATAAATCAGAATAAAATTAGAAAGGAGGTGATCCAGCCACACCTTCCGGTACGGCTGCCTTGTTACGACTTAGCGCCAGTCACCAGCTTCACCTTCGTTGGAGCCCCCCCATTGCTGGGTTAGAACTGCCACCTTTGGGTGCTTCCGGCTTCCATCGCTTGACGGGCGGATTACGATAGTTGATAATTACTTCGTGTTCCCACTGAGCAAGCGGATTTCCCGCACTCAGCGAGACCTATAAACCTTTTTTGTTTAGTTCATGCAACTGCTTGACTAAAGCTTTAATTTCTTCCAAGCCTTTTTCTTCCAGATGTTTTTTATTTTTTATCGCTTCCGCGATCTCATAAAAAATATCAAACGCCTGTTTTTTTACACCGAAAAGATTATGCTGCTTAAAAAACGGTATGACCTTATTAAATAAATCCTCAAAATTGCTTATCCGCAATTTTACGTGAGGCCTCCAATTTTTAGCTTCATAACCTTTGTAGCGACCAAAATCTAAACTATAAACGTTGCCGCATCCAAGTTGTTTCTTTACCATATCCAGCAAAATACGATCATCTACTCTTACTTCTATGCAAAACGCTAATCGTATCCTGTGTTTAAGCTTATACTTCGAGTCGTAACCGCTCTCTGCGTAAAAACAACCTTCGCCAGTTACATAACCACTAACATTTTCAGGTGACATTTCTGTCATAGGTTTCTCCTTTGCCGACTAATCGGCTACTATGAGTCTGCTGACTCCCTAATTCGTAATAATTATCTATCGAATTAGGGTCTCCCAGGGTCATCTATAAAACATTTCCAAACATCCAAACGAGTTTTTTACTTATTTCTTCCTTATAACACACCGTATAAGTCGAAATACTCTTTTTTGTCTGGCTGCTTTTTGCCTCAGGCCCTCCGCTACAACCCTCTCGGTATCGCAGCTGCCGTAATTTTTTTGGCTATCTCGCCACTTTGTGGCGGAAAAGGATTTTAACCTTCTTGCTTTATAAACTGCCTGGCGCGCTTAATTTTGTGTACAAGGCCCGGGAACGTATTCACGGCATCATGTCTGATATGCCGTTACTAGCGATTCCGACTTCATGAAGGCGAATTGCAGCCTTCAATCTGAACTGGGGCCGGCTTTTTGAGATTAGCTCCACCTCGCGGTATCGCAACTCATTGTACCGACCATTGTAGCACGCGTGTAGCCCAGGGCGTAAGGGCCGTACTGACTTGACGTCATCACCACCTTCCTCCTCCTAAACGGAGGCAGTCTCTCTAGAGATCCCATTGCTGGGTAACTAAAGACGATGGTTGCGCTCGTTATGGGACTTAACCCGACACTTCACAGCACGAGCTGACGACAGCCATGCAACACCTGTGCTGGCTCCTGATTTGACAGGTCGTTGCCCTTTCAGGTTTCTACTTCCAGCATGTCAAGCCCTGGTAAGGTTCCAGGTGTAGCGTCCTATTAAACCGCATGCTCCACCGCTTGTGCGGGCCCCCGTCAATTCCTTTGAGTTTCAACCTTGCGGTCGTACTCCCCAGGTGGAGCACTTAATGTGTTAACTGCGGCACCGAGCCTTGCGGCCCGACACCTAGTGCTCATCGTTTACAGCTACGACTACCAGGGTATCTAATCCTGTTTGCTACCGTAGCTTTCGTATTTCAGTGTCAGTATTCAGCCAGAAAGGCGCCTTCGCCACTGGTGTTCCTCCCGATATCTACAGATTTCACCCTTACACCGGGAATTCCCCTTTCCTCTCCAATACTCAAGATAAGCAGTTTCGAATGCCGTTCCTTCGTTAAGCAAAGGTATTTCACATTCGACTTACAAATCCACCTACATACCCTTTACACCCAATAATTCCGAGTAACGCTTGCCACCTCCGTATTACCGCGGCTGCTGGCACGGAGTTAGCCGTGGCTTCCTTTGATCGTACCGTCCGCCTTTGGCGATTATTTAAAGCCAAAGGCTTCTTCCGATCTGACAGTGTTTTACAATCCGAAGACCTTCATCACACACGCGGCGTCGCATAGTCAGGCTTTCGCCCATTGCTAAAGATTCTCGACTGCAGCCTCCCGTAGGAGTCTGGGCAGTGTCTCAGTCCCAATGTGGCTGACCATCCTCTCAGACCAGCTACCCGTCAATAGCCTTGGTGGGCCGTTACCCCGCCAACTAGCTGATAGGGCACGGGCTCATCAAAAAGTGATAGGACCTTGCGGTTCCCCATCTTTAACTGCACGAACATGCGTTCGCTTAGTCTTATTCGGCATTAGTCCAGCTTTCGCTGGGTTATTCCAAACTTTAAGGCAGATTACCCATGTATTACTCACCCTTTTGCCGCTCTTTTGCATCATCCCATAAGCCCTTCCTTGCGGTCAAACTTAAGTTCAAATGCAAAATCGCTCGACTTGCATGCCTAAACCACGCCGCCAGCGTTCCCTCTGAGCCAGGATCAAACTCTCCAGTTTGATAAATAGCTCTATTAGTACTTTTTTCCACTAAGAATTGACTTAGAGCAAACCTTACTTACTTGATTGTTTGCCTTGTATGTCATTTTCTAGCATTGTCCCCAAAACATCGGGGACGTTGCGCTAGCATTGGTTATCCAGTTTTCAAAGAACTGTAAATATAAAAATGGCAACAAAAAAAGCATCTCAATGATGCTTTCAGGTTGCGCATCCTTAAGTTCGATTTTAACCTTTTTTCAATCTTCCGTTAGTGAGATCTTCTTTATTCTCATGCGGGATAATTAGTATAACACTCGGAGTATTTCTTGTCAAGGATTTTTTGCTACTTTTTTAATCTTATCTTTAAGAACCTTAGCCTTCCTATTTTAATGCAATATTCTTTATCAAGCTCTAATCCATAATCTATGTCTTTTATTTTTTCACCATTTACTATTATCGAGCTTGAATCTATTAAACGGCGAAATTCAGATCTACTTTTAACAAGAGATTCCATGTCGCATAAAAGCAATGATAAGGATAACTTTCCTCCCGTAAGACCTGTTTCACCCATTTTTATTTCTTTGGCTGGCAGGTCTGTAAAGTGATCTCCTTTCTGAATTCTCTTTTCAAAATCCTTATCCGCTTCTTCGGCAGCTGTTTTATCATAATACTGCTGAATAATATTTTTTGCTAGATTCTTTTTAGCCTCCATTGGATGCATATTTTTAATTTGCTGAAGATCTTTATTTGTCAAAAGCTCATAATAGGTAAACATAGTATCATCGCTTATTGACATGACTTTACCAAATATGACTTTTGCCGGATCATTTATACTGATATAATTATTAAGTGATTTTGACATCTTGTTTACTCCGTCGGTGCCGACTAAAAGCGGCATGGTAATAACTACCTGAGGGGCCTGGCCATACGCAATCTGCAGGTCGCGGCCTATTAGTAAATTGAATTTCTGGTCTGTTCCGCCCAATTCTATATCTGCTTCAAGCACAACCGAATCATATCCCTGCAGTAAAGGATACATAAATTCTATCATGCTGATAGGTTTCTGCTCTTTGTAACGTTTAGAAAAATCATCTCTTACCAGCATCTGCGCGACAGTCGAATGTGACGCAAGCTTCAACATATCTACCGGAGACATCTTGTCAAACCACTGACTGTTAAACACAACCTTGGTTTTCTCTTTGTCTAATACCTTAAAAACCTGTTTTTCGTATGTTTTAGCGTTTTCCATCACCTCTGCCTTGGTGAGCTGCTTACGGATAACAGATTGGCCGGTGGGGTCTCCTATCCTGCCTGTAAAATCGCCTATTAAAAAGTAAACAATGTGCCCGGCGTCCTGAAAATCGCGCAGTTTCTTCAAAAGCACGGTATGGCCAATATGTATATCAGGCGCGCTCGGATCAAAACCCGCTTTTATTTTAAGCGGCTTGTTCTCTTTTTGCGATTTATGCAGCTTGTCCAGCAGATCCTTCTCTGAAATTATCTCAACTGCCCCACGCCTGATAAGTTCTAATTGTTTTTTCGGGTCCATTGTTTTAGTTATACTTCCTTTGTTGTTAAGGCTATTTTTCTCTGCTGCGTGTCAACCTTAACCACGCGCGCATTTATCTTGTCCCCAGCCTTAAAATTGGTTTCCACGGCCTTTGCCAGGTCCGGCTCAAGCTCTGACGCATGCACAAGGCCTTCTACGTCTTTTTCTATTTCAACAAATATTCCAAAATTCGTCACTTTTGTAATAACGCCTTCTATGGCGGCGCCTGCGGGATATTTATCCGCAAGCTCAAGCCATGGGTCAGGAGTCGTTTGTTTTAAGCCCAGGGCAAGTTTTTTATTCTCCGCATCAACATTTAAAACCACAGCCTCTATCTTCTGGCCTTTTTTCAAAATCTCAGAAGGATGGCCTATCCTTTTGGTCCATGACATATCCGAAACGTGTATTAGCCCGTCAATACCTTCGTCAAGCTCAACAAACGCTCCGTAGTCGGTAATGGTCCTGACCTTTGCCCTTACCTTTGTGCCTACGGGATATTTATTCTGTATCTCAAGCCATGGATTTGTCTCTGTCTGCTTAACGCCCAAAGAAATCCTCTGGCTGTTCTTATCTATATTAAGCACAACCACCTCTACCACGTCTCCTATGGCAAGTATCTCATTGATATTGGTGACGCGCTTGGTCCAGGACAATTCTGAAATATGCACCAGGCCTTCAACGCCTTTTTCCAATTCCACAAACGCGCCGTAAGGCACTATGTTCGTAACCTTGCCTTTTACTCTTGAGCCAACAGGATACTTTGCCTCAACGCCTTCCCATGGATTCGGTGTATTTTGCTTAAGGCCAAGCGATATCTTGTTTGCATCCTTGTCAAAACCTAAAACAACAATATCTATCTTGTCACCAACAGCAAGCATCTCGGAAGGATGGCTTATCCTGCCCCAGCTCATATCAGTGATATGAAGCAACCCGTCCATATTGCCCAAACTTACGAACGCGCCGAAATCCGTTATGTTTTTTACAACACCCTGGCGTATCTGGCCGGTTTGCAGCTCCTGGAAAAACGTGTTTTTGGTTTCCTCTCTCTCCTGCGCCAAAACATCTTTTCTTGACACTACTATATTCTTGCGCTGGTCGTTAATCTTGACTATTTTAAAATTCAATGTCTGGCCGAGCATCTGGTTAAGATTTGGAAAACCTTTCACGGTAATCAAAGACGCCGGTAAAAACGCCTCAACGCCTATATCGACAACAAGCCCGCCTTTGGTTTTACGCAGGACCTTGCCCTTGACCATGCTGCCTTCCTTGCAGTTATTAACGATAAAATCCCACCCCTGAAGCTTGTCAGCCCTTTCCTTTGAAACAACCACGCTGCCGGTCTCATCCTCAAGGCGCTCCAAAAACAGGTCGATCTCGTCGCCAACCTTTATCTCTGAAATATCCTTAAACTGCGACGCCGGCACAGTAGCCTCTGATTTGTAACCGATATCAACAACTATATCGTTGGGCCTGATATTAAGGATCTTTCCTTTTACTATCTGCCCCTCTCTGAAATCCCTCATTGATTCTTCAAATAATTTTTTAAATTCTTCTGACATTTTATTGTTTACTCCTCCCCGTTCCTATTTTTTAACGCTTTTGCTATTTTTTTTATAATCCAATCAGGTGTTGACGCGCCGCTTATTATACCCACCCTGTCTGTATTTTTAAACCAGCCGGGCTTTAAATCATCCTCGGTTTCTACGTGATATGCCCTCATCAGCGCTGACTTACAGATTTTTGCAAGCCTCCTTGAGTTTGCACTATTTTTACCGCCGATAACAAGGATCACATCACAAACAGAAGATATTTTCTTTGCAGCCTGTTGCCTTGTTGCGCTGTCTTTACATATAGTATTAAAAATCCTTATTTCATTATAACTGGGCCCGCTGTTATATTTTTTTAAAAGGGCAGTAACCAGATCGTGAAAATTTTCCTTGGACTGCGTTGTCTGGGCAAGTATGCCTATTTTACCGCTTCTGAGCTTTAATCTCTTTACATCAAAAAGGCTTTCAACCACCGCTGCCTTGCCGTCGACAAAACCTAATATTGACCTTACCTCAGGATGCTCTCTTTCGCCGACAACAACCACGTCAAAACCTTCGTCTTTAAGGCGCTTGCAGATATTCTGGGCCTTTTTAACAAAGGGGCATGTGGCATCTATCAGGTTAACACCCTTAGATTTAACCGACTCTATAATCCTTGGCAAAAGGCCGTGTGAACGTATTATCAGGGTATCATTTTTTTTAAGATATTTTATATTGTCAATTATCTTAAGGCCTTTTAAAGACAGCCTGCGCACTTCCTGGGGGTTATGTATAATAGCGCCCAGGCATGAAAAATTTCCTTTTTTTTCCAGGGCATGTTCTGCCATATTAACAGCCCTTCGCACGCCGAAACAAAATCCTATATGCTTGGCTATTTTAATTTTCATTTTTGAGCCTGGCGATATTCTCCATTATACGTTCGGCAAACGGCTGATACGCCTCAGATGCCTTTGTATATTGCGCCTGTTTTAAGAATTCCTCAAAATATAGCGGCTTACCGAAAAAAACCGCCACAGGTGAAAATTTTATTGTCTTTGCGCCTCTTGGCCATACATTAAAACTTCCTTTAATATATACAGGCACCACAGGCACGACTGCAGAATGCGCCAAAAAGCTTATGCCGCCTTTAACAGACTGCAAATTACCGTCATGCGTGCGGGTCGCTTCAGGAAAAATCAATACCGGTTTGCCGCTTTTAAGGCGTTTTATCGCTTCTCTTATAGCTCCCAGGTCCTGAAAATTACGCTTGATAGGAAACGCGCCGACTATCCTGAGTATCCTGCCGATTAAAAAATTACTAAAAAGATTCTCGCGCCCTATATAATTCAGCAACCTGCGCGAACCTACACCTGTAAATATAGGGTCCATGTAGCTTGCGTGATTAGGCGCTACTATTACACCGCCGGTTTTTGGTATATTTTGCCTGCCGCAGGCATTATAATTAAAGAACAATTTGCAAAAAATAAAAAGAAAAAATCTGGCTATTACATGTAGAATCATATAATTTAGTATTTAATGTATGATAAAACTTTTTCTACCGCCTGCTCTATTGTCAGCTCGGTTGTATCAATTAAAACCGCATCTTTTGCTTTTTTAAGCGCGCCCACAGGCCTGGTCTTGTCTTTTTTATCCCTTATCCTTATATCCTCTTCGATTTGCCCAAGATTTATTTTCATCCCTTTTTCTTTAAGTTCCTTAAACCTGCGCCTGGCGCGCTCTGTGACGCTGGCGTCAAGATAAAATTTTCTCTCTGCATCCGGAAATACCACTGTGCCGATGTCCCTACCTTCTAAGACCGCGCCTTTTTTTGATTTATAACCGAAAGCGCGCTGCCATTTGACCATTTCCGAGCGCACGCCAGGCACATTGGCTATATATGAAATATTATTGGTTACCTCAGGCGTACGAATCGCCGCAGCCTTCGGATTCAGTTCTATTTTTGTATTTTTGGCCATATCAATCAGAACCTTCTCGTCGTTTAAATTAAGCTTATCCTGCATAGCCTTTAATGTCAACGAACGGTACATGGCGCCGGTATCTATATATAAAAATCCCAATCTTCTGGCAACCAGTTTTGCTACTGTAGATTTTCCGCTTCCTGCCGGCCCGTCTATGGCGATAATCATTTATAAAATCGCTTCTCTTTTCTTCTTTGCTGCCTCAAGCTGACGCATCAAAAACCCTACATCTTCTTTTTTTATCGCCCTCTCAAGCGCATCCAGGCTCTTTTTAAAACTGCTTATCGACTTAAGCGCGTTCTTAGGGTTTGAAAGAAATATATCGCGCCACATCAATGCGTCGCCTGCGGCTATGCGCGTGGTATCACGAAAACCTGTTGATACAAATTTTATCATATCGCGGCTTACAGCGTTAACCAATGCCGCCGCTATCATATGAGGCATATGGCTTATGGCGGCTACAAGTTCATCATGTTTTTTCGGAGGCATTTGGACAACTTCAGCCCCAATTGCCTTCCAGAAGGCCTTAACCTTTGACAGGGATTTTTTATGCGTATTTTTTGTAGGCGTAACAAATACCTTTGAGCCCTTAAACAAATCCGCTGTGGCATTAGACGCTGTATTTTTCTCAGAGCCGGCAAATGGATGAGCCCCAACAAAATGCGTTGTCTTCGGCAGGATGCCTTCAAGTTTTTTTACAACAAATTCTTTCGTGCTGCCGGCGTCGGTAATTATGGTTTCTGTTTTTGCCCAGTCGCTCAATACTGCAATCTTCAAGGCATATTGAGGAATAAGGCTTATTGGCGTTGCGATAATTATCAGATCAGCGCCTTTAATACCTGATTCCAAATCAAGCGTGGCAACATCTATCGCGCCTTTTTTAAGGGCCTTCTTCAGGCTTGACATACGCCTGCCTACGCCGCAGACAACTTTCGCGAGCCTGCGCTTTTTAACGGCAAGCCCGATCGAGCCGCCTATCAAACCAACGCCGATAATTGTGATTTTGCTGAATTTCTTCATAACTTAATGATAGTCAGGGCCTGCTATTGTGCCATCAAGGCCTACGCTTATAATATCGTCGTCCGCAGTGTATCCGTTACCTGTTTTATCATAAACTGCCCTGACAAACAAAACGTTTCTCCAAAATATTGGATCATAGACTATATAAGTATATCTGCCTGCTCCGGCCTGAGTAATATCAACAACAATAGAATTAACTAAATTTTGATCAACTACCCCACTGTTTAAATAATGACCTACGCCACCAACAACGGGATAAAATCCTCGTTCCTGATAAAACATAAGGCACGCATTTCTGATAGCAAAAAGCATGTTTTTCGGGCCTTGCCATTTCGCCTTCTCCACCATCTTCTGATACTGCGGCACAGCCATTACAGCAAGTATGCCAATAATTATAATGACGATTAAAAGCTCGACTAAAGTGAACCCTGCTATAAACTTCCTTTTCTTACGCATCGGTTGCCTCATTGGCAATTTTTTTATAAATAAATTCAGGGATAACTTTATATCTATCCATAGTTTATTTTGAATTTTCAGCAAAAGCTGCTCTAACTTTTCCCGGTTAAGTTGCATTCCATAGATGTTGCGAAATAAATGCCTGAAACCTAAATATTCTTTCAATTCCTCCATTAGTTCCAAAGAAATAACTTCAGGCCTATTCTTCTTAGTCTCAGACATACTCATAAGCAGTTTTATGTGCCAATCTTCACCTCTTGGCAAATTCTTATCTATCTTGCTGGCAATATTGCAAAATATCTTTTCTAAACCTGTATAAAAGTCGTGGAGCATTGAACCTGCGGCGCGGTTATAAAAAGTTTTTTCTTCTTCCTCTAACTCCTCTGCCTTTTTAAGCAAAGACTCTATCTGTAGACATATCTCTTGTAAGGAAGAAAGTTCTTGATGAATATTATTAGCGACGATTTTTATAATCTCGTTATTATTCTTTTTCATATAACACCTTGCCTTTTTTAAAGATATCATCCCTTATTTGCGGTTTGCAAAAATCTAAATGCAAAATATCTAAATGTGTTCCCCTTATTTGTCTATGTTCAGCTAATGCCTTTAGATAGTCTTCAAAACCCATTCCTTCTATTGCTATATCTACATCTGAACCTTTCAAAAAACTGCCTTCTGCTAAAGAACCGAATAAATAGATTTTTTTTAATCTATATTTTTTTGCAAGCAGATTAGAAAAATGCCAAACTCTTTTTATTAATTCTTTCTCTTTCATTGCTATCTCCATTATGGGGACACTTCTGTATGACTAAAAACAGGTTAGGGTTCAGAAATGTCCCCTGACGTAAAAACTATATTTCTCTTCCTACTGCCTTTGCGATTTTTTTCAGGTCAAACATCATCTTTGCAAAATTTTCAGGTAAAAGCGATTGAAGCCCGTCGGATTTCGCCTCTTCGGGATTCGGATGTACCTCAACAATTAAACCGTCAGCGCCCGCTGCGATAGCCGCATTTGACATAGCTGACACAAGTCCCCATTTGCCCACGCCATGGCTTGGGTCAACAATAACAGGCAGATGGCTTAACGCCTTAACAACCGGCACAGCGCTTAAATCCAATGTAAATCTGGTGTAATCTTCAAATGTCCTTATGCCTCTTTCGCAGAGTATAACGTTAAAATTTCCGTTTGATAAAATGTACTCAGCTGACATAAGCCACTCTTTGACTGTTGACATCATGCCTCTTTTTAACAATACCGGTTTTTTAGCTACGCCAAGTTCTTTTAAAAGATTAAAATTCTGCATGTTCCTGGCGCCAACCTGAAGTATATCTGCATATTTCACAACAAGCGGCACATCGCGGGTATCCATAACCTCTGTAACTATCTTAAGGCCTGTTTTCTTTGACGCCTCTTTAAGATATATAAGGCCCTCCTGACCTAAACCCTGAAATGCATACGGCGAAGACCGTGGCTTAAAAGCGCCTCCTCTTAAAACAACAGCGCCCGCCTTTTTGACAGACACGGCTATCTTTATCAACAAATCCTTTGACTCCACTGAACACGGGCCTGCCATTACAACAATTTTTTTGCCGCCGATCTTTATGCCTGAAACATCAACTACTGAATTTTCCTTTTTAAATTCCCTTGATACAAGTTTATAAGGCGATAAAACAGGCATCACCTTTTCAACGCCTGGAAAAACCTCTAAAGGCTCTGAACGAAGAATCTCCTCTTCGCCTATCACGCCTATAATAGAACGCTCTGCGCCTTTTGATATCATAGGCCGAAGGCCAAGCGCCTTAACCTTCTCTACTATATGTTTTATTTGCGCCTCTGTTACGTCTTTCTTTAATACAATAATCATTTTAAAGCCCTCTTTAACGCGTCTATGAATTTTTTATTTTCACTCTGCGTGCCTATTGTCACCCTTATTATACCTCTGAGCCCGTACATATCCATGGGCCTGATTATCACGCCCTGCTTAAGCATGGCTTTAAATACATCTTTTTTTACATCAACCAGCATAAAATTCGCAACACTCGGAATATAGTTTATGCCCATTTTCTCAAGCTGACGGCACAGAAATTTTCTGCCTGAAGTTACGGCCTGTTTTGTATCTTTTATATATTTTACGTCATCCAACGCCGCCATGGCAGCTGCCTGAGCAATAGAATTCACGTTAAAAGGCTGCCTTACCCTTTCTAAAGCAGCGGCAAATTCACTATTTGTCAGGGCATACCCCACGCGCAGGCCTGCAAGGCCGTATATCTTCGAGAATGTTTTAAGCGTAATGAAATTTTTTCGCCTGTAATAATCAACACCTTTTGGAAAATCACCCGCATCGACAAACTCCTGATACGCTTCATCGTACACAACAATAATATCGCGCGGTATGGCTCTTAAAAAACTATCAAACTCTTTTTTTGTAACATAAGTGCCTGTCGGGTTGTTTGGATTGGCTATAAACACGGCCTTTGTATTTTTTGTTATTGCGTTCTTCATGCCTTTAAGGTCATATTTAAAATCAACCAGAGGCACTTCCCTGACTTTTATGCCGAATATCTGCGCAGTAATCTTATATTCCAGAAATGTTACGCTGGATGTGATTATCTTGTCCTTACCAGGCCTTAAAAAAACTTTTGCTATTAAATCAAGCGCCTCGTCTGAGCCGTTTGTCAATACAAGGTTTTGGCTTTTTACACCCAATTTATCCGCGAGCCTGGATTTTAAGTAAAAGCAACCGCCGTCAGGATACCTGTTTATATCCATGGCGGCAGCCGTTATTGCAGAAAGCACTTTTTTCGACGCTCCAAAAGGGCTTTCGTTAGACGCAAGCTTAACGGCCTCTTTAAGGCCATATTCCCTTTTGACTTCCTCGATAGGCTTCCCGGGTTTATACGGAATTATATTGTATATGCGATTGTTTATATTCGTATTCATTTTAATTGTTTAATTATGCGCCGGGTATGAACCCAATACCTTAAAAACACTTGTGTGTTTTTTAAGCTCATCCAACGCCTTCTTTATTTTTGGATTCTTCGCATGGCCTTGTAAATCAACAAAGAAATAATACTCCCATGCCTTTTTCTTGGAAGGCCTGGATTCAATCTTTGTCATATTGATGCCGTTTTTCTTAAAAGGCACAAGTATATCATGTAAAGCGCCCGGCTTGTCTTTGGCAGAAAACATTATTGAGGTTTTATCTTTAGCGGTTGGAGCGCTCTGGGTTTTACCTATTACAAGAAACCTTGTTATGTTATGCGAACTATCTTCTATTGACTTGGCCAAAATCTTAAGCCCATAGCATTCCGCCGCAAGGCTTGAGCCTATTGCCGCTGAATTTTTTTCTCCGGAGGCAATCTCGGCGGCTTTTGAAGTGGATGACGTTTCTTTTAATTCCACTTTAGGCATATTTGATTCAAGCCACAGCCTGCACTGGCCGAATACCTCAAATTTTGAATAAATCCGTTTTATGCTGCCTAACGGATATTTACTCATAAGATTATGCGTTATTTCAAAAGATATCTCAGAACATATAACCAGGTCGCTCTCTGTGAACATATCCAGCGTATGATTAATGGCGCCTTCTATTGAATTTTCTATAGGTACAACGCCGTAATCCGCCCTTGCCTTATCAACCTCCGCGAAAATCTCGGTTATGCTGGAGGCCGGGTAATATTTTACAGAGGAGCCGAATTTTTTAAGCGCTGCAAGGTGCGTGAATGTTGCCGCAGGCCCCAGATACGATACTTTAAGTGATTTTTCAAGCGCAAGGGAACCTGACATAATCTCTCTGTAAACGGCGCGCAGCGTATCGTCTTTAAGCGGCCCTTTGTTTAGTTTCAGAATATTATCGTAAACCTCTTTTTCCCTGTTTGGCACGTACGCGCTTGCCTTCTTCTTAGCCTTAACTTTGCCTATTGATAACGTTATCCCGGCGCGCTGGTTTAAAAGCTCTAAAATATTTTTATCTATACTATCTATTTTTTTACGCAGTTTGGATAGTATCATTTTTTTCCTCCGTTATATCAAGCCTCGGCCCGGGCGCAGCGTCGATAAGCTGCTGGACCTCCGGCAGTTTCGGCATTTCTGAAATAGCGCCAAGCCCGAAATGCGCCAGGAATTCATTAGTTGTTGCGTACAGAAGCGGCCTGCCTGGCGTATCCTTGCGGCCGGCTATTTTTATGAGATTGCGCTCAAGAAGCGTGGTTATAACGCCGTCTGTATTAACGCCTCTTATTGCCTCTATTTCCGGTTTTGTAACAGGCTGCTTGTAGGCGATTATCGCCAGCGTCTCAAGAGACGGCCTTGTCAGGCGCTCTTTTACTTTTGATTTATAAAAACTTTTAAGCCATGAGGCAAACTCAGGCCTTGTTGCCATGCGGAACCCGCCTGCAACCTCCTGGATAATAAAGCTGCGGCCGGTTTGCTCATACTCGGCGTTTAATTCATCTATAACCTGCCGCACCTGGGCCTCCGGCACATTATCAACTACATCCCTGATATTATTAATGCCAAACGGCTTATCGCTTACAAAAATCAACGCCTCTACCACGGATTTTAATTCTTTGTTTTCCATAATTACACCTTTGTCGGCTCTATAACGGCCGGGTTTCTTATAATCTGGATTTCACCGAATAATTCCTTTTGCACTGCCATAATACTGTGGATCTTCATGAGTTCAAGCAGCGCCAGAAACACAACAACCATCTCTATCTTTGACTTTGATGAGTCAAAAAGATCCTTAAGCGCAAAAGACGGCTTATCAACCAATAAATGCAGTATATCATGGACCTTTTGCTCAACAGTTACCTGCTCTTTTATTACCTCTAAAAAAGCCTCCTTTGATACATTGGCAAAAACCGTTGAAAACGCCGATATAAGGTCAAAAAGGCTTGCCTCAAAAAACTTTTCACCGTTGCATTCAACCTCTACCGCGTCCATATCCCCGGGCCGGTGAAACAAATCCCTTTGACGGCTTTCCAGAGACTGTAAAGACGAGGCAGCCTCTTTAAACGCTTTATATTCTATAAGCCGCTTTACAAGTTCTGCGCGCGGGTCTTCCTCTTCGGCCTCTTCAGGCGATCTTTCTTCAGGAGGAAGAAGCATCTTTGATTTTATATGCATCAGGGTCGCTGCCATAACCAGAAATTCGCCGGCTATGTCAAGGTCCATAAGCTCCATCAATTCCAAATACTGCAGGTATTGCTCGGTGACCATGGCTATCGGTATATCATAAATATCTATTTCGTCTTTTTTTATCAGAAAAAGCAACAGGTCAAGCGGCCCTTCAAATTCTTCCAATTTTACCTTATACATTATTATCCCAGCCCTACGAGTTTGCGCACACGCTTCATGGTATCGGAAGCAACATCCTGCGCTTTTTTTGCGCCTTCGTCTAAAATATCCTGAATCTGTTTTTTATCAGCCGCGAATTTTTTGCGTTTTTTCTGTATCAGCTCCAGATGCGCTATAATTATATCCGCCAAACGCCTCTTATCATCAGTGCAGCCTATAGTAGCGGCAATACATTCTTTATATAAATCTGATGTTATCTGCGGCTTAAATATTTTACAATACGAATAAACGTTGCAGATATCAGGATGCCCGGAATCTGTAAGTTTCATTCTGGCCGGGTCAGTTATCATAACTGAAACCTTCTTTTTTATCACATCAGGCGGATCAGAAAGCGCTATAAAATTATCAAATGTCTTTGACATCTTCCTGTTATCAAGCCCGAGTATCCTGGGTGTTTTTGTAAGAAGCCCCTCGGGCTCGGGAAATAAATCATCCTTGTAAAGATGCTTAAATCTTCTTATGATCTCGCGCGTCAGCTCAAGATGCGCCATCTGGTCTTCTCCTACAGGGACAATCTGCGCTTTGTATAAAGCTATATCCGCTGCCTGTAAAACAGGGTATCCCAAAAATCCGTACGTAGCCAGATCCCTTGTCTTTTGCTCCCTGAGCTGCTCTTTATACGTCGGGCAACGCTCAAGCCATGAAAGCGGGGTAATATCCGAAAATATCATCGCCAGCTCCAGATGCTGCGGGACGCGAGATTGCGTAAAGATAACGCTTTTTTTATGGTCTATGCCGCAGCTAAGCCAGTCGATGGCGCATTCTGTTATATTTTTCTGTATATTTTGCGGGTTTTCATACTCGCTCATAAGCGCGTGCCAGTCAGCTATCATAAAAAAACAACTGTATTTTTCCTGCAAATCAACCCAGTTGTTTAACGCGCCTAACAAATGCCCGATATGTAGCGGCCCTGTGGGCCTCATCCCGCTTAATATTCTTTTTTTGGTCATAATGTTCTCGCTGTCTTTCTGATGATAAACGCCTCTATCGTATCGCCGGATTTTAAATCCGTAAAATTAGCCAACCCTATGCCGCACTCAAAACCCTCCCTGACTTCTTTTACATCGTCTTTAAAGCGCTTTAAAGAATTTATCTTGCCGTTATAAATTTCTTTCCCGTCGCGGATAAGCTTGCAGGAATCGGTCCGGCCTATCCTTCCCTTCTGCATCATGCAGCCGGCTATAACGCCTACTTTAGAAACTCCGAATACCTGTTTCACCATTGCCCTGCCTTCAAAAACCTCTTCTATCCTGGGCTCTAAGAGCCCTTCCATCGCTGATTTGACATCGCTTATTATGTCGTATATTATCCTGTAAAACCGCACATCAACACCTTCTTTTTTAATGCGCTCGTCGGCCTGCGGGCTTACGCCTGCGTTAAAACCTATAACAATGGCATTTGACGCCGCGGCAAGTATTATATCAGCGTCGCTAATGGCCCCCACGCCGCTATGAATTATATCAAGCTTAACTTCCTCGGTTGACATCTTGATTAAATTATCAGCCAGCGCCTCAAGAGAGCCCTGCACATCTGTCTTTATAATAATCTTAAGCTCTTTTATCTTTCCGGCCTTACTCTGCGCGTATATATCCTCAAGCGTTATCTTTTTTGACGTAGGCGCGAGTTTTTCCTGCCTTAGCAATAATTGTTTTTGCTGAAAAATCTCCCTGGCTTTTTTCTCGTCTTCCAACGCGTAAAACTGTTCCCCTGCCTCAGGCACGCCTGAAAGGCCTGATATCTCAACAGGTATGCCGGGCAATGCCTTATCCAGGCGCTCTGCCTTATCATTTATCATGGCGCGAATCTTGCCGTAATGATTGCCTATAATAATGTTATCGCCTTCTTTTAGCGTACCGCTTTTAACCAGGACTGTGGCAACAGCCCCGCTGCCGCGCGAAAGACGGCCTTCAATAACAACGCCGCTGGCAAGCTTATCAATATTCGCCTTAAGCTCAAGCATCTCGGCTTCAAGAAGAACCATCTCAAGCAATTGATCAACGCCCTGGCCTGTTTTTGCCGAAACGCCTGTAATAATAGTTTTACCGCCCCAATCTTCAGACCTTAAGCCAAGCTGGTTAAGCTGCTTTTTTACCTTATCTATATCAGCGCCGGGCATATCTATTTTATTCACGGCAACTACTATCGGAACATTTGCTGCCTTGGCATGATCTATGGCCTCTATTGTCTGGGGCATAACACCATCATCTGCCGCAACAACCAATATTACAATATCAGTTGCAACAGCGCCTCTTGCGCGCATGGCAGTAAATGCCTCGTGGCCCGGTGTATCTAAAAATGTTATAGCGCCCTTTGGCGTATTTACCCTGTAAGCGCCTATGTGCTGGGTTATTCCGCCTGCCTCGCGCTCAGTAACATTGCTTTTTCTTATGGCATCAAGAAGCGAAGTCTTGCCATGGTCTACATGCCCCATAAGAGTAACAACAGGAGAACGCGGGATAAGATTTTTCTTTTCATCTTCTTTATGCTGATTTAAAAATTCCTCTTCCTGCGTTGCCGCCCTTAAAAGCTTAAACCCAAAATCTATCGCTATGGAACTAGCCGCTTCGCCGTCTAAAGATTGATTCATGGTTACAAGCGCGCCTTTTTTCATAAAACGGCTTATGATATCGCTGGGCTTAATCTGCAGCTTTGAAGCAAGCTCCTTTACACTTACCGGAAAACCCACCTGTACTTCTCTAAGCTCTTTTTCAACCGCAGGCTGCTGCTCTACAACAACCTGCTCTATGTCCTGTTTTATTTGTTCTTCCGGAGGATGAACAGCAGCATGCTGTCTTGGCCTGGCCTTTTGTTTTACCTTGAATTTTGGTATAAAAACTTCAAACTTGCCCTCGCGCAAACCAACAGGCGCTGCGACAGGTTTCTTTACAGGTTCTTTGACAGGTTCTACGGGTTTTTTAACCGCTATTTCTATGGGTTTTTTGACAGGTTTTTTTACAGCAGGCACTGGCTTTTTCTTTACAACAACGGCCTTGAGCGCTTTTTTGACAACCTTCTTGGCTGCTGCTGGCTTTGCCTTGGATATTGTTTTCTTAATTTTCGCTTTTGCCTTTTTTTCCATATTATTATTTCTTACCTTTGAGCAGTTCCTTTGATGACTCTATTAAATTCTCAGCGCTTTTTTTGCCAATACCTTTAATGCCGCTGAGCTCTTTTACCGACGCACCTGCTATTTTTTCAACTGTATTAAAACCAGCCGCTGTCAAGGCGTCGTATGTCTTAGGGCCTACCCTCGGAAGCTCCTGTATCAACGTGCCCTCGGCAGAAGACGGCTCTTTTGCAGGTTCAGTGGTTATTAACAGGTTCTCTATCGGTTTCCTCGGCTTTATATCTATATCCCAGCCGGTAAGTTTTACGGCAAGGCGCACATTCTGGCCTTTTTTGCCTATAGCCAAAGACAACTGGTCTTCTTCCACAATAACCTCGACCTTTTTGCTTTCCTTGTCTATCTTAATCTTATTTATCTGCGCAGGACTTAATGCGGCTGCTATAAATTCTGCCGGGTCTTCATTCCATTTTACGATATCTATCTTTTCGCCATGCAGTTCCCTGACTATTTCTTTGACCCTTGCCCCGCGCATACCAACGCAGGCTCCAAGGCAGTCAACCTTTAAATCCTTTGACCAAACGGCAATCTTTGTCCTGTCGCCTGCCTCCCTGGCTATTACTTTTATCTCAACTATGCCTTCTATTATCTCAGGCACCTCCAGCTCAAACATCCTCTTAACAAGCCCGGGGTGCGTCCTTGAAAGCACAATTTGCGGGCCGCGGCCTGTTTTTTTAACATCCAAAACATAGGCCCTAACCCTTTCACCCTGTTTATATGTTTCCTTGGATATCTGTTCTTTCTTGGGCAATACTGCCTCTGTCCTGCCAAGGTCAACTACGATATCTCCCTTTTCAAATCTATGAACGCTTCCGGATATAACAGTGCCTATCTTGGCTGTGTATTCGCTGAATATAACATCGCGCTCGGCTTCGCGTATCTTCTGTATTATTATCTGTTTTGCCGTCTGGGCCGCTATCCTGCCGAATTCATCTGAATCAATTTTTTTCTTGCCCTGAAATACCTTGATATCGCCTGTTTCCGGGTCAAGCTTAACAGTAATGTCATCCTTTATATCATGGCCCAGCATCTTTCTTGCAGCCGAAATAAGCGCAGTCTCAACCGCGTTTATTAAAATTTCTTTTTTGATGCCTTTTTCGCGCTCAATATGATCAAGCACTGTCAATAATTCACCGTTCATGGTTTAATCTCCGCCTTTGCTTTTATTATATCTGTAAACAAAATGCTACGCTCGCTGTCCTTTACAACTATTATAATTGCGCTGTCTGTAACTGATTTTAATTGGGCTATCACTGTATCTGTGGCGCCTGCGCTATTTTTTATAGTCAGCTTCAGGTTCTCTCCTATCTTTTTATCAAAATCCCCTCTTTTTGTCAATAGCCTGTCTAGCCCGGGAGAATTAACCTCAATGACAAAGCTTTGAGTAATCAGGCCTGAATTATCCAGGGCATTCCCTATTGCCTTGTTGATACGGGCACAATCATCAAGCGTTACACCCTTTGGTTTATCAACCAGAAGCCGCAGGACATTCCTTCCTGACTCAAGCCTGTAAACCAAATCAACAAGTTCAGCAGCCTCCTGCTCCAGGACAGGCTGTATTAAGCTTTTTATCTGTTCTATCATATCTGCGGGCAACAAAAAAAGCGGGTCCGCTGCTTAAACCCACTCTCCCCTTTCGTGACTATTAGAGTTGGTATCGTATATATTACTATATTAACATATAACTGTCAAG
>PFHB01000063.1:25151-25765 GCA_002783585.1 Candidatus Omnitrophica bacterium CG_4_8_14_3_um_filter_43_15
TTTTAGCGATTCCCGATTGGCTGAGGATGAAAGCCTATTCGCGGTTTTGGTTTTTCAGGCAGCACCATAAGTTGACGGATTGCTTCAAAGATTAATATTATATCTTTATCATGTTTCTCCACTCTATCTTCTAATTCATTTAATTTACCTGCAAGCTCTTTATGAGTAGACAAAATTTGTCTCAATTTTACAAAAGCACGCATAACTGCAATGTTAACTTGAATAGCTCCTTCGCTATTCAAAACACTGGAAAGCATAGCCACTCCTTGCTCAGTAAAAGCGTACGATCTATATTTAACGTGTTGACCACGTTTTAAGGTCGCAAAATGCGACCTTAAAGATTTTACTTCTTCCCATGTTAACTGAAACATAAAATCTTCTGGAAATCTTTTTATATTTCTTTTTACTTGCTCATTTAATCGTTTTGCCGAAACTCTATAAAGCTCAGCAAGATCTGAACTTAGCATAACCTTTTGACTGCGTATCAAAAAAATCTTCTGTTCGATTATCTCTTGCGGCATTAGTTTATTCTTCATATAACTATCCTCCTTTACCTCTGCGTCATCTCCATCCTATCCAGGCTCCTGTATTGGATTGCCTCGCTTATATGGGCG
>PFHB01000063.1:25858-27667 GCA_002783585.1 Candidatus Omnitrophica bacterium CG_4_8_14_3_um_filter_43_15
AATATTTCTCTATATCCCTGCTGGATAAATGGGCATTGCATCCCGAATAGCTGCTGCCATAACGCTCTTTCTGGATACGCCTTGCATGGATCACCCTTTTCTTTATCTCGGCTGATACCTCGTTGGTTAAAGATTTCTGGCTTATTTCGTCATATTTCATAGCAGGGACCTGCAGGTGGATATCAATCCTGTCCAATAGCGGGCCTGAAACCTTTGATATATATCTCTGTATCTGACGGGGAGTGCAGTTACATTCTCTTTTCGGGTCTGTAAAAAAACCGCACGGGCAAGGGTTCATAGCTCCTATAAAAATAAACCTCGCCGGGTAAGCGCAGCTGCCTCCTGCGCGCGTAATTGTCACAACACCTTCCTCTAAAGGCTGCCTGAGCACCTCAAGCACGTCGCGCCTGAACTCCGGCAGCTCATCCATAAATAAAACGCCGTTATGCGCCAGGCTTATCTCTCCCGGCCTGGGGCTTGAGCCTCCTCCAACCAAGCCTGCATATGAAATAGTATGATGCGGGCTGCGAAATGGCCGCACGCTGTGCAAATGCCTGGAATTTTTTACAAGCCCTGCTATACTATAAACCTTTGTTGTTTCGAGCGCCTCATCAAAATGCATATCAGGCATTATTGTAGGCATCCTACGGCTAAGCATTGTCTTACCTGAACCAGGAGGGCCTATCATTAAAACATTGTGACTTCCGGAAGCTGCTATTTCCAGGCCGCGCTTGACATGGGCCTGACCTTTAACATCAGAAAAATCCAAAACATAATCAGGGTTTAACGGCGCTCTACCCAGCCTGGCGTTTACTTTATTTACTTTTATCTCGCCTTTTAAAAACTGATACAACTGCTGCAATGTCTTGACTGCGTATACCTTTATATCCCTGACAACAGCCGCTTCCATGGCATTTTCATAAGGCACGATAAGTTCTTTTATGCCATTTTTTGAAAGCGCCGCAGCCATTGCCAAAACGCCTCGCACAGGCCGTATCTCGCCGTCCAATGAAAGCTCGCCGCAAAATGACTTACCCTCAACCTCTTTCTGTGTAAGATTCCCGCTTGCAGTCAAAACAGCCAGGGCTATAGGCAAATCAAAACTGGGCCCGTCTTTTTTTATGTCAGCAGGCGCAAGGTTTACCACAACCCTTCTGGATGGAAAACTAAAACCGCAATTTTTTATCGCTGCCTTTACCCTGTCTCTTGACTCTCTTACAGATACATCAGGCAAGCCAACTATACAAAAATTAGGCAGCCCGCCTGCGATATCAACCTCAACATCAACATAATGCGCATCAAGCCCTATTACCACCTGCGATTTAATTTTCGCTAACATTGTTTCTCCTTTTATCCCTCGTGACTAAACGTGATAGCTGGTTGCTCGGGATGAAATTTTTATCTTACAAAAACACTGAAAAATTTCAGAAAGCATCGACTATATGCCGCACATTTGGCAGCATAAACCATTTATCCTTGGAAACGCAAATCACATCAAACCGCACATTCGCATCTGTCAAATCAAAACTATTCATATATATGGAAGCGGCTGTTTTAATTCGCTGCTGTTTTTTATAAGTTATCGTCTCCTCGGGCAATAGATATGACCCCTTGCCTCTGAACCTCACCTCTACAAAAGCAATAACGCCATCGCCCTGGGCAACGATATCTATCTCGCCAAAGCGGGTATTGAAATTTCTTGATAATATTTTAAAACCCTTTATATTAAGGAAGTGGGCGGCGATACACTCCGCCCACCTCCCTACCTCTTTAGTTTTCGCCATCTTCTTCGTACGCTTTAAGCACTGT
>PFHB01000088.1:0-147 GCA_002783585.1 Candidatus Omnitrophica bacterium CG_4_8_14_3_um_filter_43_15
GATTTGCGGGGCAAAAATTTATCCCGTCTGTTTTGGATAAGGTGAGGGAACTAAGGAAAATATACGATAAGGACGTAGAAATAGACGGCGGTATAAATTACGAGACAGCCAAACAGGCTCTGGATGCCGGGGTAAATATCCTGGTAG
>PFHB01000088.1:173-27326 GCA_002783585.1 Candidatus Omnitrophica bacterium CG_4_8_14_3_um_filter_43_15
GATGCGAAAGAAACTATAAGGAGATTACGGGCCGCCTAGCCGTCATTGCGAGGACCCTGAGCGAAGCGAAGGGGACGAAGCAATCTCCTAGTTTTATTCAGCCGTTCGGTGGGGCCTTTCGCAAAAGCGCCAAAAATTCCCCTGCGAGGAATTTTTGGCTCCGAGTTTGCGCTCGCTCTTTTTCGCGCCAAATCGTGATAGCAGGACGCTCAAAATCCGTGCCCGCTCGCGCAAACTAGGTTTTGCTCCAGCCCCACCATTGTGGCTGAAAAATAAAATAGGAATAAATAATGAATGATCCTGCTGTACATATTAAAATTATAGAAACTGTAAAAGATATCATGCTTGTGATTGCAGGCGCAGGATTGACTTATTTAGTTCAAAGAGCATTGTTTAATAATCAACGTATGATTGAAATAGATAAAAAAGAAGAAGATATTATTATTGAAGCGGTTAAATTTTTAAATTTTGTATCAGATAAAACATTGAAATTAGAATCTGAAAAAGATTTTAAAGATTTTTACGAAACAATCAACAGCGATTATTTTCCCAAGTTAAATTTAAATAGTTTTCAAATTAAACGTATTGAGGATGAAAAAATATGGAATATGTATTATAAGGTATTAGACGTTTATTCAAGATTTTCAAAATTGCTATTAAGTCCTGTAATATCGACTAAACCCGAAGATTTTTCAGCGTATAAAAAAAATTGTCTGGATGCTGAAAAAGAGTTTGTAAATTATTGTATAGAATATTTGAAAATAAGAAGAAAAAATAAGTTTTATAAGTTTTTTAACAAGGAGATTGCTTCGCCCCGCCTTCGGTGGGGCCCGCAATGACGGAAACGAGTAAAAAAGCGCCTGACCCCTTTTTGAGTCTATTTATAGGTGAGTGAATGAAGCGAAATAAAAACTGTAACTTTGTGGTTTCGAAGGAAAGCAAAAAGGTATTGATATGAAAAAATGTCCCAAATGTGGGTGTACATTCTATGATAATGTTTTAATTAGATGTATTAGATGTTCTGCAGAATTAATAGATGTCGTTTCATCAGATTATGTTACCGACATGCTCGATTGGTATACTATGTTGCCGTCTTTTATGAAGATTGAAAGAGACAAAATAGACAGACTTGAAAAGCTGAGATTAAAATATAATTTACTTCAATATAAATTTTTTATTTCTATAGGCACAACTATATGGGCTTTGGAGAAATCTCAGGAAGAAACCTTGGCAGTTTTAAAAAAAGCTATGCCTAATGCCAACGATAAAGAATTATGGAAACATGTTTTGCTTGCAAAATTGAATATAAAATTAGCTTATCCTGTAAAATATTTTTTCCGGCCCGTAGAAATTAAAAAAGATATAGAAAATATTGATAGTATCGTCAAAAATTTTGAATCATTTGAAGATGTTGTATTATATATAATTGAAATGGATGAAAAAGAGCATGCTTTTTTCGATCCCACAGGTCTAAAGGACGATATTAACAAAATATTGTACGATTTAAAATAAAAAAAGCGCCTGACCCCTTTTTAGTTTTTTTGGAGGAAATATGCCGCGGCCTCCTAGAATTTGGTTTCCCGGAGCAATATATCATATAATACAGCGTGGAAATGAACAGCGAGATATTTTTAGGGAAGATGCCGATTGCATCTGGTTTTTAAAAACAGTGGAAGAAGCTAAAAAAGCATTAAGATTTAAAATTTATCTTTACGTACTGATGGGAAATCATTATCATATAACACTTGAGGCTTCACAAGATCATATTTCTAAGATTATGCAATTTATTAATAGTGTCTATGCTATTAGATTTAATACTAAATATCACCGTCAAGGACATTTGTTTCAAGGAAGATTTAAAGGTCTCTTAGTGGATAAGGATAATTATTTATTGGAGCTTAGTCGCTATATTCATCTTAATCCTGTAAAAGCTGGCTTTGTCAAAAGACCTGAAGACTATAGGTGGAGTAGCTATAGGGTCTATGCTTATCGAGAATTAAATTCTTTGGTTGACACAGAATTGATATTAGAACAATTCAGAAGCGTTTTAAAAAATGAATACAAAGAATACAGAGATTTTGTTAATGAAGGGATTCTTAATTTTAAAGAAGAGCAAGATTGGTTGAAAGTTAATTTGAAAAGACAAAGATTTTTGGGCAATAAAGATTTTGTTGAGGCGTTAGTAAAAAAAAGCGCCTGACCCCTTTTTTGTTTTTAGGAGGATTGGAAATGATTAAGTTTGGCACAGACGGATGGCGGGCTGTAATAGCCGATGAATTTACATTTGAGAATGTTTCAAAGCTGGCGCAGGCAGTTGCCGATTATATAAAAGGCGTAAAGACAGATGCAAATATAGTTATAGGATACGATACAAGGTTTTTGTCGGATAAATTTGCAGAGCGCTGCGCTGAGGTTATGGCGGCAAATGGCATCAATGTGTTGTTATCTGACAAGCCGTGCTCGACGCCAATAGTAAGCTTTACAATAAAAATGAGAAAATTATTTGGCGGTATAATGATTACAGCAAGCCACAACCCGCCCAATTTTAACGGATTTAAGTACAAAGCAGAATATGCAGGCCCTGCGGAAAAAGACCTGACCGACAAGTTCGAATCCTTAATCGGGAAAAGTCCTGTTAAGCAGATGCCGATTGAAAAGGCGAAATCCTCAGGTTTAGTAAAGACAAGAGATCTGTCAAAGCCATGGGTTGAGTTTATAAAAGGGTATATAGATTTTGCGCTTATCAAGAAACAAAACTATTCAATAGTTGTTGATAGTATGTACGGCGCCTCAGGCGGTTTTGTGGCGCCATTTTTAGAGTCAATGGGTTTAAAAGTAACTGCTTTGCACGCAGAACGCAATCCCGGATTCGGCGGCACCGCACCTGAGCCGATAGAGAAAAACCTTAAAGATCTACTCTTTGTCATGAAAAAAGGAAAATATGATTTAGGCATAGCCCTTGATGGAGATGTTGACAGGGTGGGTATTGTAAGGCCTGACGGCGTATATATGAACGCTCATCTGGCGCTGTCGCATATAATCTTGCATTTATCAGAGGATAAGAAGTGGAAAGGCGCTGTGGTAAAGACAGTCGCTTTGACATTTCTTATAGACAGGATATGCGAGAAAAATAAAATAAAATTATACGAAACACCGGTTGGCTTTAAACATATCTGCAAACTTATGCGCGAAGAGGATATATTGACAGGCGGCGAGGAATCAGGCGGGTTTGGTTTTAAGAATTACGTGCCTGAGCGCGACGGTATACTGGCAGGCCTGTTAATTTTAGAGATGATGGCGTATCGTAAAAAGACGCTTACTCAGATTATACAGGAAACAGAAAAAGAATATGGAAAATTTTGCTATAAGAGAGAGGATTGCGAGTATCCTGACGAAAAAAAGAAAACACTCTTTGAGGGCTTAAAGAAAGATACGCCTAAAAAACTGGCAGGCGTTGATGTAAAAGAGTTTAGCGCAAAAGACGGCGCGAAGCTTATCGCCAAAGACGGCAGTTGGCTCTTATACCGCCTTTCTGGCACAGAGCCGATTTTGCGCATCTACGTCGAGGCATCCAGCGACGCAAGAGTTGCAGCGATAATGAAAGAAGCAAAAACAATAGCAGGGATATAAATGGACAGGCAGTTGATAAGGAATTTTTCGATAATAGCGCATATAGATCATGGCAAATCAACGCTTGCTGACAGGCTGCTTTTGCATACAGGCGCGATAGACCTGCGTACGTTTCACGACCAGCTTTTGGATGATATGGATTTGGAGCGCGAGCGGGGTATTACGATTAAGGCATCTGCTGTCAGGATTTTTTACAACGCGAAAGACGGCAACAAGTATCTCTTGAATCTTATAGATACCCCTGGCCATGTTGATTTTAGTTATGAAGTGAAGAAATCTATTGCCGCATGCGAGGGCGCTCTTCTGGTTGTAGACGCCAGCCAGGGCGTTGAGGCGCAAACAGTGGCGAATCTGTATCTTGCCATGGAGCATAATCTTAAAATAATACCTGTAATAAATAAAATAGACATTGCCAATATTGATTTAGAACGCGTTAAAAAACAGATCGAGGATATTTTACAGATTCCCAGGGAAGAGATTCTGCTTGTAAGCGCTAAAGAAGGCATAGGCATGGATAATATCTTGGAGGCCATAGTCAAGCTTATCCCCGCGCCCAAGGGCAGCAGGGAAAATCCTTTGCAGGCATTGATTTTTGATTCGCAATTCGATACATATAAAGGGGTAATTGTATATGTGAGGGTTGTGAACGGATATTTGAAACCCGGTATGAAAATTAAAATGATGGTAACCGGCAAGGATTTTGATATCCAGGAGACCGGCGCTTTTATGCCTAAGATGCAGCCGATAAATGAAATAAACTGCGGCGAGGTCGGTTATTTTACTTGTAATGTGCGCGACGCAAAAGAGGTTGTAAACGGAGACACTGTTACAATGTTTAATAATCCGGCGCAGTTTCCGCTGCCGGGTTATAAAAAAGTGCAGGCCATGGTTTATTGCGGCATTTATCCGGTAAACAGCAAGGATTTTGACGCTCTTAAAGACGCAATGGGAAAGTTGAGTTTAAACGACGCGTCTTTTACATATGAGCCGGAGAGTTCGGCGTCCTTAGGTTTTGGTTTTCGCTGCGGGTTTTTAGGGCTGTTACATATGGATATCGTTCAGGAGCGGCTTGAGCGTGAATATGGTTTAAACCTGGTTATTACTTCTCCGAGTGTTGTATTCAGGGTAGTAACGAAAAAAGGCGAGGTTTTTGAGATTGATAACCCGACAAAGCTTCCGCCTGTTCAGACCATTGAAAAAATAGAGGAGCCTTTTATAAGCAGTTTTATGATTATTCCGCCTGATTCCATAGGCGCTGTTATGGACCTGTCAATGTCAAAACGCGGGGTATATAAATCAACTGAATATTTAACTGAAGACCGCGTTAAATTAATCTACGAATTCCCGCTGTCAGAGGTTTTGGTTGACTTCTATGATAAAATAAAGTCAATAACGCGCGGTTATGGTTCGCTTGATTATGAATTTGAATGCTACAGAGAAGAGAGCCTGGTTAAGCTCGACATACTTTTAAACGGCGATCCGTGCGACGCGCTTTCATCTATCGTGCATAAGGATAAGGCGCAGAACAAGGGCCGCCAGCTTGTTGAAAAATTGCGCGAACTGATACCGCGGCAGATGATAGAGGTTGTAATACAGGCTGCGATAGGCGGCACGATAGTAGCAAGGCAAAGCGTATCGGCTCTAAGAAAAAATGTTACAGGCAAATGTTACGGCGGAGATATTACAAGGAAGCGCAAGCTTTGGGAGAAACAGAAAGAAGGCAAAAAACGCATGAAACAATTCGGGACTGTGCAGGTACCTCAGGAGGCGCTGTTAGCGGCGTTAAAACTAGGATGATGAAAATTAAATTAAAACCAAAAACCAAGGGTATAATACGGGAATATGTTGAGTCGATTGTTATAGCGGTTGCGCTGGCGCTTTTTGTCAGGGCTTTTATTGTGCAGGCTTTTAAGATACCTACGGGGTCAATGAAGCCGACGCTGAATGAAGACAACAGGATATTTGTAAATAAATATATATACCGTTTTAAAGAGCCGCAAAGGGGGGATATAGTTGTTTTTAAATATCCGGAGGATACAAAGAAAGATTTTATAAAACGCCTGGTTGCCACAGGCGGCGAAACCGTTGAAATAAGAGACGGGAGTATTTATATCGACGGTAAAATAGTCAATGAAGGCGCAGTCAGCAACATATACTATTATAACCGCGGCGAATACGGAGGCGTAGCCAGCAAGATAAAAGTGCCGGAGAGTTTTTATTATATGCTCGGCGATAATTCAGCAAGCTCCAGGGATTCAAGGTATTGGGGGTTTGTGCCGAAAAAATATATTTTGGGCAAAGCCATTTTCAGGTACTGGCCGCCTAAGGCAATAGGGAAATTAAAATGAACATGGCTAACAGAATTTCTATAGTAAGAATACTGTTAATACCGTTTTTTATAGCCGCTGTTATATATTACAGCCCGCAGCATGATTACCTGAGGTTTCTGGCGCTGGGAATTTTTTTGATAGCGGTTATCAGCGACGGCCTTGACGGGTATATAGCGCGCGCTAAAAATCAGAAAACTATCCTTGGTTCGTATATAGACCCGATAGCGGACAAGCTTCTTTTATTGACAGCGTTTATATGCCTTTCTATCGGGAACAATTTTCCCAGTGAATATAACCTGCCTGCGTGGGTGGTGCTTACTGTAATAAGCCGGGATGTTATTATTGTTCTGGGTTCTGTGGTTGTTTATCTTGTAAAAGGCCATCTGGAAATAATTCCGAGCAAACTCGGCAAGGTGACAACATTTTTTCAGATGCTAGCAGTTATATGCGTGTTGCTGCACTTTAAATATTCGTTTGTAGCATGGGATACAGCGGTCGCGTTTACAGTTTTATCAGGCATGGGGTATTTAAAAAGAGGAAGCCGTTTGCTGGGCGAAAATAATAAGCATTAACAGGAAAAAGTAAAAAATGATACGTTTAATATTATCTTTAACAGTGAGTTATCTTATTGGTTCTGTTCCTACAGGGTATATTTTTGCCCGCCTGCTTAAAGGTATTGATATAAGAAAACACGGCAGCGGAAATATCGGGGCCACAAATGTATTTCGCACGGTTGGCAAAATTCCCGGGATAGCAGTTCTGTTATTAGATGCGCTTAAGGGTTTTATGGCTGTGGCGCTGTCTGTTGGATTTTTTTATGATAAAAATTCCAGTATGAACATAGAATGGTTTTGTATTGCTTCAGCCATGGCAGCCGTGGCAGGCCATATCTGGACTATATTTTTAAAGTTTAAAGGCGGCAAGGGCGTTGCCACAGGCTTAGGCGCCTTGATAGCGCTTATGCATCAGGTGGCATTTTCATGCCTTGGCGTATGGGCGGTTGTTTTTGCTATAACAAGGATCGTGTCAATAAGTTCGCTGGCAGCGTCAATTGCGCTGCCTGTTTTTGCCTGGCTTTTTAACAGGCCGCTTGAACTTAAGGCGCTTGCTGTAACTCTAAGTATTTTAAGCATTTACAAGCATATTCCTAATATAAAACGCCTGCTTAAAGGCGAAGAGAAGAAGCTTGTTTAGTTAGGAAAACAAAAAAGCAAGATTTTGTCTATTGACAAGACGTATTTTTGTGGTATACTTTATATAGAAACAGTAGTTTTGCCGACGAGGCATATTTTTTTGACAACTAAGTAAATAGTTTTTAAAATAACAAAACATGACAAAAACCCGCAATTACGCGGGGATCCTGCCTGCCCTCGCTACGTGCGGGGCGGGCGGGGCTATCAAATGTGGGTAAAATTTGGAGGGTTAATATGATAGATTTGGTTCTTAAATCAATAACCTCTCAAGATAATAAAAGACGTGAATTTATATTAAAGGAAACCGTAGAGGAGGACGGAGTCCTGGCCAGGGTTGAAAAAGACTGGGGTTATGCTGTAAAAAGCATAATCCCGTTGTCTTTTGTAGTGGACCTGAAGCAATGGTTTATGGATAATTATGGCAGCGAGGACCCGTCAGGCCTTAAGGATTTATCAGTTCGCAGGGTTCATAATACAAAAACAGGCGAGGATAAATTTGAATATAAACTAGCAGGCGATTTATTTATTACTGATGAAAACGCTCTTCATGTTGTAGAATTTTCATATTATTTTGTTATAGACTCAGTCGGGGTGGAAGTCAGAAAGTGAGGTACAGTATGGGTAGATTTGTAAAATGCGTGAAGGTGAAATACCGGCTCTATAAAATAGCCCACAAATTGGCGAAACTTGAGGCCGCCTGCCGAAAAATACACAAGTAAAAATTTTTACATTTGTAAAATTTATGTATAAGTTTGTAAATTTTACTTGACAGTAGCGTCTAACCCTGTGTATAATTAATATATAATAAAAATTATTTTTTGAAGGTCCCGCATGAAATTTCCCCGACGGAAAATTTGTGGAGGAGTAAGTGATAAAAAAGAAGCCCGCTTCTTTTTGGGGAAGAAATTTATTTTTAACCGTTTTTCTTAATCTGGTAATTTTAATTTTTGCTTCGCAGTGTTTTGCGGAAAATAATTCCACGATAGTAACCCTTGAGGCGTCAGGGCCGGTTGCCTACAGGGAGCATTTTTTTACCAACCCTTCGCGGCTCGTCCTTAATTTCGCGCCAAAAACATTACATAGCGGATTAGCGGATAATATTGTTGTAAACAGGGGTATTATAAAAAGTATCCATTGCGATTATTACAGGAATTCCGGATGGCTCAAGTCAGTGGTGTTTTTTTTACTGGCTGATGCATCATATATAATAATGCAAGGGCAAAGCGGTATAGAGATAGCCATTTCTAATATTTCGGCAACCCCTGTTAAACTTGCATCCGGGGATGAGCTTGTGATAAAAGATTATATGCCAAGCGGCTGGGGCAGCAGTGAAAGAGGTATGGCCGTAGCTTCAGCCGTAAATTTTATAAAGATAAAAAGGCAGGCGTTAAAAAAATTGACAGGCGTTACTGATTCTTCTGTGTTGGTTGAAAAAGATTTAGATGATACCGTAAGGATAACAGCAACCAACATGACTCCGACACAGATGATGGCAACCGGCGCTAAGGTTTTTCTTAATCAACCGGTCAGGCCTTATCAGCCGATAAATATAATTCCGCAGGCGTTTCCTAAAGCCGGCAGTTTTGCGCCTAAGCCGTATGATTTTGCCGGCATAGCGCTTGGTTTGGCTTCGGTTATGCTGGGCGTTTTTGTTATGGGCAGGATAAGAGAAAAGCCGGCCGCTGCAACAATAAAAAAAGATAAAGTTGATACGAATAAACTTTTACTGGAAGAACTCTTTTTAAAATACGAGGATATAGATAAGTTGTCAAAGGAGCAAAAAGCGGCCTCCTGTAAAACAACCGCCACTATAGGCGATGCGCCGGAAAAACAGCAAGAGGCCTCAAGTGAGATATTTAATTTTCCTACCCTGCCAAGCGATATAGCCGAGCGCAGGCGTTTTCCAAGGGCTGACATCAGGAATACCAGGGGCATTTTAAATAGGGCGCTTATAGGCTCAAGAACCCAGCCTTTTAAGAACATAAAGATAAATGATATTTCAAAAGGCGGTTTGTGTTTTCAGGTTAAATCCAGAGAAACAGCTTTTAAGGCGCCTACGGTAATAAAGCTTTATTTTTCAAGCGCTTCAAAACCGGTTGATTTATGGGCGAAGGTTATGTGGGAAAAAGATGACCCGGTAGGTGACGGTAAGAATGTAGGGGTTAAGTATACAAGAGTGCCTAAAGAGACATGGGAGCAGATAATAAATTCTTTTGGGCATAGGTTAGGTTAAAAATAGCGGAAAATTTATGGGGACACCTCTTAAAGAGGTGTCCCCATTTTTGTTTGACGCGCAGGCATAAATATGATAAACTGTTAAATCAATATGGAGGCGTGATTTTGAAGATAACTATTATAGGCGATGGGGGTTGGGGGACAACCCTTGCCCTATTATTAAATAATAATAGATATAGTGTTACTATATGGAGTAAATTTCCCGACTATGCTGATTTCCTCAGCAAAAAGAGGGTTAACGCTAAATTTTTACCAGGGGTTAAGATACCCCGCGGCATAAGCATAACAGGCGATTTAAGAAAAGCCGTTTCAGGCGCTGAAATCATAATATTAGCTGTGCCTTCGCAATACATGCGCAGCGTGCTGAAAGAGATACGAAAGATTGGCCTTTATAAAGGCGCGTCATTTTTAAGCGCCTCAAAGGGCATTGAGCGCAAAACATTGATGCGCGCATCAGAGATTATTGCTGATGTGCTGGGCAATGTTAAAATAGGCGTTTTATCAGGCCCGACAATATCGCACGAAGTGTCCAGGGGCATGTTTACCGCTGTTGTTGTGGCTTCAAAGGACGCTGCCTTTGCCAAAAAGGCGCAGAGAATTTTTAATTCACGTAATTTCAGGGTGTATATTTCAAAAGATGTTGTAGGCGTTGAGTCAGGCGCTGCCCTTAAGAATGTCATTGCCATAGCCGCCGGTATTTTAGACGGCATGAAACTTGGCGTAAATGCCAAGGCAGGGCTTGTTGCAAGAGGGTTGGCTGAGATTTCACGCCTGGGCGTTGCCATGGGCGCTGAATGCCGGACGTTTTACGGCATAAGCGGGCTTGGCGATTTGGTTACTACTTGCATGAGCGGTTACGGTAGAAACAGGTGGTTTGGAGAAGAGATCGGTAAAGGCAGAAGGCCTAAAGATATACTTAAGAAAACCGAAATGGCTGTTGAGGGCATGGTTACAGCCGAATCGGCTTACAGGCTTTTGAAAAAATATAAAGTTGAGATGCCGATAACCGAACAGGTTTATTGGGTATTATATAAAGGCAAATCGCCGAAGAAAGCAATAGCGGATTTGATGGCGAGGCCAGTCAAGGCAGAGTAGTAATATATTTCTTAACTTAATAACGAAGTAGGTTGTGAGCAGCACATAAGAAATTTTTTGCTATTCGAGTATTATTGTCAAGTGGTCTGCGAAGAATTACGGCGAAGTTGTGAGCGGCGTTTCTGCTGGCCGCGAACAACAAGCCGTAAACTGAAGCAGACAGCAAAAAATTTCAGTGCAGCGAACAACCTACGAGAGATAGTCGGGGCGTGGCCTAGCTTGGCTTAGGGCACTTGAATGGGGTTCAAGGGGTCGGAGGTTCGAATCCTCTCGCCCCGACCAACTTAGCCGAAGGCTAAGTTGGTCGATACTGTTTTGCCAGATGTTACAAGCAGCAAAACAGTACCTTTCTTAACGCTAATATGAGGGTAATAAAATGAAAAAAGTAAATGTAGGCATAATAGGTTTCGGGACTGTCGGAAGCGGCGTTGTAAAGATACTGCAGGATAGGGCTAGCCTGCTTTTTCAGCGCACCGGCGCGCAAATAAAGATAAAGCGTATCTGTGACCAGGACCTGAAAAAGAAACGCCAGGTCAAGGTGAATAAGAATATCCTTACCAGGGATGCATGGAAAATAATAAATGATCCTGAGATTGATGTCGTAGTAGAGTTGATAGGCGGTATACATCCTGCTAAAGAGTTTATCATCGCGGCGATTAAGAATGGCAAGCATATTGTTACTGCCAATAAGGCATTGCTCGCCGCGCAGGGCAGAGAGATTTTTAATGCCGCCAAAAAATATGGCGTTGATATCTATTTTGAGGCAAGCGCTGTTGCAGGCGTGCCTATTGTAAAGGCGCTGCGGGAAGGTTTTGCCGCAGACAGAATAAGCGCTGTTTTGGGTATTGTAAACGGAACCTGCAATTTTATATTAAGCAAAATGACCAAGGAAGGCATAGGTTTTAGTCAGGCCTTAAAAGACGCGCAGCTTAAAGGGTACGCGGAAAAAAACCCTGCCCTTGATATAAACGGCACAGATTCAGCCCACAAGCTGGTTTTACTTAATCTTTTGTCGTTTGGGAGTTTTGTGAAAATAAAAGATATATATGTCGAGGGTATTGTTGATATAAATTCCAATGATATAAGTTATGCGGATGAATTCGGCTATGTTATAAAGCTTCTGGCGATAGCCAAGATGTCGCACGGCGCGCTGGAGGTGCGGGTAGCTCCGACGTTACTTTCAAAAAATCATCTGCTTGCCAATGTTTGCGGAGTATACAACGCAGTGCTTGTTGAGGCGGATATGGCAGGCCCTGTTTTATTTAACGGTAAAGGCGCAGGCTCATACGCTGCCGCAAGCGCTGTGGTTTCTGATATAGCCGATGTGGCGCGTAATATTAATTCATCAAGCTCGCGCCGCGTGGCTGAATATTGCCCTCAGGCAGCCGGATTGAAATTGCGCAAAATCGGCGACATAGAGTCAAAATATTATATACGTTTTTCCGCGATTGATTCACCCGGCGTATTGGCAAAGATCTCCGGAATATTGGGTAGCCACGGGATAAGTATTGCCAGTGTCGCGCAGAGGGAACGTAGGCTTACAAAGGTGGTGCCTGTTATTATAATGACCCACGAGGCAAAAGAAAATAATTTAAGAAATGCTTTAAAAGAAATCGATAGATTATCCGTAATAAAATCAAAAAGCGTAGCCATAAGGGTTGAGAGATGAAAAAAAATTACAAAGGCGTAATAGAGAGATATCGCGAATATCTTCCGGTAACAAAAAGGACTCCTGTAATAAGTTTATCAGAAGGCAACACCCCGCTTATACATTCTTGTTATTTAAGCGAGGCTGTCGGCGCGCAGGTTTTTTTAAAATGTGAAGGAGCGAATCCAACCGGTTCATTCAAAGACAGGGGCATGACGCTGGCTATTTCAAAAGCAGCCGAAGAAGGCCAAAAGGCGGTTATGTGCGCGTCTACCGGAAATACATCTGCGTCAGCTGCGGCTTATTCTGCGCGCGCAGGTATTAAATGTATAGTGTTGATACCTCAGGGCGCTATTGCTCTGGGTAAACTTGCGCAGGCACTAATTCATGGCGCTGTAGTGCTGGCTGTGGACGGTAATTTTGATGATGCCCTTAATCTGGCGCGCGAGATAACTGATAAATACCCGATTGCCTTGGTAAATTCGCTTAATCCTTACAGGATAGAAGGACAGAAAACCGGTTCGTTTGAGATATGCGATGTGTTGGGCTTGGCGCCAGAATATCACTTTATACCTGTTGGTAATGCCGGTAATATTACCGCGTACTGGAAAGGGTATAAAGAATATAAGGCAGATGGCAAAATAAAGAAACTTCCAAAGATGATGGGTTTTCAAGCTGAGGGCGCTTCACCTATTGTGCTAGGCAGGCCTGTTAAAAACCCCCAAACTATAGCAACCGCCATACGCATTGGCAATCCGGCTAGTTGGAAGCAGGCTGTATCAGCGCGCGATGAATCAGGCGGCATTATTGATAAAGTAAGCGATAAGGAGATCTTAAAGGCATACCAGTTGCTTGCCGCAAATGACGGTGTTTTTGTTGAGCCGGCTTCTGCGGCGTCTGTCGCAGGCCTTTTGAAATTCTCCAAAAAAAATAAATTTAAAAATAAAGACAGGGTTGTCTGCGTCCTTACAGGGCATGGATTAAAAGACCCTGACAGGGCGATTAAAACCGTCAAAGCCCCGCGCGCAGTACCAGCAAAACTGCAGGCAGTGCTGAAAGAGATAGGCTATTAATTTATGAAATATGTTGTATTGGTGCCTGATGGCGCGTGCGATTATCCTTTGGATGATTTAGCCGGGCGTACGCCGTTGGAAGCCGCAAAGATACCCAACATGCATTCTATAGCCAAAGGCGGTGAGGTTGGCATAACTAACACTATCCCCAAGGGTTATGCGCCTGCAAGCGATGTGGCTAATCTTTCCATATTAGGGTATGATCCTGTAAAGTATTATTCAGGCCGCGGGCCTCTGGAAGCCGCGAATATGGGCATAGAGATAAAAGAAGGCGAGGCTGCCTTCAGGTGTAATCTTGTTACCATTGACAATGATACAATGCTTGATTACAGCGCCGGGCATATCACCACCAAAGAAGCCGCGCTTTTAATCGGGATTCTTGATAAAACAATAAGTTCTCCGGGCGTGGAATTTTATCATGGAGTAGGCTATAGGCACTTAGTGGTTTTAAAAGACAGGAGCCTGGTAGCTGATTTGCTGAAGACAAAATGCGTTCCGCCGCATGATATTACAGGGTATAAAATTTCAAAAAATCTTCCCAAGGGCCCTGGGGCAAAATTTTTGATTGAGCTTATGGAAAAGGCGAAGAGCCCGCTTGCCAATGCCGAGGTCAACCGTGTGAGGATTGATTTAAATGAAAATCCGGCCAATTCTATTTGGTTATGGGGACAGGGTACATCGTCTACCATGCCCAGGTTTGTAGATGAATTTGGCGTAACAGGTTCTATTATTTCGGCTGTTGATTTAATAAAAGGCATAGGTAAAATAGTTGGCCTTAATGTGCTGGATGTGCCTGGGGCAACCGGATATTACGATACAAATTACAAGGGCAAGGGCGAGTACGCGATAAAGTCTCTTGAAAAAAATGATTTTGTATTTGTGCATGTAGAAGCAACCGATGAGGCCGGGCATAATGGCGATATGAGGGCGAAAATTACCGCGCTTGAAAATTTTGATAAATTTATTGTAGGCCCCATATTAACTTATTTAAAAAATAGGCAGGAACCGTTTAAGATTATGATGTTGGCAGATCATTATACGCCTGTAAAGTTAAAAACGCATACGGCTGATCCTGTTTTTTACGTTATTTACGGCTTTGGCATAAAATCAAACAACATAAACGCGTTTACCGAAGCCGAGGCGGCGAAGTCATCGCTCAGCGTGGCAGACGCTTATCAGCTGATGGTTAAGCTGATCAAGAAATAAAGATGAGTTCTATATTTATTGTTATAATGGCAACGGTTTTTTTCCTGTGGGGTTACAAGTTTTACGCCGTAAAGCTTGAACACTTATGGGGTATTGATAAAAAAAGGCCTACCCCTGCGGATTCAAAGTTTGACGGCGTCGATTTCGTCCCTGCAAAAAACTGGCTTGTTTTGTTCGGGCATCACTTTTCATCCATTGCCGGCGCCGGGCCTATCATAGGGCCTGTCATCGCGTGCATAGTATGGGGCTGGATCCCTGCTTTGATATGGATTGTTATAGGCACGGTTTTTATAGGCGCTGTGCATGATTTTGGCAGCCTGATGTGTTCTGTGCGCCAAGGTGGCAGTTCTGTGGCTGACATAGCGCAGATTGCTATATCACATAAGGCGAAGATTATATTTCTCATTTTTGTCTGGCTGGCCTTGATACTGGTAATAGCTGTTTTTGCTTACCTTTGCGCGGATACGTTTGTAAAAGAGCCGAAGGTGGTTTTACCGTCTTTGGGGTTAATACCGGTTGCTCTATTAGTCGGATTTTTACTTTACCGCCGCAAGGTTGGAAATATTTTATCCACGCTGATAGGCCTTGTTCTTTTAGGGGGTTTGATTTTTTTAGCAGGTTCGGTAAATATTCCTGCGGCAGGATTTAATTTTTGGGTTATAGCGCTTCTTGTTTATTGTTTTTTTGCGTCAGTTATACCGGTTAACATACTTTTGCAGCCAAGGGATTATTTATCCAGCTTTTTGCTTTTTGCAGGCGTTTTTTTCGGTTATGCCGGTTTATTTATTTCGCGGCCAATGATAAACCAGCCGGCCTTTGTAGGATTTAATGTTTCTTACGGCAGCATGTGGCCTGTTATGTTTGTAACGGTTGCCTGCGGCGCCATATCAGGGTTTCATTCTCTTATAGCCTCAGGCACGAGCTCCAAGCAGTTGCCTAATGAAATATTTGCCAGGCGGATAGGTTACGGTGGAATGGTTACCGAGGGAGTAGTAGCCCTGCTTGCGGTAATAGCTGTGTGCGCCGGATTAAAAGGCGTTGATTTAAATGTCCTCTTGCGCGACGTAGGGCCCGTAAATTCGTTTTCAAAAGGTTACGGCGCTCTTACGAAAAATATATTAGGAGGCCACGGCGGTTTTATAGCAATTATTATCTTAAACGCGTTTATATTGACAACACTTGATACAGCCACAAGAATAAGCCGCTATCTTACAGAAGAGCTTTTGGGGATAAAAAACCGTTACATAGCGACAATAGTTGTTATTGCGGCAGCGTCAGGCCTGGCATTAACCGGCGCCTGGAGTAAGATCTGGCCTGTGTTTGGCGCGTCAAACCAGCTGGTAGCCGCGTTGGCGTTATTTGTTATAACGTGTTGGCTTCTTTCGCATGGTAAGACCATAAAGTTTACATTGATGCCGGCTATTTTCATGTTTGTAACAACCGTTGCAGCGCTATTACTTCAGGCAAAAAAGTATTTATTATCAGCCGATTATGTACTGCTTGCGGTTATTGTTTCGTTGTTGGCGCTGGCGTTTTATTTGTTAATCGAAGTAGTCAATGTTTTATATTTTAAAAGAGGTAAAAACAATGCCTAAATTAATAGTTCAGAAATTTGGAGGCAGTTCTGTGGCAAACGTTGAAAAAATAAAAAACGTTGCCAACAGGATTGCGTCTTACAAGAGAAAAGGTTATAACCTGGTTGTGGTTGTTTCGGCCTTAGGCGATACTACCGATGAGCTTGTTGAGCTTGCGGCAAGTATTTCTTCTAATCCATCTGCGCGCGAAACCGATGTTTTATTGTCAACCGGAGAGCAGATTTCAGTGGCACTTCTGGCAATGGCTATTCATGAGTTAGGGTTTGAAGCAGTTTCGCTTACCGGATGGCAGGTGGGTATAATAAGCGATGCCTCGCATACCAATGCCCGTATAGTAGATATTAAGGCTTCAAAGATACGACAGGAATTAAAAAAAGGCAATATTGTTATTGTTGCCGGTTTTCAGGGCATGACTGCTGATATGGATATCACCACTTTGGGCCGCGGCGGTTCTGATTTGACGGCTGTGGCGCTGGCCAAAGTTTTAAATGCGGACAGATGCGAGATCTATACTGATGTAAATGGCATATATACTACTGACCCAAGGATAGAGCCTAAGGCAAAAAAAATAGACGAGATAACTTACGATGAAATGCTTGAGATGGCGTCTTTGGGCGCTCAGGTTATGCAGGCGCGTTCTATCGAGGTTGCGAAAAAATTTAACGTGCTTATACATGTAAGGTCATCGTTTTCAGATAATCCTGGAACCATGATTATTAAGGAGGCAAAAAGAATGGAAGGCGTTATCGTGAGGGGTATAACAATAAATAAAAACGAGGCAAAGATTACTATATGCAGCGTTCCTGATCAGCCGGGCGTTGCGGCGAAGATATTTGGCAAATTGGCAACAGCCGGCGTGAATGTGGATATGATAGTTCAGAACGTTAGCCATACCAGGGAAACCGATATATCTTTTACCGTGGCAAAAAACGGTTTGGCAGAAACCAGAAAAGAAGCCGCTTCCATAGCTAGGACTATTAAGGCAGGGGATGTGCTGGTAGATGAGGATGTTGCAAGGGTTTCCATAGTCGGCGTCGGGATGAAGTCGCACCATGGCGTCGCAGCCGGCATGTTTGACGCTTTGGCAAAGAAAAAGATTAACATAGAGATGATTTCAACTTCTGACATAAGTATTTCTTGTATAATCAAGAAAAAATCTGCCGAGGCGGCGGTAAAGGCATTGCATAGCAAGTTCGGGCTGGATAAAAAATAAACAGGAGCATTAAAATGAAAAAAATAGAATTGTACGATACAACATTACGCGACGGCGCGCAAACCGAGGGTATCTCGTATTCTGTGGTTGATAAGCTTAAGATCGTCGAAAAGCTGGATGATCTGGGCGTGCAGTTTATCGAAGGTGGATGGCCTGCAAATTCTAAGGATAAAGAATTTTTTAGGGAGCTTCAGAAAAAACATCTGAAGAATGCAAAGGCAGCTGCTTTTGGCGCAACCTGCAGGGCAGATAAAAAACCGGACTCGGATATCAGCATAAAGGGTATCCTAGAGGCAGATACCGAGGTTGTGACTATATTTGGCAAGACATGGGATTTACATGTCAAGGACGCATTAAGGATTTCTCTGGATGAAAACTTAAGGATAATCAACGATACGGTTTCATACCTGATTTCAAAAGGCAAAACCGTTATATATGATGCGGAACACTTTTTTGACGGCTACCAGGCAAACCCTGAGTATGCGCTTAAGACTATTCTAACTGCCCAGGAAGCGGGCGCCTTGCGTATAATATTGTGCGATACCAACGGCGGCACGATTACATCCAGGCTTATTAAGATTATAAATATAATATCGCCCAAGGTTAAAGCAAAACTCGGCATACATACGCATAATGATATTGGCCTGGCGCTGGCTAATTCAATAGCCGCTGTTGAGGCAGGCGCTGTGCAGGTGCAGGGCACATTTAACGGTTACGGCGAGCGCTGCGGAAACGCGGACCTTTCAGCTGTTATAGGTATTTTAAAAACAAAGATGGATATTGACTGTATCTCTGATAAGAACCTTAAAGAGCTTACCAAGACAGCGCATTTTATAAGCGAGGTTTCGAATATGAGACAGCAGACAAACCAGCCGTTTGTCGGCACATCCGCATTTGTGCATAAGGGCGGGGTTCATATTGACGCTATGCTTAAGAACCCGAAAACATATGAGCATATTGATCCGGTTATTGTAGGCAATCACAGAAGGATTTTAGCTTCAGAGCTTGCGGGCAAGATGCCTATTATTTTAAAGGCAAAGGAATTTAATATAGACCTGGATAAGAAATCTCCCGAGACAGCAAAGATCCTTGATATGCTGCAGAAGCTTGAGCTGGAAGGTTATCAGTTTGAGGCAGCGGATGCGTCTTTTGAGCTTTTAATTAAGAGAGAGCTTAAGCAGTACAAAGATTTTTTTGACCTTAAGGGCTTTAAGGTTGTTGTAGAGAAAAAATCCGACGGCCGCCTGACATCAGAGGCAGTGGTTAAGGTTAAGGTTAAAGGTGTTTCAGAGCATACAATTGCTGAAGGCGATGGCCCGGTAAATGCATTAGATAATGCGCTTCGCAACGCGCTTAAATCTTTTTACCCAACATTGGCAAAGATGCATCTGTCAGATTTTAAGGTGCGCGTGCTTGACGCAAAGGTAGGCACTGCCGCAAAGGTGCGCGTTTTGATCCAGTCGCAGGATGAGGAAAGCGACTGGGGCACTGTGGGTGTATCAGAAAACATAATAGAGGCAACATGGGAGGCATTGGTAGACAGCGTTGAATATAAATTACTTAAAGATTCAAAAGAAAATAAAAAATGAACGATATTCCTTCACAGTACAATCCAAAAGAAACCGAAAGCAAGTGGTATAAGTTTTGGATGGACAAAGGTTATTTTAATGCCGATGTGGATCCGAAGAAAAAGCCATATTGTATAGTTATCCCTCCGCCTAATATTACAGGCATACTGCATATGGGCCATGCCTTAAATAATACCATCCAGGATATTTTAATTCGTTATAAAAGGATGCAGGGTTATTCTGCTTTGTGGATGCCGGGCACAGACCATGCAGGCATTGCCACGCAGAATGTCGTTGAGAAAAAGTTAGCCAAGCAGGGCATTAAACGTCAGGATTTGGGCCGTGAGAAATTCTTAGAAGAGGTCTGGAAGTGGCGTGATGAATATGGCTCAACTATTATTGAACAGCTCAAACGCTTAGGCGCGTCATGCGATTGGCGTCGTACGCGTTTTACCATGGACCAAGAATATTCAAAATCAGTCAAGGATGCCTTTAGGCATCTTCATAAAAAAGGCCTTATTTATCAGGGTGATTATATTATTAACTGGTGCCCAAGGTGCCAGACAGCTTTGTCTGATGAAGAGGCAGCGCATCATGATACCGACGGAAACCTCTATTATATAAAATACCCGTTAAAAGACAGTAAAGAATTTGTAATAGTCGCAACCACCAGGCCTGAGACAATGCTTGGGGATACTGCCGTAGCCGTAAACCCGAAAGACAAGCGCTATAAAAGTCTTATCGGCAAAATAATTATTCTGCCTTTAATGAAGCGTGAGATAAAGATAATTGCGGATGATTTAGTTGACAAGGATTTCGGCACAGGCGCTGTCAAGGTGACACCCGCTCATGACCCTAATGATTACCAGATGGGAATGAAACACAAGTTGGAATTTATAAATATAATGCGTCCTGACGCTGTTCTAAATGAAAATGCCGGAGAATATGCTGGCATGGATAGGTTTGAAGCGCGGGAGGCGATATTAGAGGATTTAAAAGAACGTAAGTTACTGGAGAAAGTAGAACCGCATAAGCATGCGGTTGGCCATTGTTACCGCTGCCACACGGTTGTTGAGCCGTATTTGTCCAAACAGTGGTTTGTAAAGATGAAACCGCTTGCAAAGCCGGCAATAGAGGCTGTTAAAAAAGGAAAGATAAAGTTTTATCCTGCGCGCTGGACAAAGGTTTATCTAAACTGGATGGAAAATATCCATGATTGGTGCATATCCCGCCAGATATGGTGGGGGCACAATGTCCCGGTAGAAGGCGAAACAGATGTTCTGGATACATGGTTTTCGTCCTGGCTGTGGCCATTTGCGACATTTAAAAATAAAAAAGATCTGGAATATTTTTATCCGACATCTTCATTGATTACAGCGCAGGAAATAATATTTTTCTGGGTTGCGCGAATGATTATGGCAGGCCATGAGTTTATGGGCAAAGAGCCGTTCGCTGAGGTCTATATCCATGGCACAGTGCGCGATGATACAGGCAAAAAGATGTCAAAGTCACTCGGCAATATTATTGATCCGCTTGAGATAATCGACGAATTCGGGGCAGATGCTTTGCGTTTCAGTATTATTTCTCTCACAGCCGTCGGCCAGGATGTTTATCTATCGAAGGACAAGTTTTCCTCAGGCAGAAATTTTGCCAATAAGATATGGAACGCGTCGAGATTTGTGATGACGAATCTGACAGAAGTTGTGGATACAGACCTGTGCGTTTTATATAAAAAGGCCAATCTTGAATTAGCCGACAGGTGGATATTAAGCAGTTTATACACAACGCTTGAAGGCGTAAACAAGGCCCTGGATGCGTACAGGTTCAGCGAGGCAGCGAATCTTTTATATGATTTTATATGGCATAAGTATTGCGATTGGTACCTGGAGATTACAAAGACGCGGATAAAAGAAAGAAATACGCAGATAATTCTTTATAAGGTGCTTGAGAAGTCATTAAGGATACTGCATCCTTTTATGCCGTTTGTTACAGAAGAGGTGTTTAGCCGGCTGCCGCACAAACGTGAGTCTATTATGATAGAGACATGGCCGCATGTTCAGAAGGATCTTATAGATGAAAAGGCTGTTAGCCAGATGGACTGGCTTATACAGATTGTAACAAATATCAGGAATATAAGGGCAGAGATGCTTATACCGTTTGATAAAAAAGTTAGAGTTGTGTTATCTCTGAATGATAAAAAAGATATAGAATTAATAAAAAATAATGAATTGTATATAAAAAACCTTGCAAAGGTTGAAAGCCTGGAGCCAGGCGTGAAACTTGCAAGGCCAAAACAATCGGCAACAGCCGTTGTAAAAGGCGCTGAGATTTATGTTCCTTTGGCGGGGATAATAGACCTGGATGTTGAACGCGCCCGGCTTTTGAAAAAAATCTCAGAAATAGAAAATGTTTTAAAAGCCTTATCGGTCCGTCTTAAAAATAAGGATTTCTTAAAAAAAGCGCCTAAAGATATTGTTCAGAAAGAAACAGATAAAGAAATGCAGTTTAAAACCGACATAGATAAATTAAAGCAAAGCATGGATCTTTTAAAATCATGAGACTGCAAAAAGTATTGGCGCGCGCGGGCATTGCTTCGCGGCGAAAGGCAATTGAAATAATAGAAAATGGCAGCGTGGAAGTGAATGGCCGCGTTGTAACTGAAAAAGGTTTTGGCGTGGACATTGACAAAGATAAAATAACAGTCGCCGGCAAGCCGATTAGCGCTGAGAAGTATATTTATATCCTGCTTAACAAGCCGAAAAATTGCATATCAACCGTATCTGATCCAAACCTGCGTAAAACAGTTATGGATGTGGTTGGCTTGATAGATAAGCGTGTTTATCCTGTGGGCAGGCTGGATAAACATACAACAGGCCTTTTGCTTATGACAAATGACGGCGAGCTGGCATACAGGCTGACGCATCCTAAGTTTGGGGTTGAGAAGACATATGAGGCGCTGGTTAAAGGTTCGGTTACGCAGCATGCGATTGATAAAATAAAGCGCGGGCTTTTTGTTGACGGTAAAAAGACTCAGCGTGCAAAGGTGGATCTACTTTTTAAAGACAAGGAAAAATCCAGGCTCAAGGTTAAGATTCATGAGGGCCGTAAGCATCAGGTGCGGCTCATGCTTTTAACCGTAGGGTTTCCTGTTAAACAGCTTAAGCGCGTAAATTTCGGCAATCTTAGCTTAGGCACGCTCAAGGTTGGCAGTTGCCGCTTATTGACTGTGAATGAAATTAGCGGTTTAAAAAAACTAGTAGGCTTATAAGCAATGTTTAAGGGTTAGTAGGGGTGGTAAGGGTTAGAAGGGGTTAGTAGGGGAATGGAAAAAGAACCTGGATATAAAAAACTAATTGTATGGCAAAATGCTTATAAGTTAAGGCGCATAATATATGAAATAACGGAACAATTTTCAAGGGCAGAAATGAGAAGGGTTAGCCAGATGAGAGATTGTTCAAGATCTGTAAAACAAAATATTCAAGAAGGTTACAGAAAAACACTTCCTAGCTATATTAATTATTTGAATATTTCTCAGGGTTCCCTGTCAGAATTAAGAGGTGATATCGAAGACTGTTTTGACGACGGGCTTATTAATAGAGAGACTTTTTTAAAAATAGATGAGCTTTCAGGAAAAACGGAATATCTATTCAAACGATTAATACAGTCTTTAATTAGAAAGAGAGAAGGCAGGGATTTTAGACCCCCTACTAACCCTTGCTAACCCCTGCTATCCCTTTCTAACCCCTAAACATGATGAAAATTAATAATGATATAAAAAATTTAATAAAGCAAGCGCTTAAAGAAGATATTGGTAAAGGTGATGTTACGACTAATGCGTTGATACCGCCTAAACAGCAGGCCAAAGCTGTTATTGTTGCCAAGCAAAGCGGTGTTATTGCTGGTTTGGATATAGTCAGAGCGGTTTTTACGCAGCTTGACAAAAATATAAATGTAAGGATCCTGGTTAAAGACGGTGATAAAGTTTCAGCCAATCAAAAAATTATTGAAATAAAAGGCAAGGCAAGGGCGATTCTAACAGCTGAGCGTACAGCGCTTAATTTCATGAGCCATTTAAGCGGCATAGCAACTTTGACAAGGCAGTTTGTAGATAAGGCTAAGCCGTACAATGCGAAGATTCTTGATACAAGAAAAACAATGCCCGGCATGCGATTGTTAGAAAAATGCGCTGTTAAGTGCGGCGGCGGAGTAAATCATAGGATAGGTTTGTGGGACGGTGTTCTTGTAAAAGATAATCATATTGCAGTTTTGGGTGGCGAGTTTTCATCTATAATAATAAAAAAAGCGTCTAAAAATATGCCGATAGAAATAGAAGTTAAGAATTTAAACGAATTAAAAGAAGCCTTGAAGGCGAAAGTAGATACTATATTATTAGATAACATGAGCATATCCCAGATTAAAAAGTCAGTCGCAATAAGAGGAAAAGCCCGCGTTTTACTTGAAGTATCAGGCGGTGTAAATCTAGCCAACGTACGCCAGATTGCCAAGGCCGGTCCGGACAGGATCTCCATCGGCGCCTTAACACATTCCGCAAAGGCATTAAACCTGTCACTTATAATCAATGGATAAATTTAAGCTTGTCAGCAAATTTAAGCCGGAGGGAGATCAGCCGGCCGCAATTAAAAAACTTACCGCAGCCGTTAAGGCCGGAAAAAAATACAGTACACTTTTGGGCGTAACCGGCAGCGGCAAGACGTTTACAATGGCAAATGTCATAGCCGGTATAAACAAGCCCACACTTATAATATCCCACAATAAAACCCTGGCAGCGCAGCTTTACATGGAGTTTAAGGAGTTTTTTCCGCATAACGCGGTTGAATATTTTGTCAGTTACTATGATTATTACCAGCCAGAGGCCTATATCCCGCAGACAGATACCTATATAGAAAAAGACTCGTCAATCAATGACAGGCTTGACAGACTGCGTTTATCAGCCACAACATCGTTAATGAGCCGCAAAGATGTCATAATTGTTGCAAGCGTTTCATGTATATATAATCTTGGTTCACCGGGCGACTACAAAGAGATGTTGGTATTTCTGAAGGCCGGACAAAAGATAGAGCGCGATGATGTTTTAGAACAGCTGATTGCGATTCAATATGAACGTAATGATATAGATTTTTCCAGGGGTAGATTTAGGGTGCGTGGAGATGTGGTTGAGGTTTTTCCTGCGTATGCTGAGACGGCAGTAAGGATAGATTTTTTCGGCGACAAAATAGAGAAGATTACCGAGTTTGATCCTGTTAGTCAGAAGAATAAGCAGTCTCTTGAAAAAACAGGCATTTATCCTGCCAAGCATTTTGTGATGAGCCATGAAAAAATCAAAAGCGCTGTAGATGCAATCAAGAAAGAATTGGCCGTAAGATTAAAAGAACTGAATAAGCAAAATAAGTTGCTGGAAGCCGAGCGCTTAGAACAAAGGACTAAATACGATATAGAAATGATGCTCGAGGCCGGTTATTGCCACGGCGTTGAAAATTATTCCAGGCATTTAAGTCAAAGACTCGAAGGCAGCCGGCCGTATTGCATGATTGATTATTTCTCCGATAATTTTCTGACTATTATAGACGAGTCGCATGTTACAATTCCTCAGATACGCGGGATGTATGAGGGTGACAAGGCGAGAAAAACAGTATTGGTTAATTTTGGTTTCCGGCTGCCGTCCTGCCTGGATAACCGGCCTTTAAAATTTGACGAGTTTGAGGCGCTAACCCATCAGGTGGTTTATGTGTCAGCGACTCCGTCGGAATTTGAGATAAAAAGAAGCGGGTTGCCTGTTGAGCAGATTATAAGGCCTACAGGTTTGATTGATCCTGAGGCTATTGTTAAGCCCACAGAAGGCCAGATTGATGATTTAATAGAGCAGATAAAAATACGCGCAAAGCGTAAAGAGCGCGTTTTAGTTACTACGTTGACCAAGAGAATGGCAGAGGATTTGACAACATATTTAAACGAGGCTGGTTTGAATGTAAAATATCTGCATTCTGAAATCAACGCAATAGAACGTGTGCAGATTTTAAAAGACCTGAGGTTGAAGAAATTTGACTGTTTGGTAGGTATAAATCTTCTGCGTGAAGGGCTTGATTTGCCTGAGGTTTCGCTTGTGGCTGTGCTGGATGCAGACAAGGAAGGGTTTCTGCGTTCGCAAACATCATTGATACAGGTGGCAGGACGCTCGGCGCGAAATTTAAACGGCCAGGTTATTATGTATGCTGATGAAATTACCGGGTCAATGAACCGCGCGCTTAGTGAAATGGACCGCAGGCGCAAGACGCAGCTTGAATTTAATAAAAAATACAAGATTACTCCGCGCTCTATAGAAAAGGCGATAAGCGAAGGTATTGAGATGCTTCAAAAGGCAGAGGAAGAGGTAGTTGAGGTAACCGGCCAGTCGCTTGAGGAATACGAAAAGCAGCAGGTTATTGCTGATTTAGAACGAGAGATGGAATTGGCGGCGCGCAATTTACAGTTTGAAAAAGCTGCGCAACTGAGAGACCAGATAAAGGCATTGCATGGATGAGAAGATATTAAATGTATTTAGAAAATATCCCGATCAGTATATTTCAGGCGAGGATCTGAGCGAAGAGCTTGGCGTTTCGCGCACTGCGATCTGGAAGCATATTGAAGAATTGCGTAAAATCGGGTATATTATTGAGGCCGAGCCGCATTCGGGGTATAAACTGGTCAGCGCTCCGGATAGATTATTGTCGTCGGAAATAAGCGCCGGTTTAGATACGAAAATAATAGGCAAAAATATTTTATCGTTTGACACAGTTGATTCAACTATGGATGTTGCTTATGATTTTGCGGTAAAGGGTACAGGCGAGGGCGTTTGCGTATTTGCAGAAGGCCAGAAAAAAGGCCGCGGCAGGATGAATCGTGACTGGCAGTCGCCAAAGCATAAAGGCGTTTATTTATCATTGATATTACGGCCTGAAATTTCGCCTAATGAAATATCTAAGATTACGCTTATGGTTGCTGTAAGCGTCGCTAAAACAATACGCGCAAAAACAGGTTTAAGCGCTTTAATCAAATGGCCGAATGATATTTTAATTGATGGCAGGAAGGTTTGTGGTATACTTACTGATATGAGCGCGGAAAGTGATATTGTTAAATTTTTAGTGATTGGTATAGGCATAAATATAAATTCAAAGATTCAGGATTTGCCTGATTCAGCAACCAGTTTAAGGGAATTCTTTGGCGAGAAGGTTGACAGGATAGATTTCACCAGGGCATTACTCGAGGAGCTTGACAGTCATTATTTAGATTTTATGCAGCAGGGTTTTGGCGCTATACTTGAAGAGTGGAGAAATTTTTCTGCAACGCTCGGGTCGCGAGTGAAGGTTGATTTTAAGAACAGGCATATAGAAGGCCAGGCAATGGATGTGGATGAGTCGGGCGCGCTTCTTGTGCGGCTGGACAATGGTTTTATTGAACGCATCCTGTCGGGCGACGTAATTTTGGCGAGGTGACACGAAGTGTCATCCTGAGCGAAGCGAAGGATCTAAAAGAGAGATTCTTCGCCCCTTCGGGGCTCAGGATGACAAGAAGGATTTATATGTTATTAGCAGTAGATATAGGCAATACGAGCATAGCGTTCGGTGTATTTAGAGGCAGCAAACTGGTGAAAACATTCCGGGTTAGCTCGCAGCAAGGAGATTGCTTTGTCGTCCCTACGGGACTCCTCGCAATGACGGGAAAAATCAACGCTGCGATTATCTGCAGCGTTGTGCCTAAGCTAATACCTGTAATTGTCAAGGCAATAAAAAAGACAACAGGCGTTACGCCTGTTGTTGTAGGCAAAGATATAAAATTGCCCATAAAAAACAATTATAAAAATCCCAGGCAGGTCGGCCAGGACAGGCTTGTGGATGCGATTGCTGTAAAAGAAATCTACGGCGCGCCTGCAATAATAGTTGACTCAGGCACAGCTATAACATTTGATTACATTTCAAAAAAAGGTGATTACGAGGGTGGGCTTATTATGCCGGGAATAGATATTTCTCTTAAAGCGCTTTATGAGCGCGCAGCGCTTTTACCTGATGTTAAATTAAAAAATGATAAGGGCCTTGCATTAATAGGAAAAGATACTGTAGGCAGCATAAAAAGTGGCCTTTTAAATGGTTTTGGCAGCCTTTGTGACGGAGTGATAAAAAGGATTAAAACAGAGCATGGAGCTAATATAAAGGTAATAGGCACAGGCGGGTATATGGGGCTTATAAAAAAGTATTCAGACTCTATAGATACTGCAGACGAATTTCTAACCCTAAAAGGCCTTCGGATAATTTTTTGCTTGACAAGCTCAGGATCGTAAATTATAATGTATCCACAGTTAGCACTCTAAATCCA
>PFHB01000088.1:27386-37488 GCA_002783585.1 Candidatus Omnitrophica bacterium CG_4_8_14_3_um_filter_43_15
GAATCAGAAGAAAAAACAGCAGGCGGCATCATATTACCTGACTCAGCTAAAGAAAAACCGCAAAAGGGCGAGGTTATAGCTGTTGGTAAAGGCAAGGTGCTTGAAGACGGCACAGTAAAGGCCCTTGAAGTAAAGGCCGGTGATAAAGTTTTATACGGTAAATATTCCGGGAGCGAGGTTTCGGTTGATAGCACGGATTATTTGATATTAAAAGAAGAAGAGATTTTGGCGATAATTAAGTAAATAAGGAAATCCCTCGCCGCTAAATTTGCTATCAAGCGGCTCGGGACAAATTTTTTAAACGTGATAGCAAGAAAATTTGGAGGAAATTTCAATGGCAAAGCAGTTGAAGTATAGTGATGAGGCAAGGCGCGCCATATTAAGCGGCGTGGAGCAGCTTGCAAGGGCAGTTAAGGTAACACTTGGGCCAAAGGGAAGAAACGTTGTATTGGATAAAAAGTTCGGCGCGCCGACAATCACAAAGGACGGCGTTACAGTGGCAAAGGAAATTGAATTAAAAGACCCGTATGAAAATATGGGCGCAGAGATGGTAAAAGAGGTGGCTTCAAAGACAAGCGATAACGCAGGCGACGGCACAACAACCGCCACAGTGCTTGCTGAAGCTATATATAGGGAAGGCCTGAAAAACGTTACAGCGGGCGCTAATCCTATGGCATTAAAAAGAGGCATTGAAAAAGCGGTTGAAAAATGCGTTGAGCACCTGAAAATTCTTTCAAAGCCGATTAAGGACAAGAAAGAGATTTCACAGGTAGCCACAATAGCCGCAAACAATGACAGCTTTATCGGAAACCTCATTGCCGAGGCAATGGATAAGGTCGGAAAAGACGGCGTTATCACAGTTGAAGAGGCAAAGGCAATGGAGACAAAACTTGAAGTCGTAGAGGGCATGGAATTTGATCAGGGTTATCTTTCGCCGTATTTCGTAACAGACGCGGAAAAGATGGAAGTAACTCTTGATGATCCCTATATTTTAATACATGAGAAAAAGATTTCAGTGATGAAAGATATGCTTCCGTTGCTTGAAAAGATTGCCCGCACAGGAAAACCTTTATTGATAATCGCAGAAGAGGTTGAGGGCGAGGCGCTTGCGACATTGGTGGTAAATAAACTTCGCGGAACATTTAATTGTTGCGCGGTAAAAGCGCCGGGTTATGGCGATAGACGCAAGGCAATGCTTGATGATATAGCAGTGCTTACAAATGGCAAAGCGATTACAGAAGATATTGGCGTCAAGCTTGAGTCAATAGGCCTTGAGGATTTAGGCAGGGCAAAAAGGGTAAGTATTGATAAGGAAAACACCACAATCATTGAAGGCGCAGGAAAGACACAGGCCATCAATGCCAGGATTGCGCAGTTAAAGAAGCAGATTGAGTCATCTGATTCTGATTACGATAAAGAAAAGCTTCAGGAACGTTTAGCGAAGCTTGCAGGCGGTGTGGCGGTTATAAATGTAGGCGCTGCAACCGAGACAGAGATGAAGGAAAAAAAGTCCCGCGTTGAAGATGCTTTACATGCCACAAGGGCAGCGGTTGAAGAAGGTATTGTCCCAGGCGGCGGAGTAGCGTGTTTGCGTTGCATAACTGAGCTTGCAAAATTTAAACTTCCAGGCGATGAACAGATAGGTATTGATATCGTAAGACGCTCGCTTGAAGAGCCGATAAGGCAAATTGTGCTTAACGCAGGGCTTGAAGGTTCTGTGGTAGTGCAAAAGATAAAGGAGTCAAAGGTTAATGTTGGTTTTGATGTAAATTCTGACAGCTACGTGGATATGGTTGAGGCAGGTATTATTGACCCTACAAAGGTCACAAGAACCGCGCTTCAGAATGCGTCATCCATTGCAGCGTTAATGCTTACAACAGAGGCATTGATTACTGATATACCTGAAGAAAAAAGCGCTGCTATGTCTGCTATGCCACCGGGTGGTGGAATGGGAGGGATGTATTGATGAATTTGCAACCATTAGGCGATAAGGTAATTATTCAGCGCTTGAAAGCGGAAGAGAAGACAAAAGGCGGGATTATTCTGCCTGACAATGCGAAAGAAAAACCGCAGGAAGGCAAGGTTGTTGCCGTAGGAAAAGGTAAGACGTTAAAAAACGGCAAAACCGTAGCGCCTAAGGTAAAAGCAGGCGACAAGATTCTCTTCAGTAAATATTCAGGCAGTGAGGTAAAAGTCAACGATAAAGAATACTTGATTATTGAAGCCGATGATATTCTGGCTGTGATAGTCTAAGTTATACACGACGCATCTAATCAGGGGACAGGTCTGTCAGGACAACAATTTTCCGGCAGACCTGTCCCCATCTTGCTTTAGGGGACTTTTTAAAGCAAATTAGAAAAAAAGAAAGTTGGTTTAAGAAGTCAAATATATGGGAATATTTTAGTTTATTAGTTGTTAATATAGTGTTATGAAGAAGATATATCCTATTAAAATAAGAATATTAAGCATCATAATCCTGTCGGCCTTCATGTTTTCGCAGGCCGCGCTGGGGTTTGATTATTTGCGTAATATACAGATAGATGAGTCGGATAAGGCCGGTTTAGCCGGCGCAATAGGTTTTGTGGGCACGGAAGAGATTTTATATGACCAGACTATAAATTTTTTAAAACAAAATAAATTAGATTTAACACAGCAAAATATAGATAAAGCATTGGAATATGTTGAAAGCGTAGCTGACAGGCCAGTTTTTTCCGAAGCAACAGCGGTTCTTAATATTGAAAATGCCGCTGTTAGTGATAAGTGGACCGATAACAGGTATGATTTATTGGCAAAACAGTCAGGAGCCGACGGAAGTGTGGTATTTTCTTATAAAGGGCAGAGCCACAAAACAGAAATACTGGAAAAATTGTTAGGCGCGGATACTATATGTTTCTTTGGGCATGGCGGCAGAGGCCATTTGTGGCTGGCAGGTGGATCGGGCATTTCGGCTGATTCTACTGATATGCATAATCCTGCAGGTATTAGTTTTGAAGAGATGGGTGAACGTTTGACGGGAAACGAAACGCTAATTTTCGATTGTTGTTTCGCGCGACCTTACAGCGAAAATCTCAGGAGTTACCGCGTGCAAAATGATATGCAGAAGATGCCGTGTATAATTTCAGCATCCCATGGAAGAACAACAAGTTCTTTTATTGACGATATAGTAGCTGTTTATGGCCGGCGTACGGATAGCCTTACCATGCAGGATATATTTATTGCCGCCAGCCGCAATAAAGGCATAAGCATATTTTTGCCTGTAGATGAAGAAATTTTGTCTAGTTTTTCTACTGCCAAAGCCGGCGGGCAAGAATTTGAAGGGGTCCTGTCTACGCCGGCAGCCGGCCGAAGAATTGTTGTAATCACAAATACTGACAGGGATATACGTAGGAAGTTGATAGATAATTCAAATGGAAGGATTTCAACGAAAGACGAAATAAGACCTGTTATGGTGCTTGGGATTGATGATGTGGCCGCAATGCTTGATACTATAAAAGATTACTCGGAGGAATCTGACTGGGTTACGGTATGGATGCCTGGTAACGCGGATTTGGCGCGCAGTATCATGCAAGCAGTAGGTATTCGTGGTGCAGGTATTTTGGAACTTCCTGATAATCCTGAAAATTGGCCGGATGCTATAGAGCAGTGGGTGTAAATTTTGTTTGCATTTACCGCAAATTTTGATATAATATATAAAATCAAATATATTGTACCCGCCAAAAATAACCTTCGAAAGGAACAATCATATGGGAATGTACATAGGAAAGGATAGAACCGCAAGGCGCAGTTACGGTTTTGATGAGATAGCGCTTGTGCCGGGAACTGTTACGATTAACCCAAACGAAGTTGATACGTCATTTAATATAGGCAATAAGAAATATAACGTGCCTATACTTGCTGCAGCGATGGATGGCGTTGTGGACGTTGATTTTGCTATTGCGATGGGCAAGCTTGGCGGTTTGGCGGTATTGAATCTAGAGGGCGTTCAGACAAGATATGATAATCCTGAAGAAGTGCTGGATAAGATTGCGCATGCCACGCCTGAAGAGGCAACAGAACTGGTGCAAGGCCTTTATACAAAACCCATACAGGAAAAATTGATTTCAAAAAGGATAGCCCAGATTAAAAAGGCCGGAGTTCCTACTGTTGTTAGCGCCATACCCCAGCGCGCTGAAAAATTCGGCGCAATTGCCCAGGAGGCAGGCGCTGATATTTTTATAGTGCAGTCAACGGTTGCCACAGTAAAACATATTTCTACAGAATATAAGACGCTTGACTTTAAAAAATTCTGTAAGAGTATGAAGATACCCGTGATAATCGGAAATTGTGTTACATATGAGGTTGCGCTGGAATTATTTAAGACAGGCCCAAGCGGGCTTTTAATCGGCATAGGCCCTGGAGCTGCCTGCACAACAAGAGGTGTTTTAGGTATAGGCGTGCCTCAGGTTACTGCAACCAGCGATTGCGCAACAGCAAGGGATCATTTTTATAAAAAGACAGGCAAGTATATTCCGATAATCACTGACGGTGGCATGAATACAGGCGGTGATATATGTAAGGCGTTTGCCTGCGGGGCTGATGCTGTGATGGTTGGTTCTGCATTCGCAAAGGCAAAGGAAGCCCCGGGCAGGGGTTTTCATTGGGGCATGGCTACACCGCATGCAAATCTTCCGCGCGGCACACGCATACGCGTTGGCACTGCCGGCACATTAGATGAGATATTATTCGGGCCTGCCAGGCTTGATGACGGCTCCCAGAATCTTATGGGCGCCCTGCAGACATCAATGGGTTCATTAGGCGCGAAAAATATAAAAGAGATGCACAAAGTTGATATAGTAATAGCGCCATCCATAAAAACAGAAGGAAAAATCTTCCAGCAAGCCCAACGAGTGGGAATGGGAAAATAGTTTTTAATGAAGCATTCTGATTTTGTCCACTTACACGTCCACACCCAGTACAGCCTTTTAGACGGGGCATGCCTACTACCTAAGCTTATAAAAATGGCGGCTGATTATCATATGCCGGCTTTGGCGATTACCGACCATGGCAACATGTTCGGCGCCATTGATTTTTATGAGTCATGTATAAATGCAGGCGTCAAGCCTATCATAGGATGCGAGATTTATATAGCCACCGGCTCAAGGCATGACAAAATCGCCACAATAAACCAGGAAAAATTCCATCATTTTACGCTTCTGGCAAAGGATGAAACCGGGTACAAGAATCTTATGAAACTTGTATCAATAGGGTTTCTCGAGGGATTTTATTATAAACCCCGTATAGACAAAGAATCGCTTGCCAAGTATTCAAAAGGCCTTATAGGCCTAAGCGGATGCCTTAAAGGCCAGGTTCAAAGATACCTTTCAAACAACGATATGGATAATGCCGTAAAAACCGCAGGCGAATTCAGGGACATACTGTCGCCTGAGAATTTCTACATAGAGATAATGGATAATTCCCTGCCTGAGCAGAAAAAGATAAGCAAAAATGTTATTGAGGTTGCCAAGAAGTTGGGCCTGGGCCTTGTGTGCACCAACGACGTGCACTATCTTAAAAAGCAGGACGCCTATGCTCATGAGGCGCTTTTGTGTATACAAACCCAGGCAATGCTTGATGACCCTAACAGGATGAGGCTGCAGACAGACGAGTTTTATTTTAAGTCGCCTGATGAGATGAAGGCCTTGTTCGCTGAGCTGCCTGAGGCAGTGACAAATACCATGGAAATCAGCAATAGGTGCAACCTTGAGTTGGATTTTAAAAAGGTTTACCTGCCGCATTACAAGGTGCCTGATGGTATAGCAAGAGATAAATATCTAAGGGCCCTGGTTGATGAAGGGCTCATTAAAAGATATAAAAATATAGACGATCAACTTAAAGCCCGTGTTGACATGGAAACCTCGGTAATAAATAAAAGCGGCTACGCAAGCTATTTCCTGATAGCGTGGGATTTTGTGAATTACGCCAAGCAGAAAGGCATACCTGTTGGCCCAGGAAGGGGCTCGGCGGCAGGAAGCGTGGTAAGTTATGCCTTGGGGATTACAGACATAGACCCGCTAAAATATGATTTGATCTTTGAAAGGTTTTTAAATCCTGAGCGCGTGAGCTTGCCTGATATAGATATAGATTTTTGTTATGAGCGCAGGGGCGAGGTAATTGATTATGTTGTGCAAAAATACGGCAAGGATAATGTTGCACAGATAATCACATTCGGCACCATGCAGGCAAGGGCTGTTGTGCGCGACGTTGGAAGGGTGATGAATATACCTTATGCGGATGTTGACAGGATAGCAAAGCTTATTCCTGCTGAGCTTGATATGTGCCTGGAAAAGGCGCTTGATGTTGAGCCTGAGCTTGCCAAATTATATAAGACAAATTCACAGATACGCCAGCTTATTGATACATCAAAGGTTCTTGAAGGCCTTTCCCGTCACGCCTCAACGCATGCGGCGGGCGTTGTGATAAGCGAAAAACCGCTATCAGAACATATACCTTTATACAAAGTCAGTGACGATGATCAGATTATCACCGGGTACCCGATGGGTTCTCTTGAGAAGATAGGACTTCTTAAGATGGATTTTCTGGGGCTGCGCACTTTAACAGTTATCGCAGAGGCTGTAAAATTGGTAAAAAAGACAAAAGGCGTAGATATAGATATAAACAATATACTCCTTGATGATGATAAGACATTTAAGCTTCTTGCAAAGGCTCAGACTTTTGGCGTGTTTCAGCTTGAGTCAAGCGGGATGAGAGACCTTTTAAAAAAGCTCTGCCCAACGACATTTGAAGACATTATAGCGCTGTTGGCGCTTTATCGGCCCGGGCCGATAGGCAGCGGCATGCTGGATGATTTTATAAAACGTAAGCACGGCCATGTGCGTATTACTTATGACCACCCGGCGCTTGAGCCGATTTTAAAAGAAACATACGGTATAGTTGTTTATCAGGAGCAGGTTATGCGTATCGCAAGCGCATTGTCGGGATTTACCATGAGCCAGGCGGATTCTTTGCGCCGGGCCATGGCAAAAAAGTATCCTGAGGTTATGGAAAAGATGCGCGTTAATTTTATCGAAGGCGCTTTAAAGAATGGTGTAAACAGAAATGTGGCGGAAAAGGTATTTGGTTTTATAGAATTTTTTGCCGGTTACGGTTTCAATAAATGCGTAGTTGGTTCCACAGAAATTATAGATGCTGAGTCAGGAAAAATAGTTACCGCAAAAGAATTGTTTGATAAAAAAGGAGAAATAACACATACGTTTGGTATCGACGATAATCTTAAAGTTGTTAAAGTTAAAATAAAAGATGTAATTAATAATGGAGTCAAATCAGTTTATAAATTAAAGACATCTTTGGGCAGAGAAATAGTCGCTACATCCAATCATCCGTTTTTTACTTTTAATGGATGGAAGAATCTCGGCGATTTACATATTGGCGAACGCGTAGGTTTACCAAAAGTGGTTCCTGCAAGCGGTTGCTTGCGATGGGAACCATTTAAGATAGTTGTTTTGGCCGGCCTGCTTTCAGAGGGTAATACTTGTCATCCCAGTGGATTTTATTACTACAATAACAGCAGAATTGCAGTAGATGATTTTGTGTTAAACCTGGGATGTTTTGATAATACTATTCCAAAAATATCAACACGCAGAGGCCGTTTTGAGGTTTATGCCGGTACCGGTAAGGATACAAAGTTTTTTAAAAATCAAGAACCATGGAATAAGGGATTTTGCAAAGAAAACTATAACAGCGCTATTAAGGCCATAGCCAATAAAAAGTGCGGAGCAAGAGTATGGGTAGAAAAATTAGGGCTGGATTATAAAGGAGCTTGCGATAAGTTTATTCCGAACGAGATATTTTCTTTGGATAAAGAACAATTAGCTTTGTTTGTGGGCAGGCTTTGGAGCGGCGATGGCTTTGTTTTTTCTAAAAATAATACTATTCCATTTTATGCTTCAAGTTCACATAAATTATGTCATCAATTGCAAGATATACTGCTTAGATTTGGCATAGTTTCCCGTAGCGTAAAAAAAATATTCAATTATAAATACAAGCAAGCCCAAAGCAAAAAGATCGGATATGCTCTGTACCTATATGGTTATGACAGTATTAAAAGGTTTATACTTGATATTTGTCCATATATTATAGATAAACAATCACAAATAGCGCAGTTAAAAAACTATTATGGTAAAATACAGCCTAATTTAGAATCTAAAGATACTTTGCCTGTTTTGGTAAAGCAAATAGTTAAGGAAGAAAAAGATAGATCCGGATTAATGTGGAAAGAGATAGAAAAGCTGTCTGGTATCTGCATGAAGGAATTTGCCGGATGGAACAATCCAAAGAAAAAAGGTTTTAGGCGAAATACTATCCTGCAATTAGCGCATTTTTTTGAATCAGCAAGGTTATTTAGATATGCAGATGCGGATATTGTCTGGGATAGGGTTAAGTCCGTGGAATACATCGGCCGAGAAAAAACATTTGATTTAGAAATAGAGAATACGCATAATTTTATAGCAAATGGTGTTATTGTGCATAATTCACATTCAAATGCTTACGCGATGATTTCATACCGCACAGCGTATCTTAAAGCAAATTACCCGATAGAGTTTATGACAGCGCTTCTAACAAGCGAGCGCGCCAATACTGACAAGGTGGTTATTTATAGGGAAGAGGCCGAGAGGATGGGTATTAAGGTATTGCCGCCTGATGTGAATGAGTCGGAATTAAAGTTTACTGTAGTAGGCAATAATATCCGTTTTGGGCTTTCAGCAGTAAAAAATGTCGGCGAGGGCGCTATAGAATCAATCTTAGCGGCAAGGGAAAAACTTGGAAATTTTAAGTCGCTTTATGATTTTTGCGAAAGCATTGATTCAAGGCTTGTGAATAAAAAGGTCTTAGAGAGCCTGATAAAGTGCGGCGCGTTTGACAGTTTTAAATTATACAGGTCGCAGCTTATGGAGATCTTAAACAAGGCAATGGAGATAGCCGGTAACATACAAAGGGATCGCTCCAAAGGCCAGATGTCATTTTTTGATAATATAACCAATGCCCAGCCGAAGTTTAAGCAGAATTATAAGGATATACCGGATATAAGGGAATGGCCCGAGAGCCAGTTGTTGAGTTTTGAAAAGCAGATGCTGGGGTTTTATGTAACAGGCCATCCTTTGGCAAAATATGAAAAGGTTTTAAAGACATTCAGCACGCTAAATACTGCCAGGTTAAAGGAAGGAACGGATAATCAGGTGGTATCAATAGGCGGTATTATTTCGCGGCTTAAAAATACTGTTACCAAGAAAAGTAACGAAAAGATGGCGATTGCGATGCTTGAAGATTTAGACGGCACTACGGAAGTGCTTGTTTTTCCAAAGACATATGAGAGTTACGGCAAGTATGTAAGAAAAGACGCCATTGTTTTTGTTAAGGGCCGGTTAAGCCTGCGCGAGGAGCGGCCCAAGATAATCGCTGATGAAATAATTCCGCTTGACCAGGCGCAGGAGAAATACACAATAGGGGTTGTGATAAAATTGTTTTCAACCGGATTAGAGGAAGAGTCATTATATTCTTTAAAGGATGTGTTGCTGAAGCATCACGGCCAGGTGCCGGTGTTTATTGACTTTACCATGCCTGAGGGTAGAAAGACCACCTTAGAGCTTGGCAGGGACTTCTATATAGAGCCCAAAGAAGAGCTTGTGCATCAGATTGAAGATATGTTTGGTTCTGATGTAGTAAGGTTCAAGGTATGACAAATAAGCAAAAGAGCTGGCTGTTTGCAGGGACGTTCGTTTTTTGTTCGTGGCTTATTCGCAGCGCTGAAATTTTTTGCCGTCCGCTGCGGTTTACGGCTCGCTGTTTCGCGGCCAGCAGAAACGCCGCTCACAGCTCGCCGTAATTCCTTGCGGACTTTTGCCAAAAAATTTCTAATGCGCTGCTCACAAGCCACTGCGCAATAAGTATTAAACCCTGCTCACAGCCAGCTCTTTCGCTCTTTAGTATTATGTACATGGGGACACCTCTTAGAGAGGTGTCCCCACCGTCACTGGTAGTGTTACAAAACATATCTGTGTTAAGAAATAAAAAAAGTTAGAAAAAAATATTGAAAAAATCGGGAATA
>PFHB01000005.1:0-13594 GCA_002783585.1 Candidatus Omnitrophica bacterium CG_4_8_14_3_um_filter_43_15
GCAAACACGCTCACGTTATAGTTTAGGCGCATTGTCTATTACAATGAATTTGCTTTAAAATGGTCGTTAAATTTGGTATAATAGCAGGGTTATGAAATACGATTATGATATTATAGTTGTGGGCGGCGGGCATGCTGGGATTGAGGCTGCGCTTTCAGCTGCGCGAATGAAGTGCAGGGTTTGCCTTATCACTATGAGCGTAGAAACCATTGGCGCTATGTCGTGTAATCCTGCTATCGGCGGGCTTGCCAAAGGCCAGCTTGTGCGTGAGATTGACGCAATGGGCGGTGAGATGGGCCGCGCCACAGATGCAACAGCTATACAGTACCGCTTGCTTAATGCAAGCAAAGGCCCTGCTGTGCGTTCATCGCGCGCTCAAGTGGATATGGAAAAATACCGTCTTTACATGAAGAATGTTTTAACAAAACAAAAAGGCATTAAGATTTTAGGAGCAGAGGTTGTTGATTTACTAATAAAAAATAAAAAGATAACAGGGGTTAAAATTATAGATAATAAACAAATTACCGCAAAGGCAGTAATAATTACGCCAGGCACATTTTTAAACGGCGTAGTGCACATTGGGCTGAAACATTTTCCCGCAGGCAGGATTAACGAAGCTCCGGCAATTGATTTGTCGGTTGCTTTGTTTAAAATAGGTTTTAGCATGCAGCGCTTTAAAACAGGCACCTGCGCGCGCATCGACAAAAAAACAATTAATTACAGCGCTCTTAGCGCGCAAAATGGAGACGATAAACCGCTGGTTTTTTCTTTTACAACGAAAAAATTGCCGCAGGCGCAAGTGCCATGCTACATTACTTATACAAATGAAAAAACACATAAAATCATAACAGGCAACCTGGACCGTTCGCCGCTTTATTCAGGTAAGATAAAGGCCCGGGGCGTGAGGTATTGCCCGTCGATAGAGGATAAGGTTGTAAAGTTTGCCGATAAATTGCGGCATCAACTTTTTTTAGAGCCCGAAGGCCTTGGCACAGACAGGATTTATATTAACGGTTTATCAACAAGCCTGCCTGAAGATGTCCAGCTTGAGATGATTCACAGCATAGATGGTTTAAAGAAGGCAAAGGTTTTGAGGTTTGGTTACGGCATTGAACATGATATGGTAAAACCAACTCAACTTTTTGCAACACTTGAGACAAAACTGATAAGCGGTTTGTATCTTGCGGGGCAGATAAACGGCACAACAGGTTATGAAGAGGCGGCTGCGCAGGGATTTATGGCAGGTGTAAACGCGGTATTAAAAATCAGAAAAAAATCGCCGCTTATTTTAGGCAGAAATCAGGCATACATAGGTATACTTATAGATGATTTGGTGACAAAGGGTACCGAAGAGCCGTATAGGATGTTTACTTCAAGGGCAGAGCACAGGCTGATTTTACGCGAGGACAATGTTGATTTGCGGCTTACCGGTATAGGTTATAGTATTGGGCTGATTAGTAAAAAAAGGCACCAGGGTGTGCTTGCGAAAAAATCCGCGATAGATAAAGAGATTCAACGGCTTCGTTTACAGCGGCTTGAGAATTTTTTAAGGCAACCGGGCGTAACATATTCTCAATTAAGGCAAACCGGCGACGGTGACCACATTACAGATGATGCCGCGCTTCAGGTGGAGATTAATGTAAAATACCACGGTTATATAAAGAGGCAGGAAAAAGAGGTTGAAAAATTCAGGCAGCTTGACAGGATTAAAATAAGCCCGGATTTTGATTATGGCAGCATAAATGCATTATCAAGGGAGGTGCGTGAGAAGCTTAAGGCAGTTAAACCCCTGAACCTGGGCCAGGCATCAAGGATATCAGGCATAACACCTGCCGCCATCAGTTTATTGATGGTGTGTTTGAAAAAAATAAATCGTTAGAGCGCCTGTAGCTCAGCTGGATAGAGTAGGTGGCTTCGAACCACTTGGTCGCCCGTTCGAATCGGGCCAGGCGCGCCATATAAAATAATTTGACGCTAATGCTATTATATGTTATTATAATATTTCAATTTAAGCATTAGCGCCCCCATAGCTCAGTTGGTAGAGCAGGACACTCTTAATGTCAAGGTCACAGGTTCGACCCCTGTTGGGGGTACCAAATTTCGCTAGCTATTGGGTGCTGCGAAATTTGTCCCGAGTCCCTCGCCACAAGCATCTTACATGTTGATGTCTCGGGACGAGGGGCATAGAAGTTATTGTGTTTTGTCCCTCGTCATTAAACGTGATACCGTGTGACTCGGGGCGAAATTTCAGCACGAGATAGCAGGAAATTTCGCGGATGTGGCGGAACTGGCATACGCGCCAGCCTTAGGAGCTGGTGGGGAAACCCTTGGGGGTTCAAATCCCTCCATCCGCACCATCTAAAAAAACCGCGGGGGTAATTCAGCGGTAGAATGCAACCTTGCCAAGGTTGAAGTCGCGGGTTCGAATCCCGTCCCCCGCTCCATACTTTTTGTCCAGTAAGAAAAAATCTAGACAAAAAGTATGATCCTGTTTTGCAATATATCGCGAGTGGCAAAACAGGGCCTTTTTTAACGCAGCAAACGAAAGATTTTATATTAACCATCAACCGAAGGAGCCGCAACATGCAAACCATGGATTTTTTAAATCCCAAAGCAATCAGCGCGGATTTACAGTCAACAGACAAGAAAGGAATAATCAAGGAGCTTTTAGACCTGCTTATAAAATCAGGCGATATTGAATCAAAGGGCAAGAACGCTATTCTTGATATAATTATGGAAAGAGAATCGCTTGGTTCAACAGGCATAGGTTTAGGTATAGGCATTCCTCACGGAAAATCTGATCACGTCAAGAAACTTGTGGCGTCGTTTGGCATATCAAAAAATGGCATTGATTTTGATTCGCTGGACGCAGAGCCCGCGCATATATTCTTTTTGCTTTTGGCTCCGCAGGATACCGCCGGCCCGCATCTTAAGGCATTGGCCAGGATCTCGCGGCTTTTAAAAGAAAAATTTGTAAGAGAGTCGCTTAAGAAAGCGGCTGAAGCGAAAGATATTCTGAGTATAATCAAGGAAGAAGACCAGAAGAAATAATAATGATAATAAAAAGAAAGGTAAAAGTAAAAAATAAGCAGGGCCTTCACGCAAGGCCGGCGGCTATATTTGTGCAGATAGCCAATAAATTTGATTCCGATATAGTTGTCCAGAAAGACAGCGAAAAGGTAAACGGCAAATCCATAATGGGCATAATGATGCTTGCTGCCGAATACGGCTCAGCAGTTTACATTACCGCTTCAGGAGAAGATGCGCACGAGGCCATGGATGCTTTAGAGGCGCTTCTTACAGGCGAACTGGATAAATACTGATTATGAAAATGTCAGACAAAAAAACAGATAAAAAGATAAAGAATATTCCTCAGATTTCACTTGGCGGCATACCAGCGTCTCCGGGCGTTGTTATAGGCAAGGTATTTCTTTTGGATAACGAAGAATTTTCCATCCCAAAGAGAAAGATAAAAGAGCGGGATATTGCTTATGAGATAGCCCGTTTTGAAGAAGCCCTGATACAAACCCGTTCTGATATATTGAAGATTCAGGAGAAGATATCCAGGGAAATGGATTCAAAACATGCCGAGATATTCGGCGCGTATCTTTTGGTTTTAGAAGACAGGATGGTTATTGAGGAAGTTATATCGCGTATAAAAAAAGAAAAACTTGCCGTGGAATATGTTTTTCTTGACGTGCTTAAGAATTACGCCAAGGTCTTCTCTAAAATCAAAGATCAGTATTTAAAAGAAAGGATTTCCGACGTCGAGGATGTAGGCAAAAGGGTCTTGAGAAATCTTATAGGCAAGCGCAAGGATTCGCTTCTGGACATGAAAGATAAAGTTATTGTTGTCGCGTATGACCTTTCGCCCAGCGATACCGCCTCCATGCATAAAAAGAATGTCTTAGGGTTTGTTACTGATATAGGCGGCAGGACATCTCACACGGCTATTATGGCAAAGTCACTTGAGATACCGGCTGTAGTGGGCCTTGAAAATGTCACAAAACAGACTAAAACCGGCGACCTGCTGATAATTGACGGTTCAAGCGGCGCTGTAATAATAAATCCTGACAGAAAGACGCAGGATAAATATTTAAATAAGATAGAAAGATTGGAAAAAACAGGCCATGATCTTTTAAACCTTAAGGACCTGCCGTGCCAGACGAAAGATTCCGTAAAGGTTGGCCTTGGTGCTAATATAGAATTTCCGTCAGAGGTTGAATCTGCCATTGCCCACGGAGCAGACGGTATAGGGTTGTACCGCTCTGAATTTTTTTATCTTGACAAAAAAAACCTTCCAAGCGAAGAAGAGCAGTATCAGGCGTATAAGGATGTGGCGCAGCGCACAAAACCCGGATTGGTTATTGTAAGGACCATGGATCTGGGCGGGGATAAATTTGTTTCCCACCTTGAGATTCCGTATGAGATGAATCCGTTTTTAGGATGGCGCGCTATAAGGTTTTCCCTTGCGCGGCCTGAGATTTTTAAGGTGCAGCTAAGGGCTATATTAAGGGCTTCAGCGCACGGCAATCTTAAGATAATGTATCCTATGATTTCAGGCGTAGAAGAGGTGCGCCAGGCAAATAAGATTCTTGAGGAATGCAAAAAAGAACTGCAAGGCAAAAAAATAGATTTTGACGAAAATATAGAAGTAGGCGTCATGATAGAGATACCGTCAGCCGCTATAATCGCGGATACATTAGCCAGGGAGGTTAAATTTTTCAGCATAGGCACAAACGATTTGATACAGTACTCCCTGGCGGTTGACAGGGTTAATGAAAAGATAGCCTACTTGTATGAGCCGTCGCATCCGGCTGTTTTACGGCTTATTAAAATGGCAATAGACGCAGGCCACAAAAATAATATCTGGGTCGGGATGTGCGGTGAGATGGCAGGGGAACCGCATTTTGCGCTTATACTTCTTGGCCTTGGGCTTGACGAATTCAGCATGAGCCCTATTGCCATACCGCAGATAAAAAAGATTATACGTTCAGTAAGCTTTGAAGACGCAAAAAAAATAGCGGAAAAGGCCCTTGAATTTTCAACAAGTAAAGAGGTTGAGGATTTTGCAAGGCATCAGCTTAAAAAGCTTATCCCGGAATTTTTTGAATGAGGTTTGCATGATAGATTTAAGCGATATAAAGTCAATAAGGAAACTTGACAGGTCAAATATGCTGGATATACTGCTGGGCCTGCCCGGGCAATGCCGGGACGCGGCAAAGATAGCCGCTAGAATAGATTTGCCCGGCCAATACAAGCCGTATATTTTTGACAACGTTTTTTTTACCGGCCTTGGCGGATCAGCCATAGGCGGGGACATAGTAAAGACATATTTATCAGCTGATATTAGTGCGCCTGTAATTGTAAACCGCAATTATGACATCCCTGCTTTTGTGGGCAAAAAAACCCTGGCGTTTGTATGCAGCTATTCGGGAAACACAGAAGAGACCATAAGCGCCTACGGGCGGATAAAGAAAACAGGCGCCAAGATAATAGCAATTACTTCAGGCGGAAGGCTCAAGACCATTTGCAAGCAGGATAAAATACCGTGTATTTTAATACCCGCAGGCATTCCACCAAGGACAGCCATAGGTTATATGAGCGTTATACCTCTGGTTGTTTTATCAAGAATAGGCCTTATAAAGAATCAGGCCAACCAGTTAAAAGAAGCGATAGGTGTATTGGCCGGGTTTAAAAATAATATAGCCAAAAATATAGCCAAAAAGATATACAATAAGTTTGTTATTATATATGCCGCGGAAGATTTTCTCGGGGGCGTAGCTACGAGATGGCGCCAGGAGCTGGAGGAAAATTCCAAGATACTTTGTTTATCCGGACTGTTCCCTGAGATGAATCATAACGAGATTACAGGATGGGAAGACGTAAGGCACATCTCAAAGGATTTTGCGGTAATATTTTTACGCGATAAGAGTGAACATTCCAGGGTTAGCCGCAGGATAGAAATCAGTAAGGAATTAATCAGGAGAAAAACAAAAAATATAATCGAGGTGCGCTCAACAGGCAAGTCTTTATTGGCAAGGACTTTTTCGCTTATTTACACAGGCGCCTTTGTTAGTTTCTACCTTGCGATGCTTAATAATGTTGACCCGACTCCTGTAAATAACGTTACATATCTTAAGAAAAAATTGGCCCGGAAAAAATGAAAGCGCTTTTACTTGCAGCAGGATACGCGACAAGGCTTTATCCTTTAACGCTGGATAAGCCAAAGGCATTGCTTGAGGTCGCGGGTAAACCCATCATAGATTATATACTCGACGATATTAAGCGCGTCAGGGAAATCGACGGAGTATATGTTGTTACAAACCATAAATTTTTTGCGAATTTTACTGCCTGGGCCGCTAAAAAAGACAAGGCATTTAATATAAAGATACTTGATGACGGCACTTTTTCAAACGATGACCGGCTGGGAGCGATAGGCGATATAGATTTTGCGATAAAAAAAGAAGGCGTAAAAGACGGCCTTTTGGTTGTAGGCGCTGATAATATATTTGACGCCGGGCTTCTAGATTTTATTAAATTTGCCGGATCAAAGAAAAATCCAAATTGCGTGGGGTTGTTTGATCTTGCTGACAGGAAACTGGCTATACAATACGGCGTAGTATCCGTAGATGATAACAGTAAGGTAACAGATTTCCAGGAGAAGCCAAAAAAGCCGAAATCCACGCTTGTATCCACGTGCATATATTATTTTCCGTCAGAAAAACTCGGGCTTTTTAGCAAATATTTAAGCGGCGATGGCAACTCAAAAGATGCATCCGGAAATTATATAAAGTGGCTAAAGGATAATGATTCGGTTTACGGATATGTTTTAGGCGGCAGGTGGTTTGATATAGGCGATATGCAGTCGTATAAAAAAGCGGACATGGAATTTAAATAGGAGAAAATTCAATGGCGAAAAAGGCAGGGATATGCGAGGAGAAATTTGTTTTTACTTCCGAGAGCGTGACAGAAGGGCATCCTGATAAAGTATGCGATCAGGTTTCGGATGCGGTATTAGATGATGTGTTAAGGCAGGATCCTACAGGCAGGGTTGCCTGCGAGACATATGTAACAATGGGCCTTATTATTGTGGGCGGAGAGATAACCACATCAGCCTATGTTGATATACATAAGATTTGCAGGGATGTTTTGGTTAACGATATAGGTTATACGCACCCAAAATACGGTTTTGACGGAAATGCCTGCGCTATTCTAAATGCCATAAATAAACAGTCGCCTGATATTTCACAGGGCGTAGACCGCGGCGGGGCAGGCGACCAGGGCATGATGGTTGGCTTTGCCTGTAATGAAACAGAAGATCTTATGCCTTTGCCTATCACCCTGGCGCACAGGCTTTCCAGGAAACTGGCTGAGACAAGAAAAAATAAGGTATTGGATTATCTTGGCCCTGACGGTAAATCACAGGTTACCGTAGAATACCAGAACGGAAAACCAAAAAAGGTTATATCGGCTGTAATAGCAAGCCAGCACACAACAGATGTGCTTGATAAGAGCGGCAAGAACATGTCTGATAAGGCCAGAAAAGAGATTATAGATGTTGTAATCAAGCCGGTACTTAAAGATTATATCGACAAGGATACAAAATTTTATGTCAATGCCACAGGAAAATTTGTTATAGGCGGGCCGCAATCAGATACAGGCATGACCGGCAGGAAAATAATGGTTGATACATACGGCGGCACTGTTTCGCATGGCGGCGGCGCGTTCAGCGGCAAGGACCCTACAAAGGTTGACCGCTCGGCGGCATACATGGCAAGGTATGTGGCAAAAAATATAGTTGCCGCAGGCCTTGCCGAGAAATGCCTGATACAGCTGGCATATGTTATCGGTGTCCCTGAGCCGCTTTCTATTTTTGTGGACACATATTGCACAGGCAAGGTTTCTCAGGAAAAATTTGACAAGATAATCAGGCAGAATTTTGATCTGACTCCCGCGGGAATAATAAGAGAGCTTAACCTGCGAAGGCCCATATACAGAAAAACAGCAGCATATGGGCATTTCGGCAGGTCTGGCGAGGGATTTACATGGGAAAGAACAGATAAAGTAGATGTATTGCGGAGGGCAGCGTGAAATACGACGTTAAAGATCTGAGTTTGGCAAAAAAGGGGGCGCTTAGGATAGAATGGGCTTCAGAGGAGATGCCTGTTTTGAAATTAATAAAAGAGCGTTTCAGAAAAGAAAAACCTCTTAAGGGCATCAGGCTTTCTGCATGCCTGCATGTTACTACTGAAACTGCAAACTTGGCAGAAGTGCTTTCAGCAGGCGGCGCTGATGTAAGGGTGTGCGCGTCAAATCCTTTAAGTACCCAGGATGATGTTGCCGCGGCTATGGTTAAATATATGAAGGTGCCGGTTTTCGCGATCAAGGGCGAGGATTCAAAGACATACTATAAACACATAACAGCGGCAGTGGAACACAAGCCGAACATTACAATGGATGACGGCGCTGATGTTATATCCGTGATTCACGGCAAGCGGCGCGACCTTGTAAAGGATGTGTTAGGCGGCACAGAAGAGACGACAACAGGCGTTATACGGCTTAAAAGCTTAGAAAGGCAGAATATGCTTTTGTTTCCTATTGTTGCCGTAAATGACGCCAACACAAAACATTTATTTGACAACCGTTACGGCACGGGACAATCAACCATAGACGGTATTTTTCGCGCAACCAATATTTTGTTTGCAGGAAAAAATGTTGTTGTGTCGGGATACGGATGGTGCGGCAGGGGTGTTGCAATGCGCGCAGAAGGCATGGGTAGCAATGTTATCATATGCGAGGTTGACCCGCTAAAGGCGCTTGAGGCAACAATGGACGGTTACCGCGTCATGCCGATAGCCGATGCGGCCAGAATAGGAGATATCTTTATTACTCTTACAGGCGATATAAATGTATTGCGCAAAGAGCATTTTAAAACAATGAAAAGCGGCGTAATACTTGCGAATTCCGGGCATTTTAACGTCGAGATAGATATACCCGCATTAAAAGCGATGAGTAAATCAGTAAGGCAGATAAGGGAATTTGTCGAAGAGTTTACATTACCCGGCGGTAAGAAAATAAATCTTTTGGGCGAAGGCCGGCTGATAAATTTAGCGGCTGCCGAGGGGCATCCGTCATGCGTTATGGATATGAGTTTTGCAAACCAGGCGCTGTCAGCGGAGTTTATAAGAAAAAATCACGCAAAATTAAAGAGAAAGGTTTATTGCGTGCCGGAGGACATAGATAAAGAAATCGCGAGGCTGAAACTTAAGGCAACAGGCATTAAAATAGATACATTGACGCCTGAACAGAAAAAATACTTAGAAAGTTGGGAGATAGGAACTTAATATGTTAAAAAAGATTGCAGTGCTTACAAGCGGAGGCGATGCGCCCGGGATGAACGCGTGTATACGCGCGGTTGTCCGGGCAGGAGTATCCAAGGGCATTGAGGTATTCGGCGTAATGCGCGGATACGAAGGGCTTATTGACGGCGAGCTAAAATCAATGGCCCTGCGCAGCGTAAGCAATATTATCACAGCAGGCGGCACGATAATAAAGACATCGCGCAGTGAGAGATTTTTAACAAAAGAGGGCCGTAAAAAGGCAATAGAAAATCTGGATAAATATAAGATAGACGGCCTGATAGTAATAGGCGGCAATGGTTCATTTACCGGCGCGCATATATTGCAGCAGGAGTGGCAGGGCATGGTGGTTGGCGTTCCTGGCACCATAGATAATGATTTATCAGGCACGGATTATACGCTTGGCGCAGATACAGCAGTCAACACCGCGCTTGGCGCAATGGATAAGATACGCGATACAGTGCACAGCATGGAGCGTATTTTTGTTGTTGAGGTTATGGGCAGGCAAGACGGGTTTATCGCTATACGCACAGGCCTTGCCGGAGGCGCTGAAGATATCCTTGTGCCTGATAATGATTATAGAATAGACGATATATGTGAGGATATAAAAAAGGGCCGCAAAAAAGGCAAAGTCAGCTGGATAGTTGTTGTGGCTGAAGGCGTTGCAAGCGCCGAGGAAATCGCCAAGCTTATTCATGAAAATACAGATTTTGAGGTGCGCCATGTAACCCTTGGCCATGTCCAGCGCGGCGGTTCGCCCACAGCGTTTGACCGGATTCTGGGCAGCCGTTTCGGCGCAGCCGCAGTCGAGGCGTTGATTAACGGCCAAAAAGACAAGGCCATCGGAATAGAGTCAGACCAGATAGTGCTTACTGATTTTACCAAGGCCTGTCAGCATTCGCCGAAAAAGATGGTATTAGACCGCGAGCTTTACAGGTTGACAAAATTGCTGGCTACGTAACATCCCTCGCCATTACTCGTAATAGCGGATGGCTCGGGATGAAATTTCAAATCGGAATAGCCGGAAATTTCAGAGGTGGAAAATGTCAAGCAGAAATATCGCAAAAGAGGTTTTTAGGATAGAGGCAGAGGCGATAAAAGACCTGGCAGGCCGGCTGGATGAAAATTTTGACCGCGCGGTTGAGGCGATTTACCGCACAACAGGACGCGTTGTAATAATGGGTATGGGTAAACCCGGCATAATAGGCGAAAAAATATCGGCAACGCTTACTTCTACAGGAACCCCTAGTTTATTTTTGCATCCTGCCGAGGCAGTGCACGGCGACCTGGGCAAGGTGACCAAAGAAGATGTTGTGCTTGCCATATCAAATTCAGGCGAGACAGAGGAGGTTTTGCGCGTTATACCGCTTATCAAAAAAATAGGCGCAAGATTAATAGCCCTTGCAGGAAATACTAAATCAACGCTTGCCAGGCACAGCGATATAATTTTGGATGTCGGCGTTAAAAAAGAGGCCTGCCCTATGGGCCTGGCGCCGACAGCTTCGACTACAGCGACGCTTGCAATGGGCGATGCTTTGGCAGTGGCGCTTATAAAACGCAAAGGTTTCAGAGAAGCGGATTACGCATTTTTCCATCCCGGCGGCACGCTCGGCAAGAGATTGATTTTAAAGGTTGAAGATATAATGCGCAAGGATTTTGAAAATCCGATAGTCGAGGAAAATGCCCTTGTAAAAGATGTGCTTGTCAAGATAACAAGCGTGCGCGCAGGCTCTGCCAGCGTTGTGGATAAAAAAGGGAAACTGACAGGGATATTTACTGACGGAGATTTGAGAAGGCATATTGAAGGCGCAGAAAATATTGCTTTGCGTAAGATTAAAGATGTGATGACGCGTTCGCCCAAGACGATTACAAAAGAAAAGCTTGCAGCAGAGGCATTGCGGATTTTAAAGGAAAACAGGATTGACGAGATACCGGTGGTTGATAAAAATAACAAGCCGGTGGGATTAGTTGATGTGCAGGATTTGTTAAAAGCCGGGTTGGTATAAGCGAATATGCGAGGTGATTTATGTTATTAGATGAGAGGGCAAGCAAGATAAGGCTGTTTATAATGGATGTTGACGGGGTTTTGACAGACGGCCGTATAATCTATGATAATTTCGGCGATGAGTTGAAATTTTTCGACGTGCACGACGGTTTGGGCCTGGCGCTTTTGGCTTATGCCGATATAAAAACAGCCATAGTAACCGCGAAAAAATCAAAGATTGTGAAGCGCCGCGCAAAAGAAACCGGCATTACGCATTTATTCATGAATGTTGCTGACAAGGGAAAGGTTTATTATGACCTGCTAAAAAAATATAACATAGGCCATGAAAATATATGCTGCATGGGAGATGATATTATTGATGCGCCGATGATGAAAAAGGCAGGGCTTGCTGTAACAGTGCCCAATGCCGTGGCTGAGGTTAAACAGATTGCCCATTATGTGACCCAGCGGCCCGGAGGCAAGGGGGCTGTAAGGGAGGCGGTAGAACTTATTTTAAAGTCGCAGCAGAAATGGGAAGATATAACCAGGAGGTGGCTCGGATGAAAGACATAGCTGTAATTCTTGAGCGACTTTTGTCATCAGGGCTTATTACTAAAGAACAGATTGTCAAGGCGCAGGAGCATTCGCGAATAAGCGGCGCGACTCTTGATAAGGTATTGATTAAGGATGGCATGGTTTCAGAGGAGGATTTTGCAAATACAGTAGCTGATGAAATAGGCATACCTTTCGTGGACCTGAAAGATTATCTTATAGACACGGACACAATAAAACTTGTGCCTGAGAAATTAGCCAGGGATAAAAATATTATACCGCTTTTCAGGATATCAAATACCTTGACTGTAGCAATGGGCGACCCTGAGGATATTATCACTATAGATGAGCTGCGCCTTAAAACAGGTTTTGACATAGAGACAGTGCTTGCCACTGACAGCGCTATAAGAAGCGCCATAGAGCAGTATTACGGGGTAACGGGCAGCATGGAGGATGTGTTAGAGGCGATAGACAAACATAAACTTATAAAATTGCCTGACAATGTCAGCGCAAAGGTGCTTGAGGATTTAGCTCAGGAGGCGCCTATTGTAAAATTTGTCAATCTTCTTATTATGGAGGCTGTAAAAAGCAGGGCATCGGATATACACATTGAACCCGAGGAGGATTCTTTAAGGATACGTTTCAGGATAGACGGTTTTCTCCACGAGATTTCTTCGCCTTCTAAAAATATGCAGGCAGCCATAATATCAAGGATAAAGGTTTTGTCAAAGATGGATATAGCGGAAAAACGAAAGCCCCAGGACGGCCAGCTGCAGATGCGCATAGAAAATCGTAACATTGACGTCAGGGTTGCGTCATTTCCCACTGTTTACGGCGAGAATGTCGTATTAAGGATCCTGGATAAGGCAAATGTTATATTGGAGCTTTCACAGCTCGGGTTTGTAAAAGAGGTGCTTGCAACATTTCAGGAACTGATAAAGCAGCCTAATGGCATTATGCTTGTAACAGGCCCTACAGGAAGCGGCAAAACAACAACGCTTTATGCTGCCATACAAACCATAAATTCAGAAGAGAGAAATATAATAACGCTTGAGGATCCGGTTGAATACCATCTGCCGCGCATAAGGCAGTCGCAGATAAATCCCAAGGCAGGCGTTACGTTTGCCGCAGGGCTTCGTTCCATATTAAGGCAGGATCCTGATGTAATAATGGTTGGTGAAATAAGGGATCTTGAGACAGTTGATATAGCCGTGCAGGCTGCGCTTACAGGGCATTTGGTTTTTTCAACACTTCATACAAATGACGCAGCAGGCACCATATCGCGCTTGTTGGATATGGGCGCAGAGCCCTTTCTTGTGTCAAGTTCTGTTATTGGTATATTGGCGCAGCGTCTGGTCAGGGCGGTATGCCCTAAATGTAAAGAGCCGCATAAAGAGACAGAAGACGGCAAAGAGTATACCTATTACAGAAGTAAGGGTTGCGGATATTGCAAGAATACGGGTTTTCACGGCCGCCTCGGCATATTTGAGCTTATGGTAATAGATGATAAAATAAGAAAATTGATATCCACTAAGGCGTCAAGTGAAGAGATACGAAAGGCCGCTCAGGAAGCCGGTATGAGGACATTGCGCGAGGACGGTTTGGCGCGCGCCAGAACCGGTATTACAACATTAGAAGAGGTAATGAGAGTCAGCATAGAGCACTAAGCGTATTATGGTAAAAAACGAAAAAGGCG
>PFHB01000005.1:13623-23793 GCA_002783585.1 Candidatus Omnitrophica bacterium CG_4_8_14_3_um_filter_43_15
GTTTTAGCGGGCATACTTATATTCAGCAGCGTGACATTTATAAGAGAATCTTTAAATCTTGCGGTAGTCAAACAGAATCAGACAAAGGCGATAAACGCCGCGCAATGCGGCATATACAAGGCAGTTGAGGATTTTAAGCGGCGTGGTTATTATAATCCGGAAACAAACGTTTTAATATGGGGTAATGAATATTATACAACAGGCGGAGGCGCTGCGAATTACCTGCAGGTTGATGCTACTGTGCTTAAGGTTGAAGCAGGAGGCAAGGCCCTGCGCCAGATTAATCTTAAAAACATAAGCGGCGCATCAAGCATGACTATAACAGATGTGCGATTAATCTGGGAGCCTAACGCCATATCGGAAAATCTCACAAAGATAAGTATAGGCGGAGCTGATTGGTTAGGTTCTGTTAACAGCGGGGTGTTAGTACCTATAAATTATACATTAACGGCAGGTTCTTCAACTTCTTTTAGGGTGCAATGGGATGTTGTGGTTACATCCAAGACGATAACCTGCGAATTTCTGTTTTCTGACGGTTCAACTGTTACAGCTTACATATTAAAAAATGGCCAAACAGCGGCTAATAGTTTTACAATAAAGTGCACAGGCAGTGTTGTTTCTAATATAACGTGGAAGCGTACGATAATTGCGGAATATGATGTAGGAACAGGCAAAATTACTTCCTGGAATGAAACCAACAGCCATTTATAGTGCCATAAAAAATAAAAAAGCCATTACGCTTATAGAGCTGATAATTACTATAGTTCTGATATCTATTTTTATCCTTCCTACAGCAAAACTTTTTCAGCAGGCAATAGAAACCCTTAATTACTGCAATAATTCAGCCATGACAAATAATCTCCTGCGTATGGAGATGTCTGTTATTAATAATCTTGCATATTCAGACCCTACGCTTTCCGATGGATATGATAATACCGAAACCGATTATCAGGGGTATGGCTTCAGCTTAAGGCGTCAGGTAAGTATTGTCGCAGACACGACTAACGCGATAAAAATGGTTTTAGTCAGTGTTTTGCGGCCTGCAGGCAACGAGGTTATTGCGCAGGCGGCTACTTATGTAGGCCAGAATATAGTGTTTGGGCCTGCTAGCGGAGGCGGCGTACCTTCTTCGGGTGGGCAGGCGGATTATCTTACTGTATCCGGTGGCAGCATAAGCGGTAGCAATCTTCAAAATATAACGTTGGCTAATACTGATACCAGCGCTATAACCATAACAGGCCTGATCGTTACTTTTACAGGCCAAAAAGGTATAAAATTTCAGTCAGTAATAATGGATTCAGCAGTGCGTTGGGATGGGAATTCAGCTTCGCCAATTACAGTAGATTTTACCGATGACGGTAAAAATGATTTTACGCTGGCCGCTTCCACTACTTACAGCAATACGGCAACATTTTCGTTTTCAAAAAATCTGTCAACTATTTCAGTTATTTTTATAATGTCAGACGGCACCGAAACCACTGCGTATAACTGGTGATGATGATTTCAGCAAAAGAAAAAAAGGCATTTACATTAATAGAGTTTGTCATGGTTATTTCCGCTGTGTCAGTGATGGCAGTGGGCGCTGTGGTTTTTTTTATACCGCTGACAAACCTCTTTTTTGTTTCACCCAGGCAGGCAGCAGTGGAGTTTATGGGGCAGGAAATACTGGACCTTATTATAGACGGTAATACCCAGGTAAAGGGGTTAAGATTTTTAAAGGCGATATCCTCGGCAAGCGCAACACAGATTGATTATACTGACGCTGATGATAAAACTGTTAGCATAAGATGGGATCAGCCAAGCCTTAAGTTTTACCGTAATATAAACTCAGCAGGAGAGGTATCACTACCTTTATATTATACAGCAAGTACAAAGATTCAGGGTAAGGCTGCGGCAGATATAATATTTAGTTTTTTTGATACTGCAGGCGCTGAAATTGCTTCACCTGTGGATGCCGGAAGCCTTAATTTGATAAAAAGAGCGAAAATAGATATAACTGTATATACAGGAAGCGGCGCAATAAAGGATTTTCAGGGCAGAGTGAATTTAACAGCGGGTGTTGATATAAAAACTTTTTCTTAGGATATATGAAGGCATATACATTAACGGAACTTGTTATTGTAGTGGTGATAGCTGGAATTCTGGCCGCGGTTGTTATACCTATGTTTAACAGCGCCCATGACAGGATAAAAATAGAAGCAGCCTACAGGCAGCTTATGCAGGACATAAGATATGTGCAGCAGGTTGCTGTGGCAAGACAGGTTAGCCATGGCATTTCGTTTGATACTGTAAGAGAAAGCTATTTTGCATACAGGCAGGATATCTCTAATATAATAAAAGACCCGGCAACGTATAAGCCTTATACAGTTACGTATGCATCCGGTAAATTTTCAGGCATAGATTTAGTAAGCGCTGTTGTGGTTGAATTTAATTCTATAGGTGCTCCTTTATCAGCAGGATCTGTTACGATAAGCTATAAGGGTGTTACAAAAACAGTTTCAGTGGAAGAGAATACAGGTAGAGTTTATTGATATGAAAAAAAGAGGGTTTTCTTTAATAGAACTTATAATGATAATTGTGATAGCAGCGATTGCCATACCAGGCGTTATACTTACGTTTTATGAGATATCGCGTAAAAGCGTTTATGATGAAGCGATGAACGCGGCTGTTATGCTTGCAGAGGGCGAGCTTGAAAGGGCCATGCAAAAAACATTTACAGATACAGTTGATGAAAACAGGGACAGCCCTGTTTCATTCGGAGGTAACTTTTCAGGTTACAGCTGGCAGATAAGGGTTGATAGTGTGCCTGCAAATCTGGCAATCGACGCATCAATGGGCCAGTATAAACAGGTGGAGGCAAGAGTAACAAGTAATATTATAGGAGATGTAAGTTTGAAAACAGTTGTTACTAATAATTAGGGGCCAGGGCCTAGTGAAAAAAAAGGGATTTACGATAATAGAATTGGTTATTACTATAACAGTGCTGGCAGCTATGGGCTGGATGGGTGTATCTGCGATGCTTTCAGGTATAGACGCGTGGTCAAATTTTATTCAGAGAAAAGAACTTGTTTTGCAGGGTAAAATGTCTTTAAACAGAATGACGCGCGAGATAAGGATGATTAAGGATTTAACAAGCGTTATAACAGCGGATTCTGCTGTATTCGAGTTAATAGATGTAAATAATGTAAATATAACATACAGTTTAAATTCGGGGGCCTTAGAACGCACAGAGGATGCTGTCACGAATACGTTAGCAACAGGTGCATCAAGCCTTTCGTTTACATATTATGATGCCGATAATTCAATTATCATTTCGCCTGTTGTTGCGCCTTCAGAAACAGATATAAGAAGGGTGAGGATTAATATGTCTTTAGCAAAAAATTTAGATATTGTTTTGAATCTGCGTTCGGATGTGAAGCCGAGGAATTTAGAATGACAGATAATAAAGGTATCTCGGTAGCCGGCGTGATAGCCATAATGCTTATATTATCCTTGCTGAGTATTGTCGGGGTTTCACTATTGGGTTCGACAAGCAGTTTAGGGCTTGACTATATGCAGTCGCAGCAGGTATTTTATATTGCAGAAGCAGGAAGAGAGTGGTACATTGAGCAGATACAGGCTGATAATAATTGGAGCGACAATGCCTCTTCAGGCGACAAAGGGCCTAAGAATTTCGCAAACGGAAGTTTTACAATAACAGTATCGGATTGCCAGACAGATTCACTTGATATGGTTTCAACAGCTGTATTGACAGGTTATGAAAATCAGGCTTTGCAGCGGGTTGTGTCATGCCACGTTGAGCGCGGCATACCCGATGCGTTTAATTACGCGCTGTATGTAGGCGGGAACATAACAAGCCAGGGCGCTGATAATTTTACAGTAACCGGAGAACAGGCCGAAGGCGTGACTAATTTTCCATCGGTTAATTTTTTCTATTATCAGTCCATAGCAGACCATGTAATTTCAGGCAATCATACGTTTGCGTCAGGTACTTATTCGGGCGTTTGGTATGTTGACGGCAATGTGACCGTCAACAGCAATGTTGCTATAAATGGTTCGATAATATCAACAGGCAATATAGATATGAATCATAATGAAAATATAACCATAACAGCAGTATCTCCTAATCCGGCGCTGATAGCAGAGGGGAATTTTCAATTCCAGGATTCTGATCATATAACTATCACAGGCCTTATTTATGTCGGCGCTAATTTGTCAGGCAACTTTCTTATGCAAAAGGCAGAGGATATAAATTTTACAGGAAGCGTTCTGGTTGCCGGTAATTTTAACCTTCAGAACAGCGAGGATGTGAATATAACTTACGATGAGTTAATCTTAGATGGTTTGCCTCCCGGGCTTTCGGGTGGTTCAAGCAGCGTTGTTGCGTCGGGTTGGAAGGAGGTATTGTAAGATATGCCTAATTTTAAATATAAAGTAAGGGATAAATACGGAAGGCCTTTAAACGGTACCTTAGGAGGAGAGAATAAGGAAGGTGTAATAAATTATCTTAAAAAGATGGGGTATACGCCTATAAGCGTTGAAGAATACAACGAGGCTTTTTCAATAAAAAGTTTTCTTTTAAAATTTAACAAGGTTAAGCTTGAAGATATGATAATGTTTACGCGCCAGCTTGTTACTCTGCAGTCAGCAGGCCTGCCGCTTTTGATGAACTTGTCAGCAGTAAAGGAGCAGACAGAAAGCAGTGTTCTGAAAAATGTAATTTCACAGCTTTCTCTTGATATAGAGGGTGGTTCAACGTTTGCCGATGCGCTTTCAAGGCATCCAAATGTGTTTGATGATCTTTATGTAAATATGATAAAGTCAGGCGAGATATCAGGCACGCTTGATGAGGTTTTAGAGCGCCTTGCGTCATTGGCTGAATATCAGATGGAGATTAAGGCAAAGGTAAAATCAGCCACGCTCTATCCTGTTATAGTTGTCATTACGCTTGTCGTGGCATTCTTGGTTGTCGTGACATTTGTCTTGCCGAGATTCGCTGATTTGTTTTCAAGGTTTGGTGTTGATTTACCTCTTCCCACAAAGATACTTCTCATGATAAACTATGTGGTGAGAAGGTGGTGGTACGCATGCATTGCGTTGGCCGGGGCAGCTGTGTTTTTGTTTAGAGCGTATATAAAAACCGCGCATGGAAGGTTTGCATGGGATAATTTTAAGATAAAAGTTCCGGTTTTCGGGCCCATAATGCTAAAGATATCGTTATCCAGATTTGCGCGCGTAACATCCAGTTTGATTAAAAGCGGAATACCGTTGTTACAGGTGTTGGATATGGCCTCGAAGACAACAGGCAATTCCATAGTGGAAAGGGCAATAGACAATATAAAAAAGGCGGTTAATGACGGCAAACCCATGCATGAACCTATGAAAATAGATAAATTATTTCCTCCGATAGTAACCCAGATGGTAAGCGTGGGCGAAAGTACTGGAAAGTTGGATCAGCTTCTCGCGCGCGTGTCGGATTATTATGACAGGCAGGTTGATTACGCGCTTAAAAATCTGACCACAGCAATAGAGCCGCTTCTTATATTTTGTCTGGGCGGCATGGTTTTAACAATGGCCCTGGCAATATTTTTGCCTTTATGGGATATGATGCATGTATTTAAGGGATGATAATGAAGAACAACATTAAAATTAAAAAAGAGAATGATTTTAAGCCGACTGCAATAGAAGTATTGTTCTGGATGATGGCTATCGCGGTAGTGCTTTTTATAAATATATCGCCGCAGGCTTTAAAGAGTGTTAACCCGGCGTATCTTATAATATTTTTGGCGGCGCTTCTATCAGTGCTTTCGGCGAATTTTTTGCCCAGCATAAAAGCGCGCGCAAGTAAGATAATTTTTTCAATATTCATTTATCTTGCTGTATTTTTTGCGCTCCTGTTATTTTTTAAAGGCAGCGATATGCTGCTTGTTTTTTATTACCTGCCTGTTGTTATAGCTGTTACTATGGCATTTATAGTTATAGTGCAGCCAAAAGGCCCCATAACTATGCTGGTTGCCCTTTGTACATTTTTATTGGGTGAGGCATTCTGGAATATACATATAGGCCAGGGCAAAAGGCTTATTTTCCCGGCGCCGTTTATGCGGGTATATTCATTAAGCCTTATCATGCTGTTTGCCTATTATCTTTACAGAAGAGAGGCCGGCATAAAGGTCGAAATCAGGTTATTAAACCAGCGGCTTGAAAAGCTTAACAAAATGAAGTCGGAATTTGTAGCGAATGTTTCTCATGAGCTGCGCACGCCTCTTACATCCATAAAAAACGCCTGCGCTATTTTAAAAAAAATGGACAGTCACGGCCAGAAACTTGAATTACTTGATATAATAGATTCAAACGTTGACAGGCAGTCGCGGTTGGTTAATAACCTGTTGGATCTTGCCAAGATGGAAAAGGGTATGCCGCAGGCAAAGCGCAACCTTATAGACTTTGGTTTTGTGGTAAAAAACGTGGTTAAATCATTAGAGATGCAGGCGAAGAATAAATCAATAACTCTTAGCCTGGATGTTGAGCCAAACCTTATGAAGATTTTTGGATCAGAAGACCAAATATCGGAGGTTTATACAAACTTGATAGATAATGCTATAAAATATACACCTGCCGGCGGCAATGTTTGTATCAGATTGACAAATGAAAAAAATAATGTAAAATCAGTAATAAGCGATACAGGTATCGGTATAAGCGAGCAGGATCGAGGGAAATTGTTTGACAGGTTTAAAAGGCTTGAGGTTATACTTCAGAAGCATGGCCATGGCGCAGGCCTGGGCCTTGCAATAACAAAGGAGATAGTAGATTCACATGGCGGCAGGATATGGGTTGAAAGTAAAAGCGGCTCAGGAAGCAGTTTTATTTTTACGGTTCCCGCCGGTCTTAGAAAGGGAGATTAATGGCTAAGAAAAAGATTTTGATAGTGGATGATGAGCCGGATATTTTAAAGACAATGAAGATATTTCTTGAAACTGAGGGTTTTGATATTATAACCGCGGTTGACGGCGTTAGCGCCCTGGATAAAATCAGAAAAGATAATCCGGATGTTGTTATACTTGATATAATGATTCCCAAAGCAGACGGGTATAAGGTGTGCCGCATAATTAAGTTTGATAAAAAGCGCAAAGTAACGCCGGTAATAATATTTACCGCAAAAGCGCAGGAATCAGATGAGCGCATGGCAAAAGAATGCAGGGCAGATGCATATATAACAAAACCATTTCAGCCGGATGTGCTTTTAGGTAAAATAAAAGAGCTTCTTGAGTATGCGGAGTAAAATAGAAATTTTACTTGCAATTTTCCCATATCGTAGTAGAATGCAAGTATATATTACAAAGGCTAAAAAACAGGAGGAGGTGGTAGGATGAGAAGTAAAAGAAGGGCTTTTACTCTTATAGAACTGGTAATGGTTATAGTCATTATAGGAATTTTGGCGGCAGTTGCTATTCCTAAGTTTTCAGGCCTTACAAATGATGCCAAGGTAGCGGCTGCAAGAGGCGCTTTGGGTGGCATCCGTTCAGCAGTTGCTATTGAGTATGCCAGAAGCGCTACATCGGGAACAGCGGCTTTTCCCAGCAGTATAACCACAAGTTTGTTTGCTGATGGAAGGGTGCCGAAAAATGAGGTTACGGGTTCAACGGTTGTCAGCAGCGTATCAGATACAGTAAATGGTTCTACAACCAGTACAAGCGGTTGGTGGTATGTAACTACAGGAAATAATATCGGCCAGGTGGGTGGTTATGTTGATGGCACGATATCAACCAATAGCAGCGATTGGTAAGATTCAGTTTGAGAGTTTAGGAGTTTGAGAGTTCAGCAGGATGGGGGATTGAAAGATCCCCCATCCTGCTAATCGGATAGCATGAGAACAAACAAGATAAAAAACATAGAGATATTTATATTTGCAGCCGCGGCGGCTGTTTTTTTTATGTGGTTTTTTAAAGACGCGCTTTTTAAAGGACAGATTTTTGTAGAGCGCGATTTAAGCCGGTATTATTACCCGCTCAGGTTTTTTACTGTAAATTGCGTAAAGAGCGGTATTTTTCCGTTATGGAACCCTTATATATTCTGCGGAAACCCGCTTTTTGCCAGCCTGCAGTCCTGCGTGCTTTACCCATTGAGTTTTATCTATTATATAGGGGATTTTACCAGGGCGTTCAATATCTTTATAGTTGCGCATTATTTTCTGGCAGCGTTTTTTACCTATATATTTTTAAGGCAGATGCGGTGTTCTTTTTTTGCGGCAGCGCTATCCGGTTTTTTATTTGCCTTGAGTGGTTACATGACATCCGTGGTGAATCTTCTTACGACGTTAAGCGCTGTAACATGGTTTCCGTTGGCGATGTTGTTTTACTATAAGTTGATTAAAAGCGCCGCAGGCAATGGGAACAGGTTCGAAACCTGTCCCCATTGCTTTAGGTATGTTGTATTTCTGGGAGTTGTGTTTACGATAATGTTTCTTGGGGGTGAACCTTCAATATTGTATATTGTGATGGGGTTATTTTTCTGCGGCGCTGTTTATTTTACAATAGAGGAGTTTTTGGAGAAAAAAAGATTTAATTTTGCGTATATAGGCGGCATGCTGCTGGCGGCAGTGGTTTTTTTGGGCCTGTCCGCGTTTCAATTTCTTCCTTTTTGGGAATTTTTAAAAACAACCAGCCGCAATAGCCCGAATTTCGAGATGTCAACGATATGGAGCCTGCCTGTCAAGGACCTGCCCGGGATGGTGCTGCCGTTTTTTCATGATATATACAAACTTTTTGTAAGTTACTGGCAGCGCCAGAGCTGGCTTGATAATTATTATGTGGGCGCGCTTGCGTTTATATTTTTTCTGACAGCAATATTTTTTGATAAATCGAAAAAGACAAAGGCAATATTTATTTTTGGCCTTCTGGGTTTTGTTTTATCTCTGGGCAAGGATACGGCCTTGTTTGAGTTTTTATACAGGATTGTTCCGGGTTTTAAATTTATGCGCTACAGTGTAAGGTTCTTTTTTATACCGACGTTTGCCATATCTGTTTTAGCGGGCATCGGGATTGATTATTATGCCGGGTTTATAAAATCTGACCCGCGGCTTAAGAAAACGGCGTTTTTCATGTTAAGCGCGGCATTTTTTGCCAGTATAGCATTTTTGATAGTTGATGCGAGGTTTGACAGCTGCCTGGATTTTATCAGGGAAATAGCTGTTAAGGTTTTGTTTGGCCTTAACATGTCAAAAACATATATAGAAGAGGCCGTAAAATTGCCTGTATTTTCGGAGTTTATAAGTATGGACCTGATAAATTTCAGAAGAGCGCTTTTGCTTCTGGCGTTTTTCGGCACGCTGTTTTTTCTGGGGTCAAAAAACAGCGCGCGCCACAAGATTTTTATTATTCCTGCTTTGGTTTTTCTTGCGATAATAGATGTATCCAGCGTTAACGGCGGATACAGCCCTGTTTCCGACGCAAAAGAATTTACATCGCCAAGCAGCAATGTGGGATTTTTAATGAAAGAAGCCAAAAGCGGCCTGTTATTCAGGATATGTTGTTCTCCGCAGACAGCGAGGCAGCACTCTTATGTGCCTGAACCCGGTTTTCGCAAAGGGCTTGAGGCCTCCAAAGACAGGCTTATTACTGACAGGATGGTAGAATTTGGTATTTATGATGTAAATATGTATGGCTCCGTATATAACAGCAGAAACGTGAAGTTTCTGAATCTTATCATGGGAGAGAAATCAGAAAATCTTGAAAAATTACTTGCGCTTTTAAATGTAAAGTTTGTGGCAAGCAGCAGGCAGCCGGAGCTGACTGGTTTTAAGCTGGTTAACCAGTCGCAGCCGGCTAATCTTTATAAGGCAGAGCGTTTTCTTGAACGCGCATTTCTCGTCGGTAACCCAATAGTGATTAAAGATGAATATGAGATACTTAAAAGATTATCAGAGGGTGATTTTGATCCGGCGAACGATGTAATCTTGGAAGATAATGAAAACCTCGGGGACAGGTTTATCCTAATGCCTACGCCCCAGCATAAACCTGTCCCCACCGACAAGGCCGAAATTACATCCTACGCCCCCAATAAAATCATAATTGAAGCCAATGTATCAGGCAGCCCGAAATTCTTGGTGTTATCGGATACGTATTATCCCGGATGGAAAGCGATTGTTGATGGTAAATATCAAAAAATCATTCG
>PFHB01000005.1:23839-24792 GCA_002783585.1 Candidatus Omnitrophica bacterium CG_4_8_14_3_um_filter_43_15
CACCATGTGGAATTTATATATAGCCCAATGTCGTTTAAACTGGGCATTATTATAAGCTTGCTAACCCTTCTAATTATATTGACATCCGTAGTTTATTATAATATAATTATAAAGTAACGTATAATATTATATTATAATACTATGACTCTACTTAAACCCCAAAATGAGATAAAAGGCGATACTGATTTACTCGTCGCTGTCCATAGGATATCCCATGAAATAAGTTCTGCGATAGGCCTTGACAGCTGCCTTAGTCTTATACTTGATACAACCACAGAACTTATCAACGTTGAGATAGCTTCTATTATGCTTATAGACAAGATCAAAAATGAGCTGTCTATAAAATACGCAAGAGGCCTTAATGATAAAATAATAAAAGAGGCAAAAAGTATACTTGGCCAGAAAGACCCTAAAGAGGTAGCAGTATGGGTTGTGCAGCATGGAGAGCCGCTTTTAATAGAGGATATAGAAAAAGACGGCAGATTTTTGAAAAGAAACGGCAAAAAATACTGCACAAACAGTCTTTTAAGCGTGCCGCTTAAGGCAAGAGGCGAGGTTATAGGCGTACTTAATGTAAACAACAAAAAGGATAAAAGTATATTCAATAAACGCGATCTGGATATAATGGTTACCCTTACTGATGAGGTTTCTATTGCCATACAGAACAACCGGCTCTACGAAGATCTTACCTCTGCTAATGAACGCCTTAAGGATCTCGATCAGCTAAAAACGGATTTTGTGGCAAACGTTTCGCACGAATTAAATACGCCTCTTGGAATATCAAAGTATCTTCTGTCTATAATAGAGAAAGGCACAGCCGGCGCAGTTACAGACAAGCAAAGAGAGTACCTTGTTTTAATCCAAAGCAATATAGACCGCTTGACAAGGCTTATAGATAATTTGCTTAATCTTTCGCGTCTGGAGTCAGGCAGGTTTGAGTTAAAAAGAGAGCC
>PFHB01000005.1:24881-49435 GCA_002783585.1 Candidatus Omnitrophica bacterium CG_4_8_14_3_um_filter_43_15
GAAGTTTACGCCGGATAAAGGCAGGATAATTGTTTCGGCGCAGCTTTTAAAAAAGAACAGGCTTGCAGATAATGCTGTGCTTGATTTCGTGGAAGTATCGGTTGAAGATACAGGCCCTGGTATTTCCGCAGAAGATATCGATAAATTGTTTGTAAAGTTTCAGAGGATACCGCAGAAATTAGACGCTGCCAAGGTAAAAGGCACAGGCCTGGGGCTTGCCATAACAAAAGAAATAGTGGAGGCGCATTCCGGCAGGATATGGATAGAGTCAGAGCAGGGTTCAGGCGCCAAATTTTTCTTTACATTGCCTGTGTATGATGAAGAATTTTTCTTTGTGGAGTATCTTGATAAGCAGATAGTAAAAGCAAGCGATACCAAGGGCAATGTATGCCTGCTTGCGTTTGATCTGGCAAGTATAATGGGTTTTAAACAAAGATTTACGCCGGCTCAGTTTGAGGCAGTGGTGGAACAGTTGTATAAGACAGCAAAAGAAAATATACGGAGGCCTACAGACTTAGTAGTAAGGCAAAAAAGCAAAAACAGGATATTGATTGCCGCGGATGCCGATAAGGCGGGTGCCGCTGTTTTAATAGAGAGAATTGTCAAGGATTTAAGCAAAAAAAAGATTAAAGATAAAGATGACAGGCAGATAAGCGTGGCCATAAGGGCCGTGCCTCTGTTTTTTCCAAACGATGGCTCTATTGCCGTTGATCTGCTGAAAAAACTTGATATGCCTTTAGGGGGTTAAATGCAGAAGAAAAAGATTTTGATCGTAGAGGATGAAAAGGATTTTGTGATTGCCATATCAGCCCTTTTAGAGGCCGAAGAATATGAAGTTACCGCAGCAACAGACGGGCTAGAGGGCCTTGAGAAAATAAAAGCGCATCATTATGATCTTATCATTATGGATGTCATGATGCCTAAGATGGATGGGTATAAGCTTAGCCGTATGGTTAAGTTTGATGCAAAGTACGCGCATACGCCGATAATTATGCTGACTGCCAAGGCGCAGGACCAGGACCGCCGTACAGGAGAAGAGTGCGGCGCGGATGCCTATGTTTTAAAATCACAAAACCCGGATGTATTGCTTTCAAAGGTAAAAGAGCTTATTAAAAAATGAAACCAAATATTTTTGATATTTCCGGCGCAATGTCGAAGCATGAAGATGTGCTTGGTATTGATATCGGCGTTTCATCTATTAAGATAGCGTGGGTGCATAAGGCAGCTGCCGGCGCTGAAGTTAAGGCCAGCGCTGTTAAGCAGGTTACCAGGTCAGAGACGGGCAATTTTATAGATTCGAACACTGATTTTGTAGCAGGCATTATAAAATCCTATGTTAAGGAAATAAACTTTCCAGGCAAAAAAGCATATCTTTGTATAAGCGGCCCAAATATATTTGTAAGAAGGATATCTTTGGTATCCATGCCAAAGGATGAGTTGCAGCAAGCCGTGAAATGGGCCGTCAGGGACCAGGTTTCGGCTGATCTTGAAAAAACAATAATAGATTATCAGGTATTGGGAGAGGCAAAAGATTCAAAAGGCACTGTTTTAATTAACATACTGGCAGCTATTGCGGGCAAGAGGTTTGTTTTTGAATGCGTTGATGTAATAGCTAAAGCAGGTTTGAATCTTTCAGGTATAAGCCTGTTTGCCTTCAGCCTGTCAGATATAAGCAAGAAAAATCCTATTATGGCGGTTCTTGATATAGGCGCTTTTAAATCGGAATTCATACTTTTTAATGATTCCTTGCCGCAGTTTTCAAGAGTGCTTCCCGGATCAGGCAATGAGTTTACAAAGACAATGACAGGCGCTTTGGTTTCTGACAAAGGAAAGCTTGAACTTACATATGATGAGGCGGAGAAACTTAAAATAGAGGTTGGTATTCCTGACGAAGGCGCGCCTGTCGTAAAGCAGGAGATCTCAAACGCGCAATTTATATCCATGTTCAGGCCTGTTGTTGAAAAGCTGGAAAATGATCTCAGGCGTTCGATGGAGTATTGCAGGGCTCAGCTCAAGCTGTACGTTCCGAAAAAAATATATGTTACCGGGGGAGGGTCGCTTCTTAAAAACCTGGATAAGATTCTTGAAAAAGACATTGGCATGGAGATAGCCTATTTCAAAGACAAAGAGTCTGTTATCTTTGATGCGGCTATTGCTGTTGCCGTTGATGCGGCCAGGCCTATAGATCTAATTCCCGCAGAGGTCAGGGATGCAAGAACCCGTAAACTGCAGCGCGCGTATCTGAGGATGGTCAGCGTTATTTCTTTTTCAGTGCTTTTTCTGGCATATCTTTTTATGAGCATGCAGGTAAACGGTATACAGAGACAGATAAAAATAGCCAATGCAAATTATAACGCTATACAGGAAGTCACTGTGCTTAAAGACAAGATAGATAAAAGGCGTTTTTTGCTGCAGCAACTAGGTATAGGCCAGCATAAAGTATCATCGTTGCTTAAGGCCCTGAGTAAGTCAACGCCGGCTGTTATAGAGCTTGATTCGTTTGCGAAAAATTCAGATTCCAGTATAAGCATAAAAGGCACTGTTGCGGGCATAAGGCCTGAGGTTACTCTGGCGGATTTTACAAAGGTTATGCAGGAAACAAAGGTTTTTGATAATATAAAAATTATATCCCTGCAGAAAAACACAAGCCAAACGGCTATGTCGAATTTTACCATATATTGCGAGGTTGCCGATAAATAGAATAAGATTATGAAGATAGCTATTACAAAACAACAGCGAAATGCGTTATTAATGTTTGCGGTTTTGGTTTTGAGTATAACCGTTTTGTTTTTGTTTATCTATGCGCCGAAGAGTGCTAAGCTTAAAAAATTGAAAAATGAATTGGCTATGATAGAGGCCTCTATGAATAAGGTTCATGCCATTATCGGCGAGAAAGAGGATCTTGGGAAAGGCATATTAAGAATGAGGCAGGAGGCTGATGTATACGATGCGAAATTTATAAAACCCAAGGAAATCAGCGGCCTTCTTCAGGAACTTGCGCAAGAGGCAAGGTTGCAGAATTTAGAAGTCGTATCAATGCAGCCTTCAGAATTCTTTTTGTCCTATAGTGATAAAGGTAATACCTTGAGCGTAGATGGCCAGGAATGTAATACTATAAATATAGAGATGAACCTGATTGGATCTTACAGGTCTCTTATAGAGTATATGAGTATACTTGAAGCAAAGCCGGCGCAGTATTTATTAATAAATAGGTTTAATATCGAAAGGCAGACAACCAGCGATAAGTTGAAGGTTCATATTACTGTTTGCAGTTTTGCGTTGTTGGATAAAAAGCCGCAAAGGCGATAAAATATGGCAAAAGCCAAAATAGAACAATATGTTACAGCAGGTTTGATAGCGATCTTTGTCATTGTGTCTATAAATTTCGCCAGGACAATGATAGCCAAAAAGAATAAAATAGCCCAAAGCGTATCCCAGGCAGTGTCAATGGGTAGGCTTGCGCCTGTTAAGGCTGCCGAGGATAAAAGTAAGATAGAAGAGATGCTTATGGATGTTGTAGGCAGAAATCCATTTAAGCGGCAGAGCAGCGCAGAAGAGTTTTTCAGGGCCGATAAAAAAAGAAATACAGCGGGTGTAACAGGCATATTGCTTACAGGTATAGTGTATGACAAGGAAAATTTAAAACATAGTTATTGTATAATTAATGGCCAGATAATAAAGGCGGATGAAAGTATAGATGATTTTCTTGTAACTGTCATAGAGGAAAACCAGATAACCCTGTTGAATGAGTCAGAGGCCAAGGAATATAAGCTCAAGCTCTGGGAAGATTAAAAGGCAATGCATGAAACACGCAATAAGAAGAAGATTTGTATATGTAGCCGTAAGGATTGTATCAACCGTATTTTTTTTACTGTCGCTTAAGATAGCTGTTATCTTGGGCGGGAAATTAGGTGTTTTAATATTTTTTCTTCTCGCAAAACATAGATTGGTGACAATTGAAAATCTTAAAGCAGCTTTTCGCGGGCAAAAAACAGACAACCAGATTAAAAAAATAGCAAAACAAGTTTTCCAAAACACGGGTAAAAGCGCCGCTGAATTTATAAATCTGCCAAAGATAAATAGTTCGAATATTGACAGGCTGGTTAAGGCGCAAGGTTTAGAAAAGATAGACCATGCGCTTTTAGCAGGAAACGGCGCGATAGTTTTATCCTGTCATTTTGGTAATTGGGAATTATCAGCAGCGTATTTTGGGCTTAAAGGATATACTGTCAGTGTTGTATTCAGGCCGTCCAGGGACCCCAGGTATGACGGGATCGTAAACTCCGTAAGGCGCTCCAAGAATATAAACATCATTCCAAGAGAGAATTCTTTTAAAAGGATAATATCTATTTTAAAAAGTAATCAGATTGTTGGAATTTTACCTGACCAGGACATAGACAGCATTGACGGCGTATTTGTTAATTTTTTTAATAAATCTGCCTATACGCCTACAGGGCCTGTGGCATTAGCCATGGTAACCAAATCGCCCATGTTTTTTGCGTTTTGCATAAGAGAAAACGGTACTCATAAGATTGTTATTGAAGGGCCGATAGAATTAGAGCTGACAGGCGATAAAGAGAAGGATTTGTTAGTTAATACGCAGAAGTGGTCGGATATCGCGGAGCGCTACATCAGGCAGTATCCTGAACAATGGATGTGGTTTCATAGGCGTTGGAAGACGCAAAAGCATGATTAAATCTGTAGTAATAATATTTTTAGTTTTATTTATGGCTTCGGGATGCGCGAAAGAGCCGCAGGTGGCGGATGAAACTGCCAGCCAGGCGAAGAATTTAGAGGACGGCGTGACGCAGGAAGTGAGCACGTTTACGCTTTCAAGCGTGGGCGATGACGGCCAGTCAAACTGGGAGCTTGAGGGTGAGACAGCCGATATAATGGAGGATAAGGTTAATCTGAGTAATGTAAAAATAAAATCAGAGTCAATGGGTTCTAGCGTTACGATGGAGGCAAAGAAAGGCGTTATAAAGAAAAGCGAGAACAAGGGCACATTTAAGGATGATGTCGTGTTGGCCTATGATGATGGCACAACCCTTGCAACTGATACAATAGACTGGTCTTTTAAAAATGAGATAGCGACCGCCCCGGGAGCGGTTTTTGTTAAGAGCGCTGGATTAGAAACAAAGGCTATGGGTGCTAGGCTTGATAAAAGCATAAATAAGATACAGCTTAATAAAGATGTGTTTATGAATACACCTTCAGGCACAACTATAAAGTGTTCAGGCCCGCTGGTGCTTGACTATAAGGAGAATACGGCGGTATTTAAGGATAATGTGGTAATAGAAAACCCCAAAGGCACTATGGCTAGCAGCGAGATGGTTGTATTTTTTGACCCTGACAAAAAGAAGATTTTAAAGGTCAATGCCAATGGCGGGGTGCGGCTTATAAGAGGAAACAGTATTTCAGTGAGCGAAGAGGCGGTTTATTTTGCCGAAGAGGGCAAGGCCATACTTACAGGCAACCCGGTTATTTTTATAGACTCTAAAGAGGCGGATAATGCATTTGCTCAGGATAGAAGGCCTTAAAAAATCGTATAATGACAGAAGAATAGTTGACGGCGCTTCTATTTCTGTAAATAGGGGAGAAATAGTCGGGCTGCTGGGCCCTAACGGCGCAGGAAAAACAACCACTTTCTATATGACAGTCGGCATAGTCAGGCCTGACGAAGGCCGTATTGTTTACGGTGATAAGGATATATCAAGGCTGCCTATGTATAAGCGCGCCAGGCTTGGAATAGGATATCTTTCACAGGAGCCGTCCATATTCAGAAAACTTACCGTGGAAGAAAATATTATGGCAATACTTGAAACGCTTAATATTTCAAGGGACGAAAGAAAAAAAAGGCTTAATCAGCTTTTAAGGGACTTGAGGATTTCTCATCTTGCCAAAAATAAGGCGTACACGCTTTCAGGCGGCGAGAGAAGGCGGCTTGAAATAACAAGGGCGCTTGTTACAGGCCCGGTTTTTATGCTTTTGGATGAGCCTTTTAGTGGAATAGACCCCATAGCAGTCTCTGATATACAGGAAATATTAAAAGAGCTTAAGGCAAAAGGTATAGGTATTTTATTAACTGACCACAATGTAAGGGAAACTCTTTCAATAACAGACCGCGCCTACATTATGGACGAGGGTAAGATACTTATTTCAGGTACAGCAGACGAGCTTATAAAAGATCCGCAGGCAAGACAGATATATTTAGGCGAGAAATTTCGCATGTAGCGAAGTAGCATAAAAAGAAAGGTGTTAAGAAATGGATATATTTATTACAACAAGGCATTTTAATGCAGAAGAAAAAATAAAGGCCTATCTTACGGAGAAGTTAGAAAAATTAGAAAATTATTTCTCGAAGATAGTTTCAATAAAGGCTGTTCTTGCTAAAGAAGGTTTCAGGTATGCCGCAGAACTTATATTAACAGCAAAGAATATAAATATTGTGGCAAACGAGGAGTCGGATGATATACATTCGGCAATAGACTTAGCGCTTCATAAGCTCCAAAAGCAGCTTTTGAAATACAGGGATAAAACAAAGGAGTATAAATCGCTTAAGATGAGCCAGGAACAACAAAATCAACAGGAAGAAGAGGTGGAATAGGGTCATGAAGAGTACGCATAAAATAAAGCAGTTGGAACATTGCAAAATTTTTTTTAAAATAGAGGTGCCAAAAGATGAGATGGCTGTGCTTTATGAAGAGGCTTACAGCCAGATCCGTAAAGATGCAACCTTGCCTGGTTTCAGAAAGGGTAATGCGCCGTTTGATCTGATCAAAAAAAATTACGCGGGTTACGCCAAGAAAAAGGTTTTGGAACTGGCTTTGGCGGATTCTTATAGGGACGCCTTAAAGGCTTCAGGCCTTTTTCCGGTAAACTCCCCATTGATAGAAAATGTGAATTTCAATCAGCGCGGCGATTTAACATTCGATGCGACAGTTGAAGTAAGGCCGCAGGTGCAGCTTAAAACATACAAGGGTTTTAAGCTTAATAAAAAAACAGCCGCTGTAAACGAAGAGGATGTTAATAAAGCGTTGGAGAATCTAAGGCAGATGGCCGCGCAATACAAGCCGGTCCAAGCCCGGCCGGTAAAAGAAGGCGATTATCTGCAGTGCGATATAGAATGGGTGGTGGATGGCGTATCAATAGATAAGAGAAAAAATACCTTTCTGCCTGTTGAAAAAAATACGTTGACAGCTGATTTGTTTAATGGTATTTTAGGCATCGTAATCAACGAGAAAAAATCCATATCAGTAAACCTCGATAAGGATTTTCCCAAGAAAGAATACGTCGGAAAGACCGCGATAGTTGAGGTTTTGGCGCGCCAGATAAAGGAAAAAGAGATTCCTGTCTTAAGTGATGACCTTGCAAAAGACCTCGGGGTAAAAGAAGGCATAGACGCTTTACGCAAAAATATAAAAACACATCTTGAAGCCGAGAAACAGGAAACTGTGCGGCTTGACATGCAGGATCAGCTGATAAGCCAGCTTTTAAAGGCGCATTCTTTTGAGTTGCCGGCATCTTTGATTGAGGGTGAGCTTAACAGCCTTGTGGAAGATGCCAAACATAAATTGATGCATCAGGGGTACAGCCAGAAAGAAGACCTTTCCAAGGCGCTTATGCCTCATGCAGAAAAACAGGTAAAGGCATTTTTCATACTTGAAGAGATAGCTGAAAAGGAAAAATTGCAGGCAAGAGAAGAAGAGTTGGAGAGTTTTATTGATCAGCTTGCTAAAAGACAGGGTTCTAAAGACACAGCGGCCTTAAGGAAGCAGCTTGAACATGATAACAGGATAAACAGCCTGTTCTGGCAGCTTACAGAGGCCAAGGTTATGAAGTTTCTGATGGATAATGCGAAGATTGAAGAAGAGTAAAAATAAGGGGGGCGTTATGGCTAATTCGCAAATATTAGTGCCAATGGTAGTTGAGCAGACCTCAAGAGGCGAGAGGGCGTATGACATTTATTCAAGGCTGTTAAAGGACAGGATTATTTTTATAGGTAATGTTGTCGAGGACAACATGGCAAACATTATAATAGCGCAGCTTTTATTCCTTCAAATGGAGGATGCTGACAAGGATATAAGTGTTTACATAAATTCACCAGGCGGCGTTGTTACAAGCGGCTTAGCTATATACGACACGATGCAGTTTGTAAAGCCTGATGTGTGCACTTATTGTATAGGCCAGGCCACTTCTATGGGCGCTGTGTTGTTAGCCGCCGGCGCAAAAGGAAAAAGATTCGCGTTGCCAAACGCAAGGGTAATGATTCACCAACCGTGGGGAGGGGTGCAGGGAGCCGCGGCGGATATTTCCATTCAGACAAAAGAGATATTAAACATGAGGGATAAACTTAACGGTATCATCGCAAAACATACCGGCCAGGCAGTTGAGAAAATAGCCAAGGACACAGACAGGGATTATTTTATGTCTGCGGAAGAGGCAAAAAAATACGGTATTGTTGATGAAGTGATCCAGGAGATCGGAAAGGGAAAGAAAAAATGAAAAAATTATATTTAATGACACCAGGGCCTACGCCGGTACCCGAGGCTGTGATGCTCGAGATGGCAAAGCCCATAATTCACCACAGAACCGCGCAGTTTCAGGAGATTATAAAGCAGGTTGAGGAAGATTTAAAGTATGTATTTCAGACAAAAAATGATGTTTTAATCTTTGCTTCATCCGGCACAGGCGCTATGGAGGCTGCAGTATGCAACCTGCTTTCAGCGCAGGATACAGTAATAGTTGTGCGCACAGGAAAATTCGGCGAGCGCTGGACAGAGATTTGTAAGGCCTACGGCGTAAAATCAGTTGATATTGATATTGAATGGGGGTATGCCGCAGACCCGAAGATTATAGAAGATGCGCTAAAGAAAGAGCCGAATGCAAAAGCTGTATTTGTGACGCTTTGTGAGACATCAACGGGCGCTGAGATTAACACAAAGGCAATAGCCGATATCACATCAAAGACAAAAGCAGTGCTGGTTGTGGATGCTATCAGCGGGCTTGGCGCTTGCCAGCTTAAGACAGACGAGTGGGGAGTGGATGTGGTTGTAAGCGGGTCGCAAAAAGGGCTAATGATTCCCCCTGGCCTTGGGTTTGTAAGCGTAAGCCCTAAGGCATGGGAATTGGTAAAACAGAGCAAATCGCCTAAATATTATTTTGATTTTGTAGCTTCTAAAAAGGCGCTTGATAAAACAGATACGCCTTATACGCCGGCTATTACATTGATTATAGGGCTTGCAAAGGCGTTGAAGATGATAAAAGAAGAGACTATTGAAGCGGTATGGTCAAGGCATGCCAAAATGGCGCAGGCAACCCGCGCGGCAGTAGTTGCCATGGGCCTTGAATTATTTGCTCCAACAGCGCCGAGCGCTGCGGTGACGCCTGTAAAGGCGCCTGCAGGTATTGACGGTGAGCAGATTGTAAAACTTCTTAAATCAAAGTATGGCATATGGGTTGCAGGCGGCCAGGCGCAGTTAAAAGGCAAGGTTTTTAGGATAGCGCACTTAGGCTACATGACAGCCACAGATATTTTGATGACAATAAGCGCTCTTGAAATGGTTTTAGTTGAGTTGGGAGTTAAGATTAAACAGGGAGCAGGGATAGCAGCGGCTCAACAGGAGCTTGCGAAAAAGTAAAAGGAGAGGACCCCGATGTATAAAATTTTAGTAAGCGATCCTCTTGCCAAAGAGGGAGTCGCTATTTTAAAGGCAGAGAAGAGTTTTCAGGTGGATGAAAAGTATAAACTTGCGCCTGAGGAGTTAAAAAAGGTAATCAAGGATTACGACGCGATTTTAGTCAGGAGCGAGACAAAACTCACTAAAGATATTTTAGCATGCGCCGATAAACTTAAGGTTATCGGCCGCGCAGGTGTCGGCGTTGACAATATTGACGTTGAGGCGGCAAGTAAAAAAGGTATCATAGTAATGAATACGCCCGGCGGAAATACCATATCTACTGCCGAGCAGACAATGGCGCTTCTTTTATGTATGGCCAGAAATCTTGCCGCTGCAGTCGGTTCCCTTAAAGAAGGAAAATGGGAGAGAAAAAAGTTTACAGGCACAGAGCTTTTCGGAAAAAACATCGGAATCATCGGCTTAGGCAGGATAGGCACTGAAGTTGCCAAGCGCGCCAATTCATTCGGTATGAAGGTCATAGCAAGCGATCCCTACCTTACTAAAGAAAAAGCCGAACAATTGAGCATTCAGCTGGTCAGCCTGGACGAGCTGTTGAAGCAATCAGATTTTATAACCGTTCATACCCCCATGACCAACGAGACAAAATACCTTATAAGCGATAAACAGTTTGCGTTGATGAAAAACGGCGTGCGTGTAATTAACTGCGCGAGGGGAGGCATAATAGACGAGGCAGCCCTCATAAAGGCTGTTGAATCAGGAAAGGTGGCTCAGGCTGCTCTGGATGTTTATGAGAAAGAGCCGCCTGATATGAACAATCCTGTTTTTAAACAGGAGAAGATTGTTACTGCCCCGCATCTTGGCGCATCAACAGAAGAAGCGCAGCTTAACGTATCCACTGAAATAGCCCAGCAGGTGGTGGATGTACTATTAAACAAGGGTATACGAAACGCCGTTAACGTGCCGTCGCTTGATTCGGAGACATTGAAGATTTTAGAGCCATATATAAATCTCGGTGAAAAAATAGGCGCTATACAGGCGCAGCTTGCAACAGGGCCCGTAGAGCAGGTAAAGATACGTTACCGCGGCGAGATTATAAATCAGAAGGTGCAGCCTGTTACCATAGCAATAATAAAAGGCCTGCTTACGCCTGTATTGGGTGAGACAGTTAATGCCGTTAACGCCTTATCAATAGCAAAAGAGCGTGGTATATCAGTAGTTGAGTCAAAATTTGCCGAGATAGAAGATTTTGCAAACCTGATAAGCGTGGTTGTAAAAACAGACAGCTCTCAGCATGAAATACTTGGCACATTATATTTAAAACGCGACCCAAGGATTGTGAAAATAGATAATTATTACGTGGAGGTTATTCCAAAGGGTTTCATGCTGTTTATTACCAATGTCGATGTGCCGGGTATAGTAGGCCATGTTGGCACAGTGCTTGGCGAAAATAAGATAAATATAGCCGGCATGACATTTGGTAGACAGAAGCCCGGCGGCGCGGCGGTAACAGTGCTTAATGTTGACAGCAATGTGTCTTCGAAAGTGTTGGATGAATTAAAGAAGCTGAAATCAATACATGATGCAAGATTGGTAAAATTGTAATTTGAAAATTTGAAAGGGGAATATTTGCATGACAAAGAAAAAGACGAGTAAACAAAAAAGGATTTATCTGGTTGATGTGACAAACAGGGATGGGGTCCAGACAGCAAGGTTAGGCCTTGCAAAGCTGCAGAAGACAATGATAAATATGTATCTTGACCAGATGGGCGTTTTCAGGAGCGAATTCGGTTTTCCTGTTACAAGGCATGAGACCAATTACTTAAACGCGAATATAGAGCTATGCAAGATTGGCGCTATGCCGTCGATAAAATTAAGCGGTTGGGTGCGCGCTATTACGCAGGATGTTGATACGGCCACCACGCGCACCAATGTAGAGCATCTGAACCTTTCCATTTCAACAAGCAAGCAGATGCTGCAAAAAAAGTTTATGGGCAGAAGTTCAGAGGCCGATATAATAAAGATGATGACAGACGCGCTTGATTTGGCAAAAAAACGCGGTTTAAAATTAGTCGGCGTTAATGCCGAGGATGCTTCAAGGTCTAATATTGATTTTCTGGTGAAGTTTGCCAAGGCAGCCAAAAATCACGGCGCCAGCACGTTCAGGTATTGCGATACGCTGGGTTATGATACGCCTTTTACCATTTATAAAAGGATAAAAGAAATAGCCGATAAGGTAGGCATAGATATAGAGCTTCACTGCCACAATGATTTAGGCATGGTAGTGGCAAATAGCGTGACAGGCGCTATAGCTGCTATTGACGGCGGAGTAAACGCCTATATCAATACAACTGTAAATGGAATGGGCGAGCGCGCAGGAAACGCGGATCTTGTTAGCGTGATACTTGCGGTAAAATATGGAAGCGGTATACAGGGTAAATATATACTTGATGAAAAAGTAAATCTGGGTATCACATGGAGAATAGCCAAGTACGCTGCTTATGCATTTGGCGTGCCTATACCTATAAATCAGCCAGGAGTCGGCGCAAACGCTTTTGCGCATGAATCAGGCATACATGCCGATGGAGCCCTTAAGGACAGGAGAAATTACGAGTTGTATGATTTTGAGGTTTTAGGAAGAGGCGAGCCTGAACTTTTGGAGACCGGCAGGCAGATAGTCGCAGGCGAATACAGCGGAATTAAGGGTTTCAGAAATGTCTATGATAAGCTTGAGGTTAAATTTAATGACGATAAACAAGCCACAGAGATACTGGAGCTTGTCAGGTACGCGAATGTCCACACGCAGAAACCGCTTGTGCATGATGAGCTTATATTTATAGCAAAGTACCCGCACATCGCGAAAAATATTTTTACAATGAATCCATAAGGATAAAAATGCCGAATATAATTTTAGTAGGTACTCAATGGGGAGATGAAGGCAAAGGCAAAATCATAGACATGATTACCCAGGACGTTGATTATGTCGTCAGGTTTCAGGGCGGCAATAATGCGGGCCATACGGTTGTTGTAGATGGCAGGCAGTTTATACTTCATCTTGTGCCTTCGGGTATTTTGCATGAAGATAAGATATGCGTGATAGGCAACGGCGTCGTAGTTGATCCTGAAGTGTTGATAGAAGAGATTAAGAGTTTAAAGAAAAAAGGCATAAAGGTTGACACAAATCTTTTAATTAGCGACCAGGCGCATATAATTTTTCCATATCATAAAATGATGGATAAGCTGCGCGAGGCCCAAAAGGGAAAAGGTAAGATAGGTACAACCGGCCGCGGCATAGGGCCGTGTTATACGGATAAAGCATCCCGTTGCGGTATACGCCTCGCCGATTTATTTAATGACAGTGTTTTCCACGATAAATTAAAAGAGAATATCGATGAGAAAAATACAATATTCTGCAAGGTTTACGGATGTGACGGGTTTTCTTTTGACGAGGTTTACAAGCAGTATAAAAAATACAGGCAGTATTTAAAAAAACATATATGTAATTGCTCGCAGGTATTAAATGACGCTATAGCAATTGGCAAATCAATACTTTTTGAAGGCGCCCAGGGTACGTTTCTTGATATAGACCATGGCACATATCCGTTTGTTACTTCATCAAACTCTACGGCCGGCGGCGCTGTTATCGGCACAGGCGTGGGCCCGAAAAGAATAGATAAGGTAATCGGCGTCGCCAAGGCATATACGACCCGCGTAGGCGAGGGCCCGTTTCCTACGGAATTCAGTTCCGTAATGATGGAAAAAATCCGCACAAAAGGTAAAGAATTCGGCGCCACCACAGGCCGGCCGCGCAGGTGTGGATGGTTTGACGCGGTGCTTGTAAAACATTCCGTAAGGTTAAATAGCATAGACGAGATTGTAATTACAAAACTGGACGTGCTTGATGAATGCAAGAAAATAAAAATATGCGTAGGTTATAGAATAGGCAAGCGCCTCATCAGGTATTTCCCAAGCGATATAGGCAGTTTATGGCGGTGTAAGCCGGTTTACGAAGAATTGCCGGGTTGGTATCAGGACACAACAAGGATAACGAAATATGAGAATCTTCCTCAAAAAGCGCTTAAATATTTAAACAGGATATCAGAGCTTATTGGCGCCGGGATTTCTATAGTGTCGGTTGGCTCAGATAGAAAACAGGCATTTAAGGTTTAATTGAAAAAATCGAGGACTTTTTAAAATGGATTTATTATGGTTGGCTCCCGTTGGTTCGATAACAGCTATTTTATTTGCGGTTTATCTTGCTACGTATATATTAAAGCAGGACGAAGGCAATGATAAGATGAAAGAGATTGCCCGGGCGGTCAGGGTAGGCGCGCGCGCCTACCTTAAAAGGCAATATACAGGAGTGTTGATATTTTTTATAACAGCATTCTTTATATTATTGCTTCTTTCGCTGAAAGGCTATCTTGTGATATTTGTGCCGTTTGCGTTTTTGACAGGAGGTTTTTTTTCAGGGTTGGCGGGTTTTATAGGCATGAGTATAGCCACCCAGGCATCAAGCCGCACAGCAGCGGGCGCTATGAAGAGTTTAAATTCCGGCCTGCATATAGCATTTTCAAGCGGCGCTGTAATGGGGCTTACTGTTGTGGGCCTGGGGCTTTTGGATTTAAGCGTGTGGTATTATTTTCTTGACTGGTATTATTCTTCGCATCCTATACCTCTAGGTATAGACAAGATTACCGCTATTACATCTACAATGCTCTGTTTTGGCATGGGCGCCAGTTCCCAGGCGTTGTTCGCGCGCGTTGGAGGAGGCATATTTACAAAGGCAGCTGATGTTGGCGCTGATTTAGTTGGAAAGGTTGAGGCAGGCATTCCTGAGGATGACCCCAGAAACCCGGCTGTAATAGCTGATAATGTCGGTGATAACGTAGGAGATGTTGCCGGCATGGGCGCTGATCTTTACGAATCATATGTGGGCTCAATAGTGGCGACATCGGCATTGGGCGTTGCCGCAGGCCTGGGCGTAGCGGGCGTTACAGTGCCTTTGGTTATGGCGGCAGTAGGCGTGGTCTCATCTATAATAGGCACATTTTTTGTAAAATCAAGCGAAGAGGCGTCGCAGAGCGTTTTATTGTGGGCATTAAGAAAGGGTGTGCTTGTAAGTTCGTTATTAGTTGCGGTTATTTCATATTTTCTTATTAAACATATTTTGGGTATTGAGCATATAGGGGTATACTGGTCTGTGATTACGGGCCTTGTTGCCGGCGTTTTAATAGGGTTGTCAACGGAATTTTATACATCAAGTAATTTTTCGCCGACTCGTTCAATTGCGAGCGCTGCGGCAACAGGGCCTGCGACTGTTATAATTACAGGCCTTGCTGTAGGCATGATGTCTACATTTGTGCCGGTTGTTGTAGTAGGCGCAGCAATACTTGCGAGTTATTTTTTCTCAGGCGGGGCGCATAGTTTTGCATCTGGGCTTTATGGAGTGGGAATTTCAGCCGTTGGTATGCTTTCCACGCTTGGCATAACGTTGGCCACTGATGCGTATGGGCCTGTGGCTGATAATGCCGGAGGAAACGCCGAGATGGCTCACTTGCCGCCGGAGATAAGAAAAAGGACTGACGCGCTTGATTCGCTTGGAAATACTACAGCAGCTACAGGAAAAGGTTTTGCAATAGGCTCAGCCGCGCTTACAGCATTAGCGTTGATAGCCGCTTATAAAGATCAGGTGGCTTTACATGGAAAAGAACTGGTTTGCAGCCTTTTAGATCCCGGTGTGCTCGTAGGTTTGTTTATAGGCAGCATGCTTCCGTTTTTGTTTTGTTCTTTGACTATGCGCGCTGTGGGAAGGGCTGCTGCAAAAATAGTTATAGAGGTCCGCAGGCAGTTTAAAGAGATCACAGGGCTTATGGAAGGCACAGCAAAGCCTGATTACGCGCGCTGCGTAGACATTGCAACAGCCGCAGCTCAAAAAGAAATGATCCTGCCGTCTTTATTGGCAATACTTTCGCCTATTATTGTTGGGCTTGCCATAGGCGTTAATGCGGTAACAGGGCTGCTTACCGGAGCGTTAGTTACCGGATTTGCGCTGGCTGTTATGATGGCAAATTCAGGAGGCGCCTGGGACAACGCGAAGAAGTATATAGAGGAAGGCCATCATGGAGGCAAGGGTTCTTTTTCTCACAAGGCAGCCGTTTCGGGCGACACCGTGGGAGACCCTTTTAAGGATACTTCAGGCCCAAGCTTAAATATACTCATAAAATTGATGTCTATGGTATCTATAGTGTTTGCTGCGTTTATAATAAAAAACAGCCTTATTAAATAGGCCGTAATACGTGATTTATATTGACTAAATCCCTTAAGGTGTTATAATTAAAAAAGAAGTTCAACCGGCAATAATATTAAAAAATTCCATTATAAAACAACAGGAGGTAGCGGCAATGGATAAGAATTTTATTAACACAGGGAAGATTATTTTAGTTCTAGGCCTGATTTTATCTTTAACAGGCTGCACAATAGCGCTTTACAGCCGGTATCCGCGCGATAAGGCAAGGATACAGGAATTAAGCGATCAGCTTACGGATATGGAAAAATTAAAAGCGCAGGAAACAGAGGAATTAAAGCAAGCCTTGGCGCAGTTACAGAATAAATTAAAAGGTGAGATAGCCAGTAAACAGGTTTCTGTGGGCATGGAGGATAGGGGCCTTGTTATAACGTTTGTGGATGAAGTGCTTTATGATTCAGGCAAGGCTGTTGTAAAGTCAAGCGCGTATGATGTTTTAACCAGGGTAGCCAATATATTAAAGGATAAGGTTGCCAATAAGAATATAGGTGTTGAGGGCCATACGGATAATGTACCCATAAAATATTCCGGCTGGAAATCAAACTGGGAACTCTCAACGGCAAGGGCTACAAGTGTATTGCACTATCTGGTTGATAATTGCGGCATAGCGCCGGAGCGGCTTCAGGCAACCGGTTACGGAGAATACAGGCCGGTCGCAAGCAATCTAAATGATGAGGGAAGGCAAAAGAACAGGCGCGTTGAGATAATAATATTGCCTAAGGTTACAAAGGCAGACCTTGAAAGCCTGCAGCGTAAGAAAAGAGCAGCCGAGGCAGGCCAGGAGGCTCCGGTATCAAGGCTTAAGTAAAAACATTTATAGCATATGGCTGATCCAGTGGATAAAAAAATCAGAATATTGATATGGGTGCTGGTTGGAAGCTGCATTTTGAATCTTATATTTGCTATAAACGCCGGGCAGAAAAGAAAGATAGCGATCTCTAAGACAGATATTCTTGACGCAAGGCTTGAAGAACTGCAATTGAGGTATAAAAACGCAATCAACGCGTACGATGCGGCTGAAAAAGAACTTAAAGAGGCAAAAAAAGAACTAGCCCAACAGAATATTTTTGCCGAAACAACCAGAGATGCGTTAGCGGCTGAACAGCAAAAATCAGCAGGGCTTGAACAAACCATCGGTAAGTTAAAAACAGTTTTAAATACTCCTGTGCCGGTAGTTGAAAATAAAAAACCGGCTGCGTCTAAGACGTCAAGCAATATAACAATCAAAAAAAGGTGATAGGGCAAAGATACAAAAAGATAAACGGGTAACAAAAAGAGGGGATGGAATTCCACCCCTCTTTTTAATAAGGATATGGACACTAAACAGGAAAGCATCCCAAGGCATATAGCGATAATAATGGATGGAAACGGCAGGTGGGCAAAGAAGAAGGGCCTGCCAAGGATAGCCGGGCATATGCAGGGCACAAAGACAGTCTATAAGATTATAGAGGTATGTGTTGAGCTGAAAATAAAGGCGCTTACTCTTTATACATTCAGCACCGAAAACTGGAAAAGGCCCAAAGAAGAAGTTGACGCCCTTATGAAAATACTCAAGGACCAGATTCAGGCAGAGTTGCCCCGGATGCAAAAGGCCAATATAAGGTTTAATACTATAGGCGAGGCCAGCGGCCTCTATCCTGATGTTATAGAAAAAATAAAATCAGTAAAGGGCCAGACCAGAAAAAACAACGGCCTTATACTTACACTTGCCTTAAATTACGGCAGCCGCAAAGAAATAATCAGTGCCGCCATAAAAATAGCGCAGGACGTAAAGTCCGGTAAAATAACCCCTAAAGACATTACGGAAGATTTATTTGACAGTTATCTTTACACGCGCGGCCTGCCGGAGCTTGATTTATTAATAAGGACGAGCGGCGAGATGAGGCTTTCAAATTTTTTATTGTGGCAATTATCTTACAGCGAGATATATGTGACAAAAAAGATGTGGCCGGAATTCACAAAAGAAGACTTTAAATCAGCCTTAAATGATTTTTCCTTAAGGTGCCGTAGATTCGGAGGGTAAAAAAATGCTGATAAGCCGTTTAATAAGTTCCGCATTGATGTTTTCTTTTATAGCCCTGACTGTTTTTGTTTTTCCGAACTGGTTTTTCGGGCTTATGACCATTATTATAATATCCGTAGCGCTATTTGAATTTTATGCCATGATAGAAAAGAAAGGCGTGATTACTTATAAGATTTTCGGGCTGCTTCTGGGTATTGCCATACCGCTTTCTATATATCAGGAGTTTAAGTTGACAAGCGGTTGGGAATTTTTCTTTGTCGCCGCGGCATGTTTCATTCTGTTTGTAATGCAGCTTGCCAGAAGAGGCCAAGATCAGGCGGTATTAAGCGTTTCTACCACTATTTTCGGCATTCTGTACGTGAGCTGGTTTCTTTCTTTTATAATCAGGATCAAGTTTTTGCCAGAGGGCGCGTGGCTAGTGGTATTTTTGATATTAGTGACAAAGGCGTCTGATATGGCTGCTTATGCAATTGGGTCTTTATTCGGCAGGCATACACTGATACAAAGGATAAGCCCCAAAAAGACATGGGAGGGCGCCATTGCCGGTTTTGTTGCCAGTATACTCATGGCGTTTTTTTGTAGAAGATTTGTGCCGCAGATTCCGGCAGGCCATATATTATACCTTGGCGCATTCTTAGGGCTGATGGCATTAATAGGCGATTTGTACGAATCCCTCTTAAAAAGGGATTGTCAGACAAAGGACGCCAGCAGCATATTCCCCGGATTAGGCGGCATGCTTGATGTTATTGATAGTATAATATTTACCGCGCCCGTCTTTTATTTCTACATAAAATACTTTTTATGAAAAATCTTGTTATTCTCGGGTCAACAGGCTCAATAGGCCAAAATGCCTTGGATGTTGTAAGGCGGTTTAAAAAGCGGTTTAAGGTTTTGGGCCTTAGCGCCAACAATAATACGGATTTACTCGCGGCTCAGGCAAAGGAGTTTAAGCCGGAGTTTGTCGTTGCAAAAGACTCCGATGCCCTGATAAGGCTTGCAGGCCATAAAAAAGCCGATATAGTGCTGATGGCTATTTCAGGCAGCGCTGCCTTAAGGCCGTTGATTGCAGCCATTGATGCCGGAAAAAAAATCGCGCTTGCCAATAAAGAGGCGCTCGTTGCCGCAGGCGGCATAGTGATGAAAAGGGCAAAGGCCTCAGGCGCCAGAATAATTCCGGTTGACAGCGAGCATAGCGCTGTTTTTCAGTGTATAGAGGGCGCTAAAAAAAGCGATATAAAAAATATATTTCTCACTGCAACAGGCGGGCCTCTTAAGGATACGCCTGCCGCAAAGATGCGTTTTGTAAGCCCAAAGCAGGCAATAAGGCATCCAAGATGGTCAATGGGTAAAAAGATTTCCGTTGATTCAGCGACGATGATGAATAAGGGCTTAGAGGTTATTGAGGCAAATTGGCTTTTTGGCGTTGATATTGACAATATAAAGATAATTGTGCACCCTGAGGCTGTTGTGCATTCAATGGTAGAGTTTAACGACGGCTCGGTAATAGCGCAAATGGGCGCAACCGATATGCGGCTTCCGATACAATATGCGCTGCTTTACCCTGAAAGGATCGCTTCAGGCTTAAACGGGATTGATTTAGCCGCAATAAAAAAATTAAACTTTTTGGCGCCTGATTTTAAAAAATTCCCCTGTATAAAACTGGCGTATGAGGCCGCAAAAACAGGCGGCACAATGCCCGCTGTTTTAAACGCCGCAAATGAGGAGCTGGTAGCCATGTTTCTTGATTCGAATATAAGGCTTACCGATATAGCAAAAGGCGTTGCAAAAGTTATGAATAAACATAAAACTGTAAAAAACCCAGGCCTTACAGATATTTTAAAATCTGACAAATGGGCTAGAGAAGAGGTTAACGGATGTCGTCGATAATAGTATTTTTGATAGTTTTAAGCGTGCTTATATTAGTGCATGAGTTTGGGCATTTTATTTTTGCAAAAAGGTTTGGCATAAAGGTGGAGGTTTTTTCGCTCGGGTTCGGGAATAAGCTATTCTGTTTTAAACGTAATGGCACAGAGTACCGCGTATCATGCATACCTCTTGGCGGCTATATAAAGATGGCAGGAGAGACGCCATACGAGGCTGATAAAAAAGGCGCCTCAGATGAATTTGTATCAAAACCAGCCGGCCAGCGCGCAGCTGTTTTGGTTGCAGGGCCGGTATTTAATTATATTTTAGGGTTTTTGCTTTTCGCTTTTATATTTCTTACAGGCAGCCCGCAGATAACTTCATTGGTGGGTGGGTTGGTAGATGATTATCCGGCAAAGGCAGTTGGCATAAAATCAGGCGACAGGATAACGCAGCTTAATGGCAAGGATGTGTATTACTGGGAAGAGATACTTGATGTTGTGCGCCAGACAACCAGCGGCAGCATATCGCTTAAAGCGCAAAGAGCCGGCAAAGAGTTTGCTTTTGTTATTTCGCCCAAACCAAGGGAGTTTAAAAATATTTTCGGACAACAGATTAAGATAGGGCTTCTTGGTATTTCCCCGTCAAGTGAGGTGAAGTATGTCAGGCACGCCCCGATAGAGGCAGTTGCGCTTGCGGCTAAAAAAACATGGAACCTGACGCAGCTTACATACTTTTCGTTATGGCGCATGATGACGGGCGCTATGAGTTTTAAGGAATCGGTTGCAGGGCCTATAGGGATTTTTATGGTAACGCAAAAAGCGGCCATAGCCGGCTTGCCGTATCTGTTGGGTATTATGGCTGTTTTAAGTATAAGCCTTGCGATATTTAATCTGCTTCCGATACCTGTTTTAGACGGAGGGCACCTTTTCTTTCTTTTGATAGAGAAGATATTTAAAAGGCCTGTAAGTGAAAAAGTTTATGAGCGCATAACGCAGATTGGCATGGCGCTATTGATTACATTTATGATTTTTGTTATGTATAATGACGCGGCAAAAGCAGGCTGGATAGCGAAGATAATAGCGGTATTTACAAAACAATGATAAAACGCAGAAAGACAAGGCAAATAACGGTAGGCGATGTAAAGATAGGTAATGGCGCGCCGATATCTGTACAGTCAATGACAAAGACAGATACGCGCGATATTGTTAAGACTGTTGTTCAGATAAAGGATTTGGAGCGCGCGGGCTGCGAAATAGTGCGCGTTGCAGTAAAGGATGCGGATGCCGCAAAGGCAATCGCAGGGATAAAACCAAAGATAAATATTCCGCTTGTGGCTGATATACATTTTGATTACAGGTTAGCGCTTCTTGCTATACAAAGCGGCGCGGATAAAATACGCATCAATCCCGGCAATATGACTCATCGCAATGAGGTTGAAGCGGTTGCGCAGGCGGCAAAGGCAAGGCATATACCTATAAGGATAGGCTTAAACAGCGGTTCAGTCATCAAGCAGCATAAAAAATCAGTGGCAGATGCCATGGTTTCATCAGCGATGGAGTATATAAGGCTTTTTGAGAAAATGAAGTTTCGCGATATAGTAGTTTCACTTAAGGCCTCAGATGTGCAGGCCACAGTAGAGGCTTACAGGCGTATTGCCAAAAAGCGCGATTATCCTTTGCACCTTGGGGTAACCGCGGCAGGCCTTGCAGACTTCGGCAGGATAAAATCAGCAGTTGCCTTTGGAGCGCTTTTGTTAGAAGGCATAGGAGATACCCTGCGCGTATCGCTTACAGGCGACCCTATTTTAGAAGTTCTTGCCGCGAAACAGATTTTAAGAGCAGCTGGTTTGGTAACCGGCGGGGTGGAAGTGATTTCATGCCCTACATGCGGCCGGTGCCAGGTGGATCTTGTAAAAATAGTGGAAGAGCTTAGTGAAAAAATATCAAAGGTCACAAGTCACCCTTTTGCGAGGGCAGGTAAGCCACAAGTAAAAATAGCGGTGATGGGTTGTGAGGTAAACGGCCCGGGTGAGGCAAGGGATGCGGATATAGGCATTGCCGCAGGAAAAAACAGCGGAATGCTTTTTAAAAATGGTAAGCCGATTAAAAAGATTGCAGAAAAGGATTTTGTCAAGGTGCTGCTTGAGGAGATAAAAAAACTATGAAATGGACCCAGAGTTATATACCTACATTAAGAGAAACGCCTGCTGACGCTGAGGCGATTAGCCATATACTGATGTTACGTTCGGGAATGATCAAGAAGGTTATATCAGGCGCTTACTCGTACCTGCCGCTGGGATTTAAGGTGTTAAACAAGGTTATAGATATAGTGCGTAGCGAAATGAACGCCGCAGGCGCGCAAGAATTATTGATGCCTGCTATTCAACCCGCTGAGATATGGAAAGAGTCAGGCAGGTATGATGTTATAAAAGATATAATGATTTCATATAAGGACCGTCACGGCTCTGAGATGATTATGGGCCCCACACACGAAGAAATTATCGTTGATATCGTGCGCAAGGACATATCAAGCTACAAGCAGCTCCCTTTTATCCTGTATCAAATACAGACAAAGTTCCGCGATGAGCCAAGGCCGCGCTTTGGCATCATACGCTCAAAAGAGTTTTTAATGAAAGACGCTTACAGCTTTGACAAGGATACCGACGGGCTTAACAGGAATTATGAGAAAATGTATAATGCCTATATCAGTATTTTTAAAAAATGCGGATTAAACGCTATACCCGTTGAGGCGGAATCAGGCATTATGGGAGGCGATACCTCGCATGAGTTTATGGTTTTATCTGAAAGCGGGGAAGATGAGATTACGCATAAGGGTAAAAAAGAGAAGGCCATTGAGATAGGCCATGTATTTAAGCTGGGCACAAAATATTCAAAGGCGCTGGGAGCTAATTTTTCAGATGAGAACGGCAAAGAAAACCCAATTATAATGGGTTGCTATGGCATAGGTATAAACAGGATTCTTGCAGCCGCAATAGAAGAAAATCATGATAAAGAAGGTATTATCTGGCCCAAGGCAATAGCCCCATATCAGGCAATAGTTATACCGACAAATACGGCAGATGAGAAAATCAACAAAGCAGCGAATGATATTTACGACAAACTCATAAAAGAAGGCGTCGAAGTCATCATAGATGACCGCGATGAGCGCGCCGGCGTCAAATTCAAAGACGCAGACTTAATCGGCGTACCCACCCATGTTATCATCGGCAAAGGCCTTACCGACGGCAAAATCGAAATCAAAGACCGTAAAACCAAAGAAACCCAACAAGTTTTAGTCAAAGACGTAATCAAAGCGATCTAGCAGCCGCTCTGTGGGGTTGCTGCAAAACGAAACGCCGAGGGGGCTGTTCCAACCGTGGGACAGGAGGGTGTGATGTTGAGCTGGAAAATATTCGCAGTTGGTTCTGCCTTTTTTGCCGGAATAACAGCTATATTGGCGAAGATAGGAGTTAAGAATATTCCATCCAACCTGGCGACGCTTCTAAGGACTATAGTCATCTTTATTTTTTTTAGGCGCGCTGGTTGGATTACGTCAAGAGTGGAAAAATCCGTTTGTTATTGATAGGCGGTGTTTGCTGTTCCTTGTATTATCCGGCATTACTACGGGGCTTTCATGGCTTTGTTATTTTAAGGCATTGCAAATAGGGCCTGTTTCATTAGTGGCGCCTATTGATAAATTAAGCCTTGTTTTCGCGGTTGGTTTATCGCTTCTATTTTTAGGTGAACGCTTGGGCGCATATCAATGGATCGGCGTCTGCCTTATGGCATTGGGGGCTGTGATTATAATCAGGTAGACGGAGACGCAAATGAAAAAAACTCAATTGATAATGATATGGTTGTTGCCGTTGATAGTAATCGGTGGGGTGTTTGCGCCGGAGCTGGGGTATCTGGTGCTGGCGATGATGGCAGCGCTTCTGGCGATGTCTATTTTTAAGGGCAGGTACTGGTGCTGGAACCTTTGTCCAAGGGGCGCTTTTCTGGATATAGCGATGTCAAAAATGAGTCGCAAAAACCCGGCGCCTAAAATATTTACAAAACTGTGGTTTCGCTGGACGCTGTTTGTTTTGTTTATGAGTTTTCTTGTATGGCGGCTTGTTAAAAGCGGAGCGAATATTATTTCCATAGGCGCTGTTTTTGTGAGCATGTGCATTATAACAACTGTTATTTCGGTTGTGCTTGCAGTATTAACAAAGCACAGGGCGTGGTGTGTTGTATGCCCCATGGGCCTTATGCAGGAAACCATAGGCAAGAAACACAAGTGAATAAAATAGTATTGATAGACGAATACTTGTGCACTGCCTGCGGAAAATGCGTTGTATTGTGCCCGGAGAGGATATTGTATATAGACGAAGCCTCCAATAAATGTAAGGTTAGGGATGAGTCGCAATGCGATAAACTTGCCGGCTGCCAGCGCGTTTGCCCCACCAAAGCGATCAAAATCACTCTGTGAGTAATTTTCTTGCCAAATAGTATATTGATGTTATAATTATACTAATGATAAACGGCCAGGTGTTTAAAAAGCCAAGGAGGGCATTATGGTCAGATTAGCAGTAAGATTAAAGCAGGCCGGGCCAGCGCTTTTTTGCGCGTTTTTAACCGGCTGCGCGACTATTTCAGGTTCTCAGGAAAGGTTTGTCAGGCAGCCAGGCGCTGATTCTCCGCCCCGGGCGTTATCTATTTACGCGCCTTATATTATGTAT
>PFHB01000015.1:0-2755 GCA_002783585.1 Candidatus Omnitrophica bacterium CG_4_8_14_3_um_filter_43_15
CTAAGCTATTACGATTATAGGTTTTTTCAAAACCCATCTTAGTATTTCCTGTATATATTTTCTTTGGATTAGGGTAGTTTTAAGCATAGGTATCCAAAATTATATATGTGTATAGCAATATTCTTAAGTAATAATAACATGTACATAGCGCTTTGTCAAGTAAAATCTGTCTGTAAGTATGATATTTCAATCGCCTTATTTTGTTTTAACACAGATTATATTCTATGTTAATTTAGAAGTAACTTAAAATATGAAGAAATTCAAACTGAAAAAAGGCGTTGTTTTGACGCTGTCCCGGCAGGAGAAGAGCGGGGCTATAGAAATAGCGCCTTTCTATAAATACCTATAAAAAATTTCAATTGCAGTTGTAATTAGAAATCATCCATTGGAAACGAAACGGGTGCTTGGGGCGTTTCTTCGGATTTTTGCCGTGCAGGGCCGCTTAGAGTTACAGCGGCTTTTTCTTTTAGTTTTTTAAACCATTCTTCAAAATATCTTGCTTGTTTTTCTTCAAGCGCGGATTTATGGAAGGCGTCTTTTTCTTTCTTGAACTTTTCCTCGTCTATTGTTGTTTTTTTTGTTACAAATATAATAGCAGAGCCCTGCGGGGCCTTTGCAATACCGGCGAGTTTTCCGGGTTCAACAGCAAACGCCGCTTTTCCGAAATCATCTTTTGCTGAGCATTCGATCGTGTTTATTTCAAGCTCAAGCTTGGCGCATGCCTTTTTAAACGTCCAGCCCATACCTAATTTTTGTTTTATATCAACAAGTAATTCGTTTGCCTTTTTTTCCGCAAGGATTCCGGCTTCTTCCATAATTGCGGCGTCTTTTACAGCCTGCCTTATCTCGGACAGTTCAGGCACGTACGGATCTTTCTTTGATTTCAATCTTATTATGTACCTGCCGTTTTGAGATTTTATCGGCGAGCTTATTTGGCCGGGCTCCAATTTAAACGCCTCAAGCGCGACCGTGTAAGATATGCCTATGCCATTTATCGGTTCCTGCATGCTGAATAATCCGGATTCTTTTACAGGCAGGTTGAATTTCTTGGCAACCGAATAGAAGTCGGGCTGTTTTTCCTGCGCAAGCTCGTATGATACATCGCTTGCCTTATCTTCAGCCTCATTTTTTGTTTTGTAAGAAGCGTATTCAAAAGGTATGTATTCTATGTTTACCCTGGCAGGGGTTTTAAGCTCCTGTTTGCGCAGCTGGTAGTATTGGCTTATCTTTTCATCGGTTATATTAACCAGCGGCTTAAAGCTTTCAACGCTTACAAGCGCGTAATCCGCGCCTGCCTTTTCATTCTTTTCTTTGTATGCCAGCGCCAGCTCATTTTCCGATACAGATACATCCTTTATTATTATATCCTTCAGCTTTGTTATCTTTATAGAGCCCTTTATTTCTTCCTCAAATTCCCTCGGAGACACCTTAAGCGCGTATTCCACAACGCGTTTATATATATCAGGTATAAACCTGCCGCTTGAATCCTGGAATAAAGGTATATTACACACAGTTGTAATAACTTCGCTATCCGAAACCCTTATATGCCTTTTATCGGCTTCGCGCGCCAGGATTATCCTCATCCATGCCTCTTGTTCGAGGTTTAAGTATTGCGAGACCTGATTGAATTTTTCACCGTACATAAGCCGAGCCTGGTTATAAACGGCCTTGTAATTATCCTCGTACTCTTTCCACAAAACCTTTTTACCAAAAACCGTCCCTGCATAACCTGATTCCTGCCGGCTTGAAAATATGGCGCTTGAGCCGCCCCATAATACAAAGCTTGCCAGCAATATCCACAACACGATCTTTAAATGTTTTCGCATAGATTTAAGCATGGACATATATTATACTATTAATTGACAAAATGTCAAAAGAATAGTACAATAATTGTCTATCATGAGGGGGTTTTTATGAAGTTAAAATTAGGTTTACCCAAGGGCAGCTTGCAGGAAGCAACGATAAGGATGTTTAATAAGGCCGGCTATAGTGTTTCTGTAGGCGAGAGGTCGTATTTTCCCAGCATAGACGATCCTGATATAGAATGCGTGCTGTTAAGGGCCCAGGAGATGTCGCGTTACGTGGCTGACGGCGCGCTTGATTGCGGCATAACAGGCAATGACTGGGTTGAGGAAAATTCATCTGATGTTGTTCGCGCAGCCGAACTTGTATACGCCAAGAAGAAGATGGTGCCTGTGCGCTGGGTGCTTGCTGTGCCTGACGGATCAAAGATAAAAACAGTCAAAGATTTGGAAGGCAAGCGCGTAGCTACCGAAGTCGTCAATGTCACAAAAAAATACCTTAAGAAAAACAGCGTAAACGCAGAGGTTGAATTTAGCTGGGGCGCAACAGAGGTTAAAGTGGCTGCAGGGCTTGTAGATGCCATTGTCGAGCTTACTGAAACCGGGTCAAGTCTTAAGGCCAATAACCTGCGCATAGTGGATACAGTATGCCTTTCAACAACGCAGTTTATTGTAAATAAAAAATCATTCAGAGACAGCGTAAAAAAGGCAAAGATAGACGAGATAATCCTTCTGCTGAATAGCGCTATTATGTCAGAAGGCAAGGTTGGATTGAAGATGAATGTGTCAAAAAAGAACCTTGAAAAAGTGATCAGGCTTTTGCCTGCCATGAAAAAACCGACAGTTTCGGCTTTAAGCGCCGATGGTTGGTGCGATGTCGATACCATTATAGAGGAAAAGGTTGTGCGCATGTTAATACCAAAGATTAAGGCAGCGGGCGCCGAGGGGATTGT
>PFHB01000015.1:2835-2977 GCA_002783585.1 Candidatus Omnitrophica bacterium CG_4_8_14_3_um_filter_43_15
AAAGTAACTTTCGTAACATCAGGTAACCTTTGTAACGTTCGTAACCTTCGAGATTTTAGGAGGTAAAGCATGCCTTGTGGAAAAAAACGCAAGCGCCATAAAATGGCCGTGCACAAAAGAAAAAAACGGCTGCGCAAGAATA
>PFHB01000015.1:3021-9172 GCA_002783585.1 Candidatus Omnitrophica bacterium CG_4_8_14_3_um_filter_43_15
ATAAAAAGAAAATAAGATAACATGAATAAAAGGCCTGATATAGAAAAATTGAAGGCCGTTGCCAGGGACGTCCGCATAGACATTATGAAGATGCTTACCGAAGCCGGCAGCGGGCATCCGGGCGGCAGCTTGTCCAGCGTCGAGATACTGGTGGCGCTGTATTTTTATAAACTGCGGCATGACCCAAAAAACCCGTCATGGCCTGACAGGGACAGGTTTATTTTGTCCAAAGGCCACGTCTGCCCGGCGCTTTATGCCGTGCTGGCGCATGCCGGGTATTTTCCAAAAGAAGAACTTATGACCCTGCGTAAGCTTGGCAGCAGGCTACAGGGCCATTCTAAAAAAGATTCGCCTCCGGGTATCGAGGTATCAAGCGGTTCACTGGGCCAGGGCTTATCAATTGCCAACGGCATGGCCCTTGCAATGAAGCTGGATAAAAAACCGTCAAGGATTTACTGCCTTATGGGAGACGGAGAAACGCATGAAGGCCAGGTGTGGGAGGCGGCAATGACAGCCGCGCATTATGAACTTGATAATATTTGCGCTATAGTCGATTATAATAAACTGTGCATAGACGGCAGAGTAGAGGATGTTATGAGCCTTGAGCCGTGCGCTGATAAATGGAAGGCATTTGGTTTTAATGTTATTGATGTTGCAGACGGCAATAGCATAGAAATTGTTATGGACGCGTTTGATAAGGCGCAAACAGCCAAAGGCGCGCCCAGTATTATGATTTGCCATACAATAAAAGGCAAAGGCGTATCGTTTACTGAAAATAAATGCGAATGGCACGGCGTTGCGCCGAATAAAGAACAGTTAAAAAGAGCATTAGAGGAACTAAAATAGCCCCTCGCCGCTAAACGTGATAGCTGGCGGCTCGGGACGATTTTTAAGCCAGAAATATTCTACTAGAAAAACCGGAGGTAAGTATGTATTGGCACAAAAAGATGAGATTATTTTTTTCGATGCACTGGGTAAAATTCGCTATCATTACGGCCGTGCTGCTTTTAATTGCGTTAGCGGTATGGGGATTGATGTCCATGGAAAGCTTTTATATGCATCTTACGCTTGCGCAGCTTCCGCTTCAGCTTTTGTTGACGGCGCTGAGCGCCGCGATTTTCGTTTATATGTATATGATGGTGTTTAGGGGCGGTTTCTCAAAGCTTGAACGCGGCAGGGTAAAGGGCGAAAACGTAAGGGTGCGTTTTGACGATGTAATAGGTATAGACGAGGCCAAGGAAGATGCATGGGAGGTAGTCAGCCTTATAAAAGACAGGACAAGATTACAGCAGATAGGCGGTAAGATTTTAAGAGGGCTTCTTATGGTGGGCCCTCCGGGGTGTGGCAAGACATATCTTGCCAAGGCAATAGCCACAGAGGCAGGGGTGCCTTTTATTTCTATGGCAGGCAGTGAGTTTGTGGAAATATTTGTCGGCGTTGGCGCATCCAGGGTGCGCAAACTGTTTAAGAGGGCGCGCCAGTTGGCATACGCGCACGGCGCGTGCATACTTTTTATCGACGAGCTTGATGCTATAGGCAGGTCCAGGTCTTTCAGTTATATGGGCGGCGGCATGGAAACAAACGCCACGCAGAACCAGATACTTGTCGAAATGGACGGGCTTACTGACAAAGAGCAAAACGTAATTGTTATAGGAGCCACAAATGCCGGAGAAGAAGTGCTGGATATCGCGCTTTTACGCCCGGGTAGGTTTGACAGAAAGATTTATATAGATAAACCAGGCTTGGAAGGAAGGGAAAAATTATTCAAGTATTATCTTTCCAGGGTTAAACACGATCGTCAGATGGATTTAAGCCGCCTTGCCAAAAGGTCTGTTTATAAATCGCCTGCTGAAATAGAGAATATCGTAAAAGAGGCCGCTTTGATAGCCACCAGGCATAAAAAGGATTCTGTTACATATAAGGATATAAGCGAGGCCATTGAAAGGGTTGACCTGGGCATGAAGCGCAAGAGAGTGCTCACTCCTACAGAAAAAAGAAATACCGCCTATCATGAGGCAGGCCATCTGATAGTAATGTATATTTTGCATCCGACCGACGACGTTTTTAAGGCGTCCATCATTTCTAGAAGATCTTCACAAGGCGTAGTTTATTCGCAGCCAAGAGAGGAATTGTATATCCACAACAAAGAAAAGCTGCTTGCGGATATCAAGGTAAGCCTTGCAGGGTATGTTTCTGAAAAATTAAAATGCGGTTCCACATCCACAGGCGTAAGCTCTGATTTTAAAAACGCCATGAGGATAGCGCATTCTATGGTGTGGCAGCTTGGGATGAGCGATAAGGAGCTCCTGGGTGATTATACCTCTGTGCCAAATGACCAAATTTCCGATAAGATAAAAGAAGACCTCAACAACGAAACGCAGAAAATTTTTCACAAGTGCATGAAGGAAGTGGAAGCTCTTCTTACCAAAGAGGATATTCTTCTTGAGAGGTTCACGAAAGAGCTTGTCGAGAGGGATGAGCTTGAATACGATGAGATAGAAGCGATATTTGCCGAATACAATAAGACAAGGGAAAACCCCGCAAAGCACATAAAGTAAAATGATGAAACGTCTGCCGCTGTTTTTTATCTGCCTTTTTATACTTTTTGTTTCCGGATGCGCGCCTACCTATACAAATGAGAACCTCGAGCAATCCATACTGGATATCTGCAAAAAAGAGTACAAGTTGGATGTTAAAGTAAAGCGCGTTGGCAGGACTGTCGGCATATATCTGCCGATAAATGGGCTCTTTGAATCAAAGGTCAAATCCTCCGGCCGCAACATGACGCTTGAAGACGCGCTTTCAAGCGTAAAGTTCAGCAAGAAAGCGGCTGATGAGATAGACGATGTCAGCATGGCATTGTCAAGGGTGGCGCTTTCATCAGGCGCAGGCGTTGATTTTTATGTTTTAATAGCCGCCGATACAAAGGCCTCGGGGTTACAGATAGTGATAACCCGGTATGTTAATGATATGAAGAGGCTTATACTTGGGGATATATCCAGAGGCGACTATGTCCAGAGGCTTCTGATGGATATGGATTTCGGCCCCACTGCCGCAGCCGAGGAAACAGTAAAAGAATTTTTTTATGACGCAGCGCGCCTTAAGCCCCAAACGGTAATAGCAAGGTATTTTTCCAAAACCGCGGTTGCCAACGCGCAGTCATCGGATTTCCTGCGCTACATTTCCGCGCAAGACGGTAAAAACAACAGGGCCTTTTTTGTCGAAGACATAAAAGGTTTGCAGGTTTCAAAATCCAGGGTCCTGGTAAAAGTAAGCGTCAGGGAAACGTCTTCCGGCGAAACAAAAAAATATTTGTTCGCGCTGGACACGCTATATATACCGTATATGATAGAAAATGTTTTTTTAGAGTATCCGGATGAGTTTAAGGCGTATGAAGATGATGCGGTATGGCAGAAAGACGGATTTTTCCTTGAGGATATAATCCTGCCGGATTTTCTTGCCAGGCAGATGGCAACCAGGATAAAGGAGTTTTACAAGGCAACGGGTTTTGTAAAAGCCGAATACAGGCCGAAAGAAAAAAAATTCAAGGTAATTTTTGATGCTATTAAAAAATCGCCTAAAGATAAACCAGCGGACTTTGACGGGGCGTGGAAGATTATAAGCGCTATGATGCGCCGTTATGATTTTAAGGATTTTGAGTCAGTGGAATTATTTAGTATAACAGACGCCAAAAGGCAGACAATGACCAGGCGGGAACTGATTGATAAGTTCTGGCCAACATGGCTGATAAAGAGGTAAACATGACTGAACAAAAACCAAAAGCGACAAGGGATGGTTTCGGGGAAGGGTTGGTTGAGCTGGCAAAGACGAATAAAGATGTCGTCGTGGTGTCGGCTGACTTAACAGAGTCAACAAGGGCAAGCTGGTTTAAGGAAATAGCCCCTGAAAGATTTTTTGCAATAGGCATAGCCGAACAGGATATGTTTGGCGCAGCAGCCGGCCTTGCCCTTTGCGGCAAAACGGCTTTTGCATGCACATTCGCTGTTTTTGCTTCAGGCCGCGCATGGGACCAGGTTCGTATTTCTCTGTGTTATATGAATTTAGACGTAAAGATAGGCGCAACGCACGGAGGAATATCCGTGGGCCCGGACGGAGCAACGCACCAGGCGCTTGAAGACATTGCCATTATGCGCGCGCTTCCCAATATGAAAGTAATAGTCCCTGCGGACGCATACCAGGCGAAAAAAGCCACTATAGCTGCGGTATCTCTCCGCGGCCCGGTATATATAAGAACAGGCAGAAGCGCTGTGCCGTATGTTACATCAGCCGGAGATGATTTTAAGCTCGGCAAGGCCGATGTTTTGCAGGAAGGAAAAAACGTAGCTATAATTGCCTGCGGCGTTATGGTTAAAAACAGCCTTGAAGCCGCAAAGATTTTAAGCGCCAAAGGCATAAGCGCCATGATTATCAACATGCACACCATAAAACCGATAGACGCTGATATTATATCTTCAGCTGCCCAGCAAACAGGCGCTATAGTTACCTGCGAGGAGCACAGTGTAATAGGCGGTTTAGGCGGCGCTGTTGCCGAGGTTGTTGCCAAAAAAGGGCCTGTTGTGCCGGTTGAGATGGTTGGAGTCAATGATGTTTTCGGCGAGTCAGGCCAGCCTGATGAACTGATGAAAAAATACCGGCTTACGCCGGAAGATATTGTTATTGCGGCTCTTAAAGCTATAAAGAGAAAAAAATAAATGCCGCCATTAAAATTAAAATCCCCGGCCAAATTAAACCTGTATCTCCGTATAATCGGTAAACGGCCTGACGGGTACCATAATATAGTAACGCTCTTTGAGAGAATAGGGCTTTTTGACGAGATAACGCTTGTTCAAAGAAAAACAGGCGGCATAGGTGTAGTTTGTAGTAATTCAAAAGTGCCCAAAGGTCCAAAAAACCTTGCCTATAAGGCAGCGAAGGCATTGCTTGATTATACCGGCAAGCGCCTTAGCTGCCGCGTAATAATAAAGAAACATATACCTGTGGCAGCAGGGCTTGGCGGCGGTTCAAGCAATGCCGCAACAGCGCTTATTGGGCTTAACCGGCTGTGGAGATTAGGGTTAAGTAAAAAAGAATTATTGAGTTTAGGTTCTAAAATAGGCGCTGATGTCAATTTTTTCTTGTCAGACAGCAGCTTTGCAATAGGCAGAGGTAGGGGCGAACAGTGTTCGCCCCTACATATCAAAAGACGTTTGTGGCATATAGTCATATATCCGGGCAAAGGGCTATCCACTAAGGATATATATCATTATTGGGATAATATGTGTAATACCGAAAATTCCTTGACACAGGCGCATGCCGATGTTAAAATATTACTCCGTTTAATCCGTAACAATAATTTGACTTTGCTTGCCAAAAGCCTTCATAATGACTTAGAAGAGCCGGCAGCAGTCAAAGATCGCACAATTTTAAAAATAAAAGGACTTCTTAAATCCAGCGGCATAGCGCGCGCGGCTATGTCAGGCAGCGGTTCTTGCGTTTTCGGCATTGCGCTTTCTGCAAAAGAGGCTGCGAGAATAAAGAAAAAACTGACTCGTTTGAAGCGTGAATGGCAGATTTTTACAGTCAAAACAATATAAAAATTTAATGGGTTTTCTATGGAGATAACAGAGGTCAGGATATTTCCAAAAGAGGGCAAGGACAAGAAACTTAAGGCGTACGCAGCGGTTACTTTTGACAATGCATTTGTAGTGCGTAATATAAAGATTATTGAGGGAAGCAAGGGAGTGTTTGTGGCAATGCCTTCCAGGAAACTCAGGGAGGCCTGTCCGGGCTGCGGCTATACCAATACAGTGAAATCCAGGTTTTGCAACGAATGCGGCAAGATGATTCATAGCAACAGCGCCAGGACAAGAATACTTGAGACAGCCGCAGATGATGCCCTGCGCCAGTCAGACCACAGGGATATAGCTCATCCGATAACACCGGAATTCAGGGATTATCTACAGGACAAGGTCTTAGCTGCCTGGGACGTCGTCCAACGGTAGGACACGAGAATTTGGGTCTCGCTATTCTGGTTCGAATCCAGACGTCCCAACCATTCTGCTTCGCCCTTTACCAAAAAGATTCATCTGGTAAAGGCTACGCAGCAATTCGAAGTTTCTACGTAGCTCTACCAGCTATAAGATGGTGCAGA
>PFHB01000015.1:9221-17940 GCA_002783585.1 Candidatus Omnitrophica bacterium CG_4_8_14_3_um_filter_43_15
TAGATACTATACGCTCGACCGGCATAAAAAAGATCGTAGTCGTGACCGGCCACAAGGCTGAATTGGTAAAGAAGTTTCTCGGAGACGGATCAAATAACGCTATAAAGACGGTAAAGCAGAAAAAGATGCTTGGCACCGCCGATGCCGTAAATTGCACCAGGCGTGTTTTAAAGGATTTCAAAGGCGATCTCCTAGTGCTTTACGGCGATATGCCGCTTATTACACCCGACTGTATCACGAATATTTTACGTAAGCACCAGAACACGCAAGCGGCTGCCACTCTTCTTACAGCCATGTCAAAAAACCCTACTGGTTTTGGCAGGATAGTCAGGGATGATAATGGCAGGGTGATACGCATAGTCGAGGAAAACGACGCCTCCATTTACGAGAAGGTAATAGAAGAGATAAACGTCGGCGCCTACTGTTTTGACGCGGAATCGCTTTTCGGCGCCATTAAAAAGGTAAGGCCCAATAATAAAAAAAGCGAATATTACCTGACAGACACAATCTCCTATTTGTCGCGCAAGGGTAAACGCATAGAATCAATCCTTACCACGAATATGGACGAGGCGTTCGGCGTGTCAAGCCGCAAGGACCTGGTAAGGGCGCAGGAGATAATAAGAAAACGCACTCTTGATAGGTTCATAGAAAAAGGCGTGACAATAGTTGACCCGCAGACAACATATATAGATGACAGGGTCAGGATCAGCCAGGACACGGTTATACATCCGTTTACCATAATAGAGGCCGGCGTATCCATAGGCAAGAGATGTTCTATCGGGCCGTTTTGCAGGATAGAAGGCAAAACGCGCATTGCCGACGATGTTAAAGTAGGCAATTTTGCGCATATAATAAACAGCAGGGTTAAAAAAAATTCTAAGGAGGCTGCGGGATGAAAATTTTTTCAGGCAATGCCAATCCTCAACTTGCGAAGGAAATATGCAAATTTTTAAATATTAAACTAGGAAGCGCTTTTATCGGAAAATTCAGCGAAGGCGAGGTAAGGGTCAGGCTCGGGGAGAATGTCCGGGGCAAGGACGTTTTTATTATTCAGCCCACATGCCCGCCGGTTAATGACAATCTTATGGAGCTTTTGGTTATGGTTGACGCCGTAAGGAGGTCCTCGGCAAAAAGGATTACAGCGGTTATCCCTTATTTCGGATACGCGAGGCAGGACAGAAAAGATATGCCGAGGGTGCCCATAACAGCGAAACTGGTGGCTAATATATTAACAGCCGCAGGCGTAAACAGGGTGCTGACAATTGACCTGCACGCCAGCCAGATACAGGGATTTTTTGATATACCGCTTGATCATCTGTTTGCCGTCAAGGTCCTTATGGAATATTTCCAGAAAAAGAAGATAAAGAACCTGGTTGTTGTCTCGCCCGATGTCGGCGGGATTAAAATGGCGCGCGCCTACGCAAAAAGAATAAACGCGAGCCTTGCCATTGTCGATAAGCGCAGGGTTGATGACAAAGAGGCCGAGGCCATGAATATTTTAGGCGAGGTAAAGGGCAAAAACGCCGTGCTGGTTGATGATATGATTGCCACAGCCGGTTCTTTAGTTGAGGCCGCCCAGGCGCTTAAGAAGGCAGGCGCAAAGGATATTTATGCCGCCGCAACGCACCCTGTTTTATCAGGGCCGGCGGTAGAAAGAATAAAAAACAGCGTATTAAAAGAATTACTGGTAACCAATACCATACCGATTAACGATTCTAAAAAACTCGGCAATAAGATAAAGGTGCTTTCCGTTGCGCCTCTTCTGGCTGAAGCCATAAAGAGGATTCACAACGAGGAGTCGGTTAGTTGTTTATTTGATTAATCAAGGAGAAAATTTCTCCCTCGCCGCTAAACGCGATAACAGGTGGCTCGGGATGAATTTTTCAAGTCGAGGAAGAAGGAGAAAAATTCAATGGAACAGGTACAGTTACAGGCAACATTGCGAAACAAAGAAGAGACAGGTAAGTCAATGGCGGTGAAATTGCGCGCCAAGGGCTTTGTGCCGGCAGTAGTTTATAAGGCTGCCGAAGAAACCCTGTCTATAACCATTAATGAAAAAGACTTCCTGAAGGCTATGCATACTTCAGCCGGGGCCAACGTCCTGATAGAGCTTTTGATATCCGGCGATACCGCTGACAAAAAGCATTCAAGAACGGTTATAATAAAAGAGATTCAGCAGCATCCCTATAAGGACAATGTGCTGCATGTTGATTTTTACCAGATAGCGCTTGATGAGGTTATAAAAGTGAAGGTTCCTATCGTAACCAAAGGCGAGGCTGTGGGAACAAAGACAGGCGGGATAGTAGAGCGTATAATGTGGGAGGTGGAGATAGAGTGCCTTCCGACGCAGATTCCTGAAAAGCTCGAGATAGATATTTCCTCAATGGAGGTCGGGCATCACAAGATTATAAATGATATAGCTGTTCCGTCAGGCGTAAAGATATTAGCCGAGCCTGAGCAGATAGTTGTTGCTGTTGAAGCAAAGAAGGCGGTTGAAGAGGTGGTTGCTGTGCCTGAAGGCGCGCCTGATGAGCCGGAAGTAATAAGGGAGAAGAAGCTGACTGACGAAGAGGCAGCTGAAGAGGCCCCTGCGGCCGAGGAAAAGAAGCCTAAGGAAGATAAGAAGCCCAAAGAAGAGAAAAAGTAACATATATATGAAGTTAATAATCGGACTGGGCAACCCGGGCCTAAAATACAGAAACACGCGGCACAATATAGGTTTTAAAGTAGTAAAGCTCTTAGCAAAAAATCACGATATAAAAATAAACAGAAACGAGTTTGGTTCAAAAACCGGTTCAGGCTTAATAGCCGGGTGTAAGGTTATAATAGCGATGCCCCAGTTATTTATGAATCTTTCAGGCGGGCCTGTAAGGTCGCTTGTCGATTATCACAAAATAAAAAACGAAGACATGTTTGTGATTTGCGACGACGTAAATCTTAGCGCAGGTTTATTGAGGATAAAACCGCAGGGTTCAGCAGGCGGGCACAACGGCCTTAAATCTATAATAGCCAGTATAGCGACTGATTCGTTTTCCCGCCTCAGGATCGGAGTCGGCCGTGAAGGACTTAAAGGGAATATAACGAATTACGTTTTGGGAAAATTTACAGCGCAGGAACAAAAGATACTGCCTGATATTTTATCGCAGGCAGCCAAGGTTTGCGAAAGCTGGATAGAGCATAAGACAGAAAAAACAGCAAATAAATTCAATAGAAAGGTGTGTTAAAGATGAAGACAGAGAATTACGAAGCAATGTTTATTATCAAGCCGGATCTTGAGGCTGGAGAGAAAAAAAAGGCCATAGATCTTATTTCCGACGCCATTACCAAGGACGGCGGCTCAATCAAGGATTCTGCCGAATGGGGCAAGCACAGGCTTGCGTATAAGATAAAAAGATTTAACGACGGACTTTATATATTAACCCATTTCAATATGCCCAAGGATAAGGTTGACAAGATTAAAAAGATATATAACTTAAACGAGAATATTTTAAAGACACTGATAATCATTGATGAAAACGTGACTCCCTCGCCGCAGAAAACTATATAGCAGGCGGCTCGGGATGAAATTTCTAAACGAAAGAAAGGGGAAATTTCAATGGCAAGTCTGAATAAGGTATTTCTTATAGGAAATTTAACGCGGCCGCCGGAATTAAGATATACTTCGACTTCAACCGCAGTCGCTTCATTCGGCCTTGCCACCAACCGCAATTTTACAACCCAGGCCGGCGAGAAAAAACAGGAAACATGTTTCGTAAGGATCGTTGTATGGGGCAAGCAGGCTGAGGCATGCAACAAGTATATCACCAAGGGCAGCTCTGTTTTTGTGGAAGGCCGCCTTATATACCGCAACTGGGAAGGCAAGGACGGCCAGAAAAAATCTACCCTTGAAGTAAGGGCCGATAGGGTGCAGTTTTTAAACAAGGTTAGCCGCGAAGGCGCCGCGCCGCCCGTAGATGCAGCGCAGGAGCCGCCTGCCGCCAACGCGTTGCCGGACTTTGAAGAGGATTTCAGCGACGTGGCTTAGGATGAGAGAGATCTGACTTAAACATGCAGGAAAGTAATCCCTCGTTACTGTGCATGATATCTGGTGACTCGGGATAAAATTTGCTGCGCAAATTTTAGGAGAAACATTTATCATGAAAAAAAAACCGTTTAAACCGTTTAACAAAAAACCGGGCAAGTTCGGCGATTCAAAGTTCAAAAAAAGGACAGGTAAGAAGCCGCTTTTTTTCAGGAAAAAGGCCTGTAAGTTCTGCATCGAAAAAATAGAGTCCGTGGATTACAAAGATACCCCCCGCCTGCAGAAGTTTATAACCGAAAGAGGCAAGGTAACTCCAAGCCGGCTTTCCGGGTTGTGCGCGACGCATCAGAGGGTGTTAATAAAAGCCATAAACAGGGCGCGTTCAATAGCGCTGCTTCCTTATTCAGCGAGGTACTAAAATGAAAGTTATATTAATTAAAGATGTTGAAAAAATCGGAAAGCTGGGTGAGACTATCGATGTATCCGACGGTTATGCCAGGAATTTTCTTATGCCCAAAAAACTTGCCATGGCGTCGAATCCTCTGAATGCGCGCAGGGCCGAAAACATAAAATTAAAAACAGAGCGTGCCCTGCAGGCTGAAATAAACGCCGCAAAGGAATTTGCCGAAAAGCTTTCCAAGGTTTCGTGCACAGTAGCGGTTCAGGTGGGGCCGGATGAAAAGCTTTACGGTTCGGTGACCCCGGCAGACATGCAAAAGGCCCTTGAGGTTGAGGGTTTTAATATTGACAAAAAACAGATTTCAATGGATGCGCAGGTGGAAAAATTAGGCGTTTATCATTTTAATGTAAAAGTGCACCCGGAGGTCCACGCAACCGTTAAATTGTGGGTCGTAAAAAGATAGGATTTTATATGCCGGTAGACAGCATAAAAAAAACAAGGAATTCCCGGATAGCGGATATTACATTGGAGCGCCTGCCGCCGCAGAATATTGAGGCGGAAATGGCGGTTTTGGGTTCCATGCTCCTTGAGGAAGACGCCATAGCGCAGGCAATAGAGGCGCTAGACGAAAGTTATTTCTATAAAGAGGCGCATAAAAAGATTTTTTCGGCGCTGGTAACGCTTTTTGATAAAAATAAGGCCGCTGACCTTGTTACGCTTGTGGATGAGTTAAAAAGGCGCGGCCAGTTAGACGAGGCCGGGGGCCCGGCGTATCTCGCGTCGCTTGCCAATGTTGTGCCTACAGCGGCCAACATCCGCCATTATGCCAAGATCGTAAAAGAAAAAGCCATATTGCGCAACTTAATAAGCACCGCTACGCAGATAGTTACAGAAAGCTATGAAGCCGGGAATGATTCAGACTGCCTTATTGACAAGGCAGAGCGTATGATATTTGAGATAACAAGCCGTAAGATAGAGACCAGGCTTGTGCCGCTTAAGGAAATCATAAAAGACAGCATAGAAACAATAGATAATTTATACCAGAAAAAAGCGCATGTTACAGGCGTGCCCACAGGATTTTTTGACCTTGACGCATTAACAGCAGGGCTTCAGGCCTCTGACCTTATAATAGTGGCAGGCAGGCCGTCAATGGGTAAAAGCGCTTTTATGGGTTCAATAGCCGAGCATTTGGGTATAGTTGAAAAAATACCCCTTGCTATTTTCAGCCTTGAGATGTCAAAAGAACAGCTTGTCCAGAGGATGCTTTGTTCGCACGCCAGGATAGACGCGCACAGGGTCAGAACAGGTTTTCTTGCCCAGCAGGACTGGCCAAAGCTTACTGCCGCAGCAGGAAAACTTTCCGAAGCGCCTATATATATAGATGATTCTCCGTCGATATCTGTGCTTGAGCTCAGGGCAAAGGCGCGAAGGCTTAAGGCGCAGTATGATATAAAAATGATCATAGTTGATTATATGCAGCTTATGCAGGGCCGTTCAGGCGCTGAAAACAGGCAGCAGGAGATATCCGAGATTTCAAAATCCTTAAAGGCCTTAGCAAGAGAACTTAAGCTGCCGCTTATAGCTGTTAGCCAGCTTTCAAGGGCGGTTGAGGGCAGGTCTGACCACAGGCCGCAGCTTTCTGATTTGCGCGAATCAGGCGCCATAGAGCAGGATGCGGACGTGGTAATACTTTTATTGCGTGAGGAGTATTATAGCCCGTCTGAGGAGAATAAAGGTATTGCCGAGGTTATAATAGCAAAGCAGAGAAACGGCCCGGTAGGGTCTATCAGGCTGGCATTTATAAGGGAATACGCGCGTTTTGACAGTTTATCGCGCTCTGAAGAGGATTAAAAACAGAATTTTCTTTACATTTGATATATTTATGATAATATAACCGTAATATACCATAATAGATTAGAAAAAGGACAAATCTTATGAAAATCAGAAAAATAATCTTATTATTTACGGCCCTGCAGTTTCTTTTTTCAATCGCTGCTTTTGCGGACGCAAGGGATAATGAAGGCAAGGTTGTAACCGCGATAGAGGTAAAAAACAATAAATCCATTTCAAGCGCCAGCATTATAACCAAGGTCCAGACAGCCATAGGCAAGCCGTATTCGCAGGCGGTGATAAACCAGGATTTAAAAAGGCTTTACGCCACCGATTTTTTTACGGATATTTCGGTAGACGCAGAGCCTGATCAGGGCGGGATAAAGGTTATTTTTATAGTGACAGAAAAGCCCATAGTGGATAAGGTTTTATTTGAGGGCAATAAGGTTATAAGGCAGGACAGGCTTGCGCCTCTGGTTAAAACAAAACCCGGGCAGATGCTCAATTACAGGACCTTAAAAGCGGACACAGAGGCCATAAACGCTATCTACGAAAAAAACGGGTTTCAGCAGGTGAAGATACAGTATAAGGTGGATATAGACGAGAAAACAAACAGGGGCGCTGTTGTTTTCCAGATTTCCGAGTCTTCTAAAGTGAGGATAAAAAGCATACTTATACAGGGCAACCGCGCTTTTAACGACAAAAGAATTTTAAAGCTCATGACAACAAGGCGTTCGGGCCTTTTTACATCCGGTTATTATAAAAAGGATGTTTTTGATGTTGACCTGGAGAAGATCAAGGATTTTTATAGAAGGCAGGGTTATATGGACATAGCCGTAGACAGCGATACGCGCTATGATACTACAGGCAGGCTTCTATATATAATTATCAAGATAAACGAAGGCAAAAAATACGTAGTGGGCGTTATAAAAATATCAGGCAATAAGGTTTATCCGGAATTCAAGCTCCGCTCGGCCTTGTTAATGCTGCCTCATTCGGTATTCAGCCAGGAAGCATTGAGGTCTGACATAGTGGGCCTTCAGGAATATTATTTTCACGACGGGTATATCTCGTGCAGCGTGAACGCGGATACGGTTTTAAATAATAAAACAGGCGATATAGATGTTACGTATAAAATCGTAGAGGGCGCGCTTGCCTATGTTGACAGGATAGAGGTGCGCGGCAACATAAAGACAAAAGACGAAGTGGTGCGCAGGGAATTAAGGATATACCCGGGAGAAAAATTTGACGGCGCGAAGCTTAAAAGGTCAAAAGAAAGGTTGTATAACCTCGGATTTTTCGAGGAGATAAATTACGACATAGAGCCGGGCACAGCCGACAACAGGAAGAATCTTGTTGTAAGCGTAAAAGAAACCAAGACAGGCGAGTTTTCGTTCGGAGGCGGTTACAGTTCCATAGACAAGGCGATAGGATTCGTCGATATCACGCAGAAAAATTTCGATATTTTAAACTGGCCCACGCTTACAGGCGGCGGCCAGGAACTCAGGCTTCATACGGATTTTGGCACAGTCAGGCAGGATTATGTTATAAGTTTTACCGAGCCGTGGGTTATGGGGTATCCGTATCTTTTCGGGTTTGATTTATTCCAGAGAAGCCACACGCGTTCAACAGACGTGGGTTACGGTTATGATGAAACCCGTCGCGGAGGAGACTTGCGATTCGGCAAAGAGATTACCGATTATGACAGGGCAGACCTGATATGGACGCATCAGACCGTTAAGATAGGCGATGTTGACGATTCCGCGTCTAATGATTTCAAGTTTGAAGAAGGGTCAAATATGATCAATTCTTTAGGCCTTGCGCTTACGCATGATACAAGGGATAATATTTACAACCCTATGAAAGGTTTGTTGAGCGTTGCAACTACTGATTATGCAGGAGGGTTTTTAAGCGGCGATAAGAATTTTATGAGGTTTACTTTAAGTTCAAACGTATTTTTTACCACATTTGGCGCAAATGTCCTTGAATTAAAGGGCAAGGCCGGCACAATAGATGATTTTGACACAACCAACAGGGTGCCTATTTATGAAAGATTTTTCTTGGGCGGCGGCAACAGTGTAAGGGGCTATAAGGAAAGGCGTATCGGCCCGCGTGATTCCATAACACAAGATCCGGTAGGCGGCAAATCCATGCTTTTGGGAAGCGCTGAGTACACAGTGCCGCTTATAAAGGTTGTTAAGTTAGCCGGGTTTTATGATATAGGTAACGTGTGGCCTACAGTAGGGGAGTTCGGGTTTAATGATTTAAAAGCAGGCGTTGGTTTTGGTTTTAGGATTAAGACGCCGATAGGGCCGGTTAAGCTGGATTACGGTTTTCCGCTTGATGAGGCTGCTCCGGGCGAGAAAAAGGCCCCGAGATTTCATTTCAGCATGAGTAGAGGGTTTTAAAAAAGACGTACTATAAGAAGTAAAGATAAATTTTCAAAGAGCAAGAGATAAAAGATTAAA
>PFHB01000026.1:0-356 GCA_002783585.1 Candidatus Omnitrophica bacterium CG_4_8_14_3_um_filter_43_15
CGGCCTTGCATTCGCAAAAGGCATTGGTGGCACACGAGCCGGAGTGATTGAGACAACATTTAGCGAGGAGACAGAAACAGATTTGTTTGGCGAGCAGGCAGTGCTTTGCGGCGGAGTGACAGAGATGATTAAAGCAGGTTTTGATACGCTTGTTGATGCGGGATATCAGCCTGAAATAGCATATTTTGAGGTTTTGCACGAGCTTAAACTTATTACGGATTTAGTGCAGGAAGTCGGCATAAGCGGCATGCGCAGGCGCGTTTCAAACACAGCTTGTTACGGCGATTTAACGCGTGGGCCAAAAATTATTACAGAGAAGACGCGCAAGGCAATGAAGAAAATGCTTAAGGAAATTC
>PFHB01000026.1:377-8984 GCA_002783585.1 Candidatus Omnitrophica bacterium CG_4_8_14_3_um_filter_43_15
GCAGAAAAGTATTTGATTCGCTTTTAAAGGCAGGCGATGAACATAAGATCGAGGCGGTGGGAAAACAGCTTCGTGAAATGATGCCTTGGATGAAGAAGTAGAGGACAAAAATGGAAAAGATAAAAATATTTGATACTACACTACGCGACGGCGAACAGTCGCCTGGCGCTAGTTTAGAGAAACAGGATAAGCTTGAGATAGCCAAACAGCTAAAAGTGCTGGGTGTTGACGCTATTGAAGCGGGATTTCCTGTTTCATCACCGGGCGATTTTGAGGCGGTTAAGTTAATTGCGCAAAAAGTGCGCGGCCCGATTATCTGCGGATTGGCGCGTTGCATGGAAAAAGACATCAAGGCAGCCGTAGGCGCTGTAAAGCCTGCCCAGCATCCGCGCATACACGTATTTTTGGCGACTTCAAAGATACATATGAAATATAAACTGCAGAAGGCAGAAGATGAGATTTTGCGCCTGGCTGTATGGGGCGCGCGGCTGGCACGCAAATTTACAGCCGATGTGGAGTTTTCGCCTGAAGACGCTTCGCGCAGCGAAAAAGAATTTTTATACCGCGTGGTAGAAGCAGTTATAAAAGCCGGCGTAACAACAATAAACATACCTGATACAGTAGGTTATGCTGTGCCCGGCGCATACGGTGAGTTAATCAGGGACATAAGAAATAACGTACCTAATATAAACAAAGCGGTTATAAGCGTTCATTGCCATAATGATTTGGGCCTGGCTGTAGCCAATTCTTTATCAGCTGTTAAAAACGGGGCAGGCCAGGTGGAATGCACTATTAACGGCATCGGCGAGCGCGCCGGAAACGCTTCTTTAGAAGAAATAGTAATGGCAATTAATACAAGAAAAGATTATTTTAATTGTATGACCGGCATAAATACTAAGGAGCTTTGTATAACCAGCCATTTAGTCAGTAAATTAACCGGCGTGATGGTGCCGTTAAATAAAGCGGTTGTCGGAATAAACGCGTTTTCGCATGAATCAGGCATACATCAGGACGGCGTTTTAAAGGAGCGCGGCACGTATGAGATTATGAGGCCGCAGGATGTGGGCTTTGGCGAAACCAGGCTTGTGATGGGAAAACATTCCGGCAGGCATGCCTTTAGCGTGCGCCTTGCCAAGTTGGGCTATAAATTAACCGAACAGCAGGTTAACAAGGCCTTTGAGGCGTTCAAGCTGCTGGCTGATAAGAAAAAAGAGGTTTTCGATGACGATTTGCGGGCGATAGTTGATGAGGGAAGCCGCGTTGCGTCTGAAAGGTATAAATTAGTTAGTTTCCAGGTTACAACCGGTACTGGCGTTGAGCCTGAGGCTTTGGTGAGAGTAAAAGAGAAGGGCAGCGCAAAAGAGGCGCAGGCAACAGGCGACGGGCCGATAGATGCCTGTTATAAGGCTATAGAAAAAATAGCAAAGGTAAAAGGTAAACTTTTAGATTATTCAGTGCGTTCAATCACAAGCGGCAAAGACGCATTAGGGGATGTTACAATTAAGGTAGTCTTTAATAAACGCGTGGTTTTAGGCAGGGCAGCTGATACGGATATAGTGCAGGCGAGCGTTAAGGCGTATCTTAATGCCGTAAACAAACTGGGTTAATGTTATGATGCCGATAAACGGAAAAACAAAAATATACGGGATAATAGGCCATCCAATAGAGCACACTTTGTCGCCTGCCATGCAGAACGCGGCTTTTATGGCGCTTGGCATAAACGGGGTGTATGTGCCGTTTGAGGTAAAGCCTGATGATCTGGGTAAGTCAATAAAAAGTTTTTTACTTACAGGCGTGTGCGGTTTTAACGTAACGGTTCCGCACAAAATAAGTTGCATGAAATTTCTGGATAAGATAGATGACAGCGCCAAGGCAATAGGCGCGGTGAATACGGTAAAAATCGTAAATAAAAAATTGTTTGGGTTTAATACCGACGGCATAGGGTTTTTGCGCAGCCTTAAAGAAGATTTAAAGATCGACCCGAAGAATAAGAATATCTTTGTAATAGGTTCAGGCGGCGCGTCAAGGGCTGTTGTCTGGACGCTGGCAAAGGCAGGCGCAAAATCCATAGTGGTGGTTGATAAGATAAATCAAAAAGCGCTGGAGCTGGCAAGTACCTGTTCCTTTGCAGGCGATGTAAAATCCATTGACTGCGGCGATAACTGGGCGTCGTGCGTCAGTGGCGCTGATATATTGATAAACGCCTCGCCCATAGGTATGAAGGATACAGACCTATCACCGATAGATATAAAACTGCTGCATAAGCGCCTGGTAATTTTTGATTTGATTTATAACAAGCATACAAAACTTGTAAAGAATGCAAAGGCAAAAGGCCTTAAAGCGTGCGGCGGGTTCGGCATGCTTTTATACCAGGGTGTTGAGGCGTTTGAGATATGGACAGGACAGAAACCGCCGGTTGCGATAATGCGTAACGCGCTTATTTCGCAGTTTTCGCTTCGCGGCCCGCGTAACGTGCGCTGGTGGGCATGATGATTGCCATTGTCTTTATCTTCGGCGCTATGGTTGGGAGTTTCCTGAACGTGTGTATTTACAGGATGCCGAAGGGTAGGTCTGTAATAAAACCGGCATCACACTGCCCGCACTGCGATAGACATATACAGTGGTTTGATAATATACCCATTTTGAGTTTTGTGATGCTTGGGGCAAAATGCAGGCATTGCAAGAAAAAGATTTCATTGAGATACCCGCTTGTTGAGCTTTTGACAGCAGTGTTATTTATTGTTAATTTTATATGGTTTGGCACAAGCCCTAAGTTTTTTATTTACACAGCGCTTGAATGCGCGCTTGTTATAGGGACATTCACGGACTTTGCTTATTATATGATACCGGATGAGATTACAATCGGCGGCCTGGCGGCTGGCTTGATAGTGTCAGCTATTTATCCCGAGCTTCACAATGCGCCTGTTTTCTGGAAAGGGTTTTTGTTTTCTTTACAGGGTGCAGCTGTGGGCGGGTCATTAATATACGCAATGGGTTTTATCGGCGAGCTTATTTTTAAAAAGGAGGCAATGGGCGGAGGCGATGTAAAGCTGATGGCAATGATAGGTTCTGTTATCGGCTGGAAACTCGTTATACTGGCATTTTTCATTGCGCCTTTTTTCGGCGCGTTTATAGGCATTTATCTTAAATTTGTAAAAAAGATAGACATAATTCCTTATGGGCCGTACCTGTCGCTGGCAACATTAATAGCGATAATGTGGGGCGATAAAATTTTAAGGGGGTTTTTATGTTACGGTATTTAACTGCAGGCGAGTCGCACGGGCAATGTCTTGTGGCAATTTTAGACGGTATGGTTGCGGGGTTACGGGTTGATAAGAATTTTATTGACAAGGAACTCCTGAGGCGCCAGAGAGGTTTTGGCCGCGGAGACAGGATGAAGATTGAAAAAGACAGGGTGGATATTTTATCAGGCCTGCGCAAAGGCATCACCATAGGCAGCCCGATAGCCATGATGATAAAGAACAAGGATTTCAGTATAGACAGGCTGGCCGCTATTTATTGCCCAAGGCCGGGCCATGCGGATTTAGCAGGCGCTGTGAAATACAACCGCAGCGATGCGCGCGATATACTTGAGCGTTCAAGCGCGCGGGAGACAGCCGCAAGGGTTTCTGTGGGCGCTGTATGTAAAATATTTCTGTCTGAAATAGGTATGGCTGTAAATAGCCGTATTGTTATGATAGGCGGCGTAACATCGCAAAAACTGATGTATGAAAGAATAACCTCTGCTTTAAAAAGGCGCGATACCGTCGGAGGTATTTTTGAGATAACCGCAACAGGCGCGCCTTGCGGGCTTGGAAGCTTTACGCAGTCAGACAAAAGATTAAACGCCCGGCTTGCCGGCGCCCTTATGTCAATACAGGCGATAAAAGGCGTTGAGGTAGGCCTGGGTTTTGAAAGCGCTAAGCGATTCGGTTCAGAGGTTCATGACGCCATATTTTATGATAAAACAAAGGGCTTTTACAGAAAAACCAACAATGCAGGCGGCATTGAAGGCGGAGTTTCAAGCGGCGAGCCGATCTTATTAAGGTGCGCCATGAAGCCTATTTCTACGTTGTTAAATCCGCTTGCCTCTGTTAACATAAAGACCAAAAAACCGTCTAAGGCAACAGTGGAACGTTCTGATATTTGCGCGGTTCTATCAGCCGCTGTTGTGGCAGAGTCGGTTGTTGCGTTTGAGTTGGCGAATGCTGCGTTCGAGAAATTCGGCGGCGATTCGCTGGATGAAACAAAGAGAAATCTTAAAGGGTATCTAAAACAGGCCAAGGCGTTTTAATGAAAAATATTGTTTTAGTCGGGTTTATGGGCACAGGCAAGACCGTTACGGCAAAATTGCTTGCCAAACGGCTCAAGCTTAGTTATATATCCATAGACGATCTGATAGAAAAAAAAGAGAAGCGCTTGATTTCAGAAATATTTGAAAAAGACGGCGAGGAGTATTTCAGGAATATCGAATCAGAAACAATAAAAGAAATATCTCAGCGGAAAAATATAGTCATTGATGCAGGTGGCGGGGCCGTAATAAAAGAAGAGAACATTTCGAACCTTAAAAAAAACGGCATTATAATATGCCTTAAGGCAAGCCCTGATGTGATACTGGCAAGGACAAAAACTCAAAGCCACAGGCCGCTTCTTAAAGTGGCTGACTTGGAAAAGAAAGTCATGGAGCTGCTCGCCGGCCGCGCCGTTTATTACGCGAAAGCGGATTTTACAATAGATACATCAGGCCTGGCCCCTGATGAGGTGGCGAAGAAAATAGAGGAGATTGCGTTATAGCTACATCTGATAAGTTAATACTTTTAAATATGGCGCCTGGCATAGGGTCAATTAAAGCCAAGGCGCTTTTAGATTATTTCAAAAGCCCTGAAAATATATTTAACGCAAGCGTCAATGAGCTGTCTGGCGTAAAAGGGGTTAATCCGGCGATAGCGCAGGGCATATTAAATGTTTCCAAAGATAAATCCCTGCTGGATAAAGAGTTGCGCCTTATAAAAAAAGAAAATGTTAATGTAGTAACAATATTCGACGAGAAATATCCTGTTAATTTAAAAGAGATTCATGACCCGCCTGTTGTTTTATATGTGAAGGGCAGTTTTAAAAAAGAAGACAAACAAGCGGTTGCGATTGTAGGTTCGCGCCGCTGTAGCAGCTACGGCAGAAATACAGCCGCAAGGTTTGCTTCCGGATTGGCAGGACTTGGCATTACTGTTGTTTCAGGTATGGCGCGCGGTATTGATACAGCAGCGCATAGCGCCGCTGTAAATTCACGCGCCAGGACAATAGCTGTTTTGGGAAGCGGTTTATCAAGGATATATCCTCCTGAGAACAAAGCCTTGTCAGAAAGAATAGCCGAATACGGCGCTGTTATTTCAGAGTTTCCGATGACAATGAGGCCTTTGGCTCTAAATTTTCCAAGGCGTAACCGTATTATAAGCGGTTTGTCTTTGGGTACTGTTGTGGTTGAGGCGGCAAAAAATTCAGGCGCTTTAATAACAGCCAGATGCGCGTATGAGCAGGGCCGTGAGGTTTTTAGCGTGCCCGGGGAGGCGCTTAAACCGGCTGCGTTCGGAGTAAACCAATTAATAAAAGACGGCGCCAGGCTTGTTGAGGATGTAAACGATATCTTAGAGGAGTTGGCCCCGCAGTTAAAAGGGTATATAAAAGCAAATAGGGCAACAGGGCAGGTGCCCTTGCCTTTGGATTTAAAAAGCGAAGAGCTGAAGATAATAGGGCTTTTGGAAGACGGGCCTATGCATGTTGATGTTATAGCCTCAGGCGCGTCTTTTCCGATAGCAGACACATCAAGCGTGTTAACCGGGCTTGAAATCAGGGGCCTTATCAGGCGTAATCCTGGGAACATATTCGAAAGGAATTTTCCATGTCAAAGTCGTTAGTTATAGTTGAGTCGCCGGCAAAGGCAAGTACGATAAACAAATTTTTAGGTTCCGATTACCTTGTGCGCTCATCAATGGGCCATATAAGGGACCTGCCTTCAAGCAAGATGGGGATTGACGTCGAGGATGATTTTAAGCCGCATTATATCGCCATACCGCGCCGTAAAAAAACCATTGCCCAGCTTAAAAAAGATTTAACAGGTAAATCCACGCTTTATTTAGCAGCTGACCCTGACAGGGAGGGCGAGGCAATATGCTGGCATATTGCAAATGTGCTTGCCAAAGATAATATTCAGGTTCACAGGGTTGAGTTTCATGAGATTACAAAAGAGGCAATTACAAATGCCTTCAAGCATCCGCGCCAAATCGACATGAATATGGTTAATGCCCAGCAGGCGCGCCGCATATTAGACAGGATAGTCGGTTATTCAATCAGCCCCTTGTTATGGAAAAATGTTGGCAGGGGTTTAAGCGCAGGCAGGGTGCAGTCAGTAGCCCTGCGGTTGATTGTTGACAGGGAGCGCCAGATAACCGCGTTTGCGCCTAAAGAATATTGGGAGATAGAAGCCGAGCTTAGAAAGAGCGCAGAAAAAGACAAAACTTTTACAACCAAGCTGAATAAAATAGACGGCAAAGAGCCGAATCTGAAAAATAATAAGGAGGCTGAGGAGGTTGTAAGAGAGCTGGAAAAAGCCAATTATGTTGTAGCTGACATAAACAAGTCGCAAAAAATTAAAAAACCGCGGGCGCCGTTTACCACAAGCAAGCTCCAGCAGGAGGCATTCAATAAACTCAGGTATCCTGCGGCAAAGACCATGCGTATTGCCCAGCAGCTTTATGAAGGCGTTGTGCTTGGCACTGATGAGGTCACAGGCCTTATAACATATATGAGGACTGATTCTGTAAATGTCTCCAAAGAGGCAGTAGAGGCAGTGCGCGATTATATACTTAAAAAGTTTTCAAAGACTTATCTTCCTGCGTCAGCCAATGTGTATAAGTCGAAAAAAAGCGCCCAGGAAGCGCATGAAGCCATAAGGCCTACCCATGTTATGCGGGAGCCTGCTCAGATAGAAAAATACCTCACCCCGGAACAGTTCAAACTTTATGAACTGATATGGAACAAGTTTGTTGCCAGCCAGATGCGGCCTGCCATATATGCGGTTTTGTCGGTTGACATACTGGCAAAGGAAAAATATTTATTCAGGGCAGCGGCTTCAAAATGTATATTTGCCGGATTTATGGCTGTGTATCCTGAAAAGGAAGAAAATGAATCCGCGCTTCCTGAATTAAAAAAAGGCGAACAACTCGATCTGGTCAAACTTATTCCGAGCGAGCATTTTACAAAACCGCCGGCAAGATTTTCAGACGCTTCTTTAATCAAGGCGCTGGAAGAAGACGGCATAGGCAGGCCAAGCACTTATGTGCCTATTATAGAGACAATAGTAATGAGGGATTACATAAGAAGGATATCAGGGTATCTGCACCCTACTGAACTTGGCATGACTGTTTGCGATTTATTGATAAAACATTTTCCGAGGATTTTAAATATAAAGTTCACGGCTATTATGGAAGAGGAACTTGATGAGATAGAGGAAGGCAAGCTTGAGTGGGTTAAGGTATTAAAGGATTTTTACCAGATATTCGAGAAGACGCTTGCCAAGGCCCAGCTTAATATGAAGGCCGTAAAAAAAGAGGTCATCCAAACCAAAGAGATTTGCGAGAAGTGCGGCAAGCCTATGGTTATAAAATGGGGCAGGCTCGGAAAATTTATGAGCTGTTCGGATTTTCCAAATTGCCGAAACGCCAAGTCTTTACCCACAGGCGTTAAATGCCCAAAGTGCGGAGGCGATGTTGTGCAGCGCCGCTCAAAAAAAGGAAATATATTTTTCGGATGCAGCAATTATCCGAACTGCGACCACATAACCAACAGGCTTCCCAAGCCCGAAGAGGCCAGTTCTTAATGCAGCAGTATATAGACAAATTCACAAGGTATCTTGAAATCGAAAAAAATTCATCGACCCACACTGTTACTAATTACAAGGTTGATTTAAGGGGTTTTATGGATTTTTTAGGCGGCAATGATATCTCTAATATAGATTACCTTTTATTGCGCAGGTACCTGGCGCATCTAAAAAGCGTGCAGTATGACAAAAGAAGCGTTGCAAGAAAACTTGCCTGCCTGCGTTCATTTTTTAAATTCTTATGCCGCGACGGGTACCTCAAGACAAACCCTGCCGCGGGCCTTTCAACCCCAAAGCTTGATAAAAAGCTGCCGTTTTTTCTTGATGTAAACCAGACATCAAGGGTGCTGGACATGCCTGTTGACAATTCAGACGCCGCAAGCTTAAGGGATAAGGCGGTATTGGAGCTTTTGTATTCTACCGGAATCAGGGTAGGCGAACTGGTGGGCCTTTCTATAAATGATGTGGATTTTATAGGAGGCGTTACCAAGGTTAAAGGCAAAGGCAAAAAAGAGCGCATGATACCTGTGGGCGATACCGCGCTTCGCGCTATAAAAAAATACTTGGACAGGCGCTGTTCAAATGAATTAATGCGCAATAAACCCGCGCTTTTTTTAAATAAAAACGGAGGCCGTTTAAGCAGCGGCGCTGTAAGGCAGATAGTAGATAAGTGCATACACACGGCAAGTTTAAGGGGAAGGATTTCACCGCATACGTTAAGGCATTCTTTTGCA
>PFHB01000070.1 GCA_002783585.1 Candidatus Omnitrophica bacterium CG_4_8_14_3_um_filter_43_15
TCATTGATTTCTACACCTATAACGTTTAAATCTGATACAAAACTCTCTAGATTACTAAATACAAATGATTTTCTTATGCCTGCCTTTTTGCCACCCTCTATTAGTTCAGGCCTGTCGTCGGTATATATTATCTTTTCCGGCGTTGTCTTGGCCGCCGATATCGCGGCTTGATAAATTTTCGGATCCGGCTTCATTGCGCCGGCTTCATAAGATAAAACTAATCCATCAAATTCCGCGATTATTGGAAAATTTTTTCTTATATACTCAAATTGCAGTGTATTCACGTTGGACATCAAAACAAGCCGGTAATCATTTTTAAGGCATTTTACCAGTTCAAACATATCATCTTTCTGGCTGAATATATCCACCCATATTAATACAAACTCATCAAAAGAAATATCAAGCCCTGTCAACTTTTTTAGCTCGGCGTAAAACTCGCGCGGCGATACCTTGCCCTCGTCGAAAAGCTTGGTAAGCTCTGACTCAAAAAACAACTGGTAAAGCCATTCCTGTGGTTTTCCGGTAAGCTTAGCTATCTTTGCGGCAGAGATATTATGATCAAAATCAACCAGCACCCTGCCTAAATCAAATATAAACGCGTCGTAATTCGTATTTTTCATAGGATATTATTATAACATAATAAGATTATTTCGCAAGGTAATTTCTACTGCAGGTTGCGCTTAAGAATCTTGCCTGTGGCGTTTTTGGGCAGGAACTGCCTTATTTCTATGTATTTCGGTATTTTATACGACGCAAGCCGCTCGCGCAGATAACTCAGCAATTCATGTTCTATATCATTTTGTGACTTATGACTTGTGACTTGTGACTCTTCTTTTAACACAACAAAAGCCTTCGGCACCTCGCCTTTATGCTTATCAGGTATCCTTATAACAGCAGCCTCTTTGACTAACGGATGTTCATAAAGCGCATCCTCTATTTCCTTAGGGTAAACATTCAAACCACGCACATTCACCATTTCTTTTTTTCTACCGACGATATAGATATAACCATCGGCATCAAGTTTTGCAAGGTCTCCTGTATAAAGCCATCCGTTTTTTAATGTCTCAATATTTGCCTGCGGCTGATTCAGGTAACCCTTCATTACGTTAAGGCCTTTTACCAGTAACTCGCCAACTTCACCAATAGGCACTTCTTTATCGGTCTTATCAACCGCCCTTACCTGAACATCAGGCAGCGCCAGGCCTATTGATCCGGGCTTACGCATACCTTTAAGAGGGTTTAATGAAACAACAGGCGATGCCTCTGTAAGGCCGTAACCCTCTATCAGCGGCACTTTAAACTTTTTCTCAAAACGCGCCAAGGTATCAACAGGCAATGCGGCAGCGCCTGATATACATAATCTTAAAGGGTTTATAATCCTTGAAACCAAAGGCGCGGTCAGCATGCGCGGCAGCTTGGCGTCTTTTAATATATTAAACATGGAGGGTATACCCGTAAAAACCGTAACCCTTTTTCTGATAATAGTCCTCAGTATGCGCTTAAACGGCCTCGGAGATACAAAAATAGTAACTTTGGAACCGCAAAAAATCGGAAGCAGCATGCACACCGTGGCGGCAAACGAATGAAATAATGGCAAGACGCATACAAAATGGTCTTTTACTGATATCTTTATAGCGCAAGATGAGGATTTAGCATTGGAAACAAGGTTATAATGCGTAAGCTCAGCGCCCTTGGGCCTGCCTGTTGTGCCTGAAGTGTACATTATAACAGCCGTATCATCCCGGGCTATTTGGCCTATCCTGTTGTTTTTCGGCTTTTTATCCAGAAGGCTGTGAAAATCTATTGTTTCCTGGGTTTTCTTACGGCTTACAAGTATTATATTTCTTAAGCTCTCTACTCTTGTACGAAGTTCAAACGCCGTATATAAAAAACTGGGCGATGTGATAAGCGCGATGGCGCCTGAATCCTCCAGCATATACTTTATTTCATCTGTCTTAAGCATTGTATTAACAGGCACGATTACAGCGCCGGCCTTGAGTATGCCAAAATAACTTATTACAAATTCCGGCCTGTTAAATAAAAGAAGGGCCACGCGCTGGCCCTTTTCTATTTTTAAATCGCCTATGAGCGAGGCGCTTAGATTATCGCTTTGTTCATCAAGGCTTCTGTATGAAACTTTTCTCTGGCCGTATATAAGCGCTGTCCTTTTTTCGTGTTGCGCGGCGCTTACCTTTAACATTTGCGCCAGATTGCATATTTGCGTCATTCGCAACTCTCCTGATCTGTTGAATTTTATTCTGCCTGTTATGCATGCCTCTCATTTCATTCTCCGAGCTTCTTTACCAGCGCCTCGCCGAATGCCACGGCGCTCCCAGGCCCGTCAGCAGTAATAATATTTCCATCAACCTCGACGGACTTGGCGGTATAATTTGCGCCGTTATCCTTTAAGATCTGCGCCTCGCCTGGAAAACAGGTGGCTTTTTTATTCTCAAGCACGCCTGCCAAAGCCAGCGTTGCGCCTGCTGAACATATGCCGCCTACTACCTTGCCCTGAACAACTGCTTCTTTTATTACGCTAAGGGCCTTGGCATCTTTCCAGTATTGCCTGCAGCCGGCTCCGCCTATAAAAATCACAGCGTCATAATCAGAAACATTTATATCCAAAACAAGCTTATCCGGCACATATGTCTTACCCAATGTACCTTTCGCAAGTTTTGTATTAGATGACGCGACATCCACCTTTACGCCTGCATTCTCGAGCGCTTCTTTCGGCTTAAAAAACTCCTCATCCCGAAAATTTTTCTCCGCTATTACCATTACAACTCTTTTATCGGTTAATTTAGCCATAGCCACCTCGCCATATACATTAAAAATCATTAAAAACAAAATAGAATAAATCAGCGTCTTCACAACAGCCTCTATTTTATATTTTTCTGGAAGGGCACAAATCGTAAAGAACGCATTTATCGTGCAGCGGTTTTTTGGCGTTGCATACAGCGCGGCCATGGTTAACAAGCAAAAAATTCACGCTCCCCCAGTCTTTTTTCGCAACAACAGCCATTAAATCTCTTTCAACCTTCACGGGGTCGCTAAACCGGCTTAGGCCCAATCTTTTTGAAAGACGAAGCGCATGCGTGTCAACCGCAATGCCTTCCACCTTTCCAAACGCGCTTGTCAGCACAATATTGGCTGTCTTGCGGGCAACGCCGGGCAAAGATACAAGGCCATCCATGGTATCAGGCACCCTGCCGCCAAAATCATTAACAATCTTTTTTGCGGCATTAACGATATTTTTCGCCTTGTTCCTGTAAAAACCCGTCGAGCGAATCTCTTTCTGGAATGTTTTCAAATCCGCTTTTGCGTAATCCTTTACTGATCCGTATTTCTTAAACAAATCCTTTGTTACAATATTTACCCTTTTATCCGTGCACTGGGCCGATAAAATCGTGGCAACCAGGATTTCAATGGGGTTTGAGAAATCCAGCGCAACCCGGACCGCGGGATACTCTTTTTTTAAAAGCTTTATTATCTGTAATGCTCTGATCTTTGCGTCCAATTTACTTTAACAGCGCCTCAAAGCCTTCTTTGGGCTTACCGCTGCCTGAATACTTTATTATACCTGTCTCGTCCACAAAATACGTAGCGGGTATGCCGTAAACATTATAACTTCTGGCCACGTCACCCGTTTCATCAAGAAGAACGGTATAATTTATACCGTATTTTTTTACAAACGCCGAAACCTTTTCCTGGCTCTCCTGGATATCAATACTCAACAATTTTACATCTTTGTCCTTATGCTTATTAAAAAACGCCTTAAGGTCATTAACCTCTGTTACGCAGTAAGGGCACCATGTTGTCCCGAATACTATCAGGACATTTTTACCTTTAAAATCGTGCATGCTAACCTCTTTACCATTGACATCCTTAAGCGTAAAACCCGGCGCATTTGGTATAACTTTTCCGACAGAATTTTTATCAGATGTAGTACCCATTGCGCTTGCCGTCATTATCAGGCAAACCCCCAAAACGCCAACTAACATAAAAACCATTATTCTCTTCATGTCTATACCCCTTTCTTTTGGATTAAATCCACATTGCGCCTGCTTTTATTAAAAAATATTCTCCCAGCAAAATAAGTATAATCCCGAATACCTTTTTAATTTTAAGCGTCCACGCATCTGCTTTTGGCAAAGACGCTAGCACTGCCGTAAATGTGCCCACTATTATCAGCATAAAACCCATTCCCATTGCAAATGTAAATAAAAGCGTTGCCCCGAATACAACGCGCTGCGTAGTCGCGACATAAGCCAAAAGCGCCGCCAATGCGGGCGCTGTGCACGGGCCTGTCACAAGGCCCGAGATCATGCCTGCCAAAATATTTCCCAGAAAACCTTTACCAAAGAGCCCTTTTGTCTTTACCCTGGAACTCAAGGCAAATAAAAATGATAAATCAAACACATCGAGTGTTGATAAACCCAGCAAAACACATACATTTCCTACTATAAAAAACGTCCATGGGCTTGTCTGTATCCTGCCGAACAGGCTACCTGCAAGCGCTGCTATAATACCTAAAGCCGAATACGTAAGCGCTATTCCCGCCACATATGACAATGAAAGTAAAAATGCCTTGCGTTTTGATTCCGCCTTTTGCGCGCCTATAATAGCTGCTGTGATGGGAATCAAAGGATATATGCAGGGTGTAAGGCTGATAAATAACCCCCCTAAGAATGCCGCCAGATACGCCATAAAACTTCCTGACTGCGCGTATGACTGCAGATTGGATATAAGATTTTCAAACATAGATTATCCTTTCTTTAAAATTTTTAGCATCTGCTTATGAATCTTGCCGTTAGAGGCAAGTATCTGTTTATCATAAATACTGTATTTACTGCCTTTAAAATCAGCGAGTTCAGCCCCTGCCTCCTCGGCAATAAGAGAACCTGCTGCTGTATCCCACGGGTTAAGCCCAACCTCCCAGAACCCGTCAAACCTGCCGCAGGCGACATAACATAAATCAATCGCCGCAGAACCAAGCCGCCTTACAGCTTGTGAGGCAAGAAGAAAATTCTTAAAATTCTCTATATTTGTATACTTGGCCTCTTTTATGTTATAAGCAAAACCGGTTACAAGCATGGATTCTGAAATATTGTTTACAGCCGATACATGGATTCTTTTATTATTTAAATAAGCGCCTTTATTCTTTTCTGCGCAAAACAATTCATCGCGGCTGGGGTCATGCACAACGCCGGCTATCACCTGGCCGTTTTTCTCAAGGCCTATGGATGCGCAAAATATGCCAAGCGAATGCGCGTAATTGGTTGTACCGTCGATAGGGTCTATTATCCATTTGTATCCGGAGCGTTTACTGCGGCTGGCGCCGCTTTCTTCGGCTAAAAAATCATGTTCAGGAAAACTACGCCTTATATGCTTTATTATGATCTCTTCTGATTTTTTATCAACCTCTGTAACCAGATTTATGGTGTTATTACTCTTATAGGAAACCCTGCCGTAGTTTCCCATCCTTTTAATCATATATTTGCCGGCTTTTTGCGCTGCCTCTTTTGCAACTTTAATATATATACTATCTCTCATTTTGCGCCTGATAAATCTTTTCCTGATTTATACGCTTTTTCCAGCGCGCCTTTTATTGATTTTATATCGCCGGCGCGTCCTGCTCCTCCAAAAAACAACTCTTCTGTAAAATCAATATTCATTGTCTTAAAAAATACTTCAATCGTTTTTCTTGTAAATTTATATAATGTGTCTTCTTTATGGCCGCTGACACATATAAACGCCCCATTCGCTTTGCGCTTTTCGTTTTGCGCTTTTCGCTTTTTCAGCACATACTTCGCCACCCACTCCGACTGGCACCTGTCTATCATTGCCTTAAGCTGCGCAGGCGCGCCTGCAAAATATATAGGCGCGGCTATTATGACAGCGTCAGCTGAATTAAGCTTTGAATACAAAGGCGTCATATCATCCTTTAAAACGCATACGCCTGTCTTAGCGCAGCCTCCGCATGAAATACAACCTTTAAAATCCATGTCATAAATAACTAACTTCTCTGTATCAGCGCCGCTGTCTCTGGCTGCGCGCAAGGCCTCGTTTAACAAAATATCAGAATTGCCTTTTTTTCTCGGGCTTGCCAGTATTCCTAAAATTTTCATTTTAGCACCTTTTAATAATCCAGTCATAGATGTCAATAAAAACTTCCTCTTTCTTTGTTTCATTTAATAATTCGTGATAAAAACCCCTATAGAGCTTAAATTCCTTGTCCTGAGAAGCTGCTGATTCATAAAACCTCTCGGCTGCTTTTGAGTCGCATATCCTGTCATGGCCTGCCTGTAAAACCGCCAAAGGCATTTTAAAGTCCCCTGCCGCGCGCCTTGCAATCTTCATCGCTTTATTCATTTCAACGAAAAAACTTGCTGTCACAAAATGATGCATCAGTGGATCTTTGGCAAACTTTTCAATAATCTGGCGGTCGTGCGTGGCCATTTGCGGTTTTATATGGCTTGAAAAAGACCTGTTACCCAACATGTCGTAAAGTTGAGCGGCAAACCAGGCCTTTACAGGCGCAATCTTCAACCTCAATTTAAAACACGGCGAACACAAAATCAAACCTTTAAAATCATATGTAAAACGCATTGTGTAAAAAACAGAGATTAACGCCCCCAAACTATGCGCCGTCAAAAATGTTTTTTTGTTTCCCCAGCCCTTGTCTGTAAATTTTATAAATATATCCAAATCTTTTGCGTAATCATTAAAATTATCCACATGGCATGCGGCCCCGCCTGAACGGCCGTGGCCGCGCAGGTCCGGCATAAAAACATCTATTCCCTTGTCAACGAACCATTGGGCAAAATACGCATACTTTTCCGTATACTCGCCTGCGCCGTGAAGAAATATAACCTTTGCTTTAGGCTGCTGCGCCAGGCAGGCCTTATAAAACAGCTTAACGCCTTTATATCCGTCTACAAAGCCAATGATTTCATTATTCATTATATACAACACTCTTCTTCATTGCGCGCCCCCTTTAAGCATGCCGGATTTCGCCGCTTTTCGCATTATAAATTTTTCTGAAGGATAAGACATAACATTCAGGGCCTTTTTTATATCAAACCATCCGGTTTCATCCACCTCGGTTTTATCCGCCAGTAAATCCCCTTCAAGATATTTACATAAAAAAAAGCGCACTCTCTTGCTGACTTGCGCTTTGTCTGCCGGTGATATAAATTTATAAAAAATATCGTCTAATAGTTTTATTACGCTTACTTTTATTCCTGCCTCTTCTGATATTTCCCTTACTGCGGCGCCCTCGGGGGACTCCCCCGGTTCAATCTTGCCTTTAGGCAGACACCACGCATTCCGGCGGGATATCAACACCACTTCTGTTTTTTCACCGGCCTTTTTGTATACCACGCCTCCTGCGGAAAACTCTTTCCTTGCTGGCTTTAACATAACTCATATTTATTTCTGTTTTTTTCTGGATTTTCGCGTTTTTATGCCGGCTAGTTTTTTAAGCCGCTTCTTTATCCTGGCTTTTCTTTTGTTTTGGATGGCCTTTTTCTTTTTCGCTATTTCTTTCTTTCGCTTTTTTATATGCTCGCGGTATTTCTGAACCCATTCGCGTATCTGTTTTTCTTCTTCCCTGGATACATGGTCCAGATACTGATAAAGCTTATCTTCATCATGCGGCATGAAATTAGAAAAGAACACTCCTAGTTCATAACCAAACGGTTGTTCGTCTTTGGTATCCGGCTCGCACCTTACCACGGCCCCCTCGCCTTTTACCTCGCCGATTAATTTGTCATCATCGACATATTTCGGGATTTCAAGCGAAAGCGCAACGCGCGTGCCTGGCAGGATCTCCCTGTTCATATTAAGGCATGCGCCCAAAAGGCTTACATTTTTGGTTGAAGCCAACGCCTCTGTAGTATTAAAATCAAGGCGCACAGGCAACTGGACTTTGACTCTCTTGTTTCTCCTTCTTTCAAGATCAGCAAGTGTCGGCATGTCCCCTCCTTTAATATTATATTATCACTATTGCGCGGCAAAAGCAAGAACTGCTTTTTTAGGTTATATCGCTGTATCTGATTATCCTGGCATCCAGCTTGCCGCCATTTATATCAACCACAGCAAAACTGGCAGAATTGCCTCTTTTGTCAATTTCGCGCAGGTGGCCCGGATTAACCCACAGGGTTCCTTTTTTATCTTCTATTCTGGCTATATGGGTATGTCCGTAAAAAACGGCTTTTAAATCTTTGGATAAACATTCTGGCGGGATTTGAGGAGAATGAGTCATTAAAACCTTGGCGCCCTCAATATCCTTTATAATAATATTTGGTATTTCAGGGTCATGGTAATAATTACTGCATACATCGGGTATTTTTATTATATCAATGCCCAATCCATTAATTGCATCCGCGTCATCGCATTCATCTCCAAGATGCACAATCAGATTAACGCCGGCCTTATCCTTAAAGTACCGGCCTATTGTCTTTACATATTCTATATTTCCGTGCGAATCGCTGATAAGGCCTATGATCATGGTTTTGGTTGTTCTACTTCGCCCTACTCAACGTTATTGCTGGTATGGGCTTCGTAGCAACATTCTGCTTCGCCTTTCTACTACGCTCTGCACCATCTTATAGCTGGTAGAGCTACGTAGAAACTTCGAATTGCTGCGTAGCCCTTACCAAATGAATCTTTTTGGTGAAGGGCGAAGCAGAATGGAGCGGGCGATGAGAATCGAACTCACGT
>PFHB01000029.1 GCA_002783585.1 Candidatus Omnitrophica bacterium CG_4_8_14_3_um_filter_43_15
TGCCGCCGAGCGCGTTGCCGAGGGCCTGGGCAGTTTGCGGCGCCTCAGTTACGGCCTCAGAGCGTAAAGCATAAGCCGGCCCAGCCTGGGTGGCGATAAACGCTGCTCTACTTCGCCCTACACTTTCAAACGCTGGTAAGGGCTTCGTAGCAGCAGTTGCTGCGAAGCTCATACCAGGTATGTCATAGCGTAGAGCGAAGCAGAACGCTGCCAGGGTTATTATGCTTAGTATTCGGATGGGTATTGAGTGGATTTTTGACATAGTTTTATATATCTTCCACTATATATAACAATATAAAAGGCTAAATATTCCCACTTATTTCTAGCCTTTTTATACTCCTAACACTCAAGCTTGCAGCCTTTTCCAGCTTCAGAAAAATTTTGCCTTACTTGTGATAACTTGAGGCCGCTTTTTGCTTCGGACTAAAGCGGGGCCGGTGAACTCAGGGGCACATAAAGTGCCCCTTCGAACATCCACCGGCCTTTTACAAACCGCTTTAGCCCTTGCAAAAAGCTAAAATTTTTGATTACGCTGTAAAAGGCTGCTGCGCTAATTGGGACGATCTAGATTAACAATTTTTGAGCGGATTGAAGGTCTTTTTTTGTAGCAGCAGGCGTGTTTTTAAGCGGGTATTTGAGGCCTAGCATTTTCCACTTGTGAACACCTAAGATGTGGTATAGAAGAAATTCGAATTTTTCACAGTATTTGAGGTTTGATAGAAATTCTTTTAGCGGCTTTATGTGCTCTTTTTTATCATTCAATCCGGGCGCCAGCACATAACGCAGCCAGTATGGCTTTTTATTTTTTTCAAGAAACTCAATAAACGAAAATACCTCATTGATACTTCTATTTGTTATATTTTTATGCAATTTTTCATCGATTGCTTTTATGTCCACTAGAAACAAATCAGTCAGGTCGACTAATTGTTTCAATTGTGGCGGCCACGACGGGTGGGCAGCACAGCCCAGCATCAGCGGGGCGAGCAGGCCACCCGGAGATGGCCGCCGGCTATCGCGACTAACATTAAAAAAACAACTGGTATCAATACAAGTATGTACTGATACTTTTTTACACAATTTAAATAATTCTATCAAGAAAGGTATTTGAAGTAGCGGCTCGCCGCCTGAAATGGTAACGCCTCCGCCTGAGACCTTAAGATACGGCGATGTTTTATCTATCCGCTCAAACACCTCTTTGGCTGACATTTCAAAGCCTGCCTTTAATGCCCATGTATCCGGGTTGTGGCAATAAACGCATCTTGCCAGGCAGCCCTGTAAAAATACGATATAGCGGATGCCCGGCCCATCCTGCGTGCCAAAACTTTCAAAAGAATGTATTTTTCCTGATTTACATCTCTTCATGAAATGTCCTTGCTATTACCTCCTGCTGCTGCTCCAGAGATAGCTTATTAAAATGCACCGCATACCCTGAAACGCGTATCGTAAGCTGAGGGTATTTGTGCGGATTTTTTATAGCGTCTTTAAGCATGGACTTATCCATGACGTTTACGTTTAAGTGATGCGCGCCTTTGATAAAATATCCGTCCAAAAGCCCGTCGAGATTACTGATTCTTTCCTCTTCTGTCTTGCCCAATACAGACGGCACAACGCTAAACGTGTTTGATATACCGTCGCGGCATTCTGTATAAGGGATAGACGCAACCGAATTTAAAGACGCTATTACTCCGCTGGCGTCTCTGCCATGCATTGGATTTGCCCCGGGCGCAAATGGCGCGCCTTTTTTCCTGCCGTCAGGAGTAGCGCCCGTTTTCTTACCATACATAACATTTGATGTTATAGTAAGTATTGAAAGCGTGGGTATTGAATCCCTGTGCAGTTTGTATCTTTTTAACTCCGATAAAAAGCTCTTTGTAAGGTCCACTGCCCTTCCGTCAACCCTCTCATCGTCATTTCCGAATTTCGGAAAATCACCTACCACCTTAAAATCATACGCTATTCCTTTTTTATTCCTTATCGCCTTTACCTTGGCGTACCTTACAGCGCTTAACGAATCAGTCGCAACAGAAAGCCCTGCTATGCCAAACGCCATGTAACGCGTAAGCTCTGAATCTAATAGCGCCATCTGCGCGCGCTCATAATAATATTTATCGTGCATGGAGTGTATTATGTTCATTGCCTCAACATAGGTTTTAACCGTCCAACGCAAAACTTGGTGAAATTTTTCTTTAACCTCATAATAATCAAGCGGGTTTGATTTTATCTTGTCAATGCCCGGCACAACAAGCTCGCCTGTTATCTCGTCGCGGCCCTGGTTTAAAGCGTATAAAAGAATCTTAGGAAGGTTGCAGCGCGCGCCAAAATACTGCATCTCGCTGCCATTTCTTAAAAGCGACACGCAGCAGGATATACTGTAATCATCCCCGCCTATAAGGCGCATTAAATCATCATTTTCATACTGTATGGCGCTTGTCTTGATAGAGACATTCGCGCAGAATCTTTTAAAATTTTCAGGAAGCCGCGTTGACCACAAAACAGTTATGTTTGGCTCAGGCGCAGGCCCCAGATTAAACAATGTCTGCAGCATCCTGTAGCTTGTCTTTGTAACCTTATGCCTGCCATCAATGCCTATACCGGCTATTGATTCTGTAATCCATACAGGGTCTCCTGCAAAAATCTCGTTATACGACTTGGGCCTTAAATGCCTTACCATACGCAGTTTTATTACAAAATCATCTATCAGCTCCTGCGCTTTAGATTCTGTAAGCTTGTTGCTTTTTAAATCATCTTCTATATAAACATCTATAAAGTTGGAAACGCTGCCCAAACTCATCGCAGCGCCGTCCTGCTCTTTTATGGCTGACAAAAATCCGATATAAATCCATTGGGTTGCCTCTATGGCGCCTTTGGCAGGCCTTGAAATATCAAAACCATACATAGCGCCCAATTTTTTCATATCTTTAAGCGCGTTTATCTGATCGGCTATCTCCTCCCTGTACCTGGCTGCCTCACCTGTATTATATTCTTCAAACGCCTTTTTATCCGCCTCTTTTGACCTGATAAGCCGGTCTACGCCGTAAAGGGCTACGCGCCTGTAATCACCGATTATCCTGCCTCTTGAATAACTGTCAGGCAGGCCTGTGATAAGGCCTGTATGCCTTGCCTTTAATATATCCTCTGTATAGGCGTCAAAAACCGATTCATTGTGCGTCTTTCTATACCTTAGATATATATCCTTGACGCTTTTATCAAGCTTATAACCGTAATCACTGCAGGCGCGCTCAACTATACTTATGCCGCCAAGCGGTTTTATGGCGCGTTTAAGCGGCGCGTCTGTCTGAAGGCCCTTTATTATCTCAAGTTTTTTATCAATAAAGCCGGGCTTATGGCTTGTCATGGTTGATATGGTCTTGGTATCTACATCAAGCACCCCGCCTTTTTTTGCCTCTTGCTTAAAAAGCCCAAGACACTCCTGCCACAACTTTTTAGTTCTTTCTGTAGGGCCGCATAAAAACGACTCATCACCGTCATATACAGTGTAATTGCGGCTTACAAAATCCCGAACATCAATTGTCTTATCCCATCGTCCCCGTGATATCATTTTGCACCTCCATAAAAAACAAAGCACACCTGAGTTTTTTCAACCCAGGTGTGCGGTTTTTATTTGCTTGCGCTTCCTCATGGTTTCCCATGTATGACACCAGTCGCGCCTATTGCTTTATTTAATTGTGAAATTATTATATCAGGTTAACCAAGCCGTGTCAAGAAACTTTTTCTGTGTATAGCGCAGGGGCCTTTTTTATGTATGATATAAAAATGCTTGCGCGTGCCGTAACCTTTGTGAGCGATAAAATTATATCCGGGATACTTCTTATTATAAGAAAACATTATGTTATCCCTGGTAACCTTGGCGATTATAGAAGCAGCTGCTATTGATAAGCTCTTGGCATCGCCTGATTTTATATACTCGCAGGGGGCATTGTAACCTATCTTTAATATACCGTCTATTAAAACAAAATCAGGCCTTACCCTTAAATTGAATAAAGCCCGTTTCATGGCCACTATCGTGGCGTTTGCTATATTTATTTTGTCTATCGTATAATTGCCTACAACGCCTACGGCGTATATCGCTTTTTGCGTTATTTCCTGATACGCCCGATCTCTCTGAGCCGCAGTCAACTTTTTTGAATCGTCTATTCTCTCGGTAAAATCCGCGTTTTTAAGTATGACAGCGCTTGCCACTACAGGCCCTGCCAAAGGGCCGCGGCCTGCCTCATCAACCCCGGCAACCAGGTTAAACCCATTTCCCCACGCTGTTTTTTCGTATGTAAGATTAACCTTGGGCCGCTTTTGTGGCATTGGCGTCTTTTAATTCCTCTTGGACCTTGGTTTTTTTGCCCACCTTGTCCCTAAGATAATAAATCTTCGCCCTTTTTACTTTGCCTTTTTTTAATACATCTACCTTTTCAACCGACGGGGAATTTAAAGGAAATGTCCTTTCAACGCCCTCGCCGTAAGAAATTCTTCTCACTGTAAAGGTTTTTTGTACACCGCTACCGCGCTCTCTCATTACAATGCCTTCAAACGCCTGAAGCCGCGTCTTATCCTCTTCTTTTATCCTGACATAAACCTTAACAGTATCGCCCACGTTAAATTTAGGCAAATCCTGCTTTAAAAACGATTTTTCCACTAATTCTATCTTGCTGTTTCTCATGAAATTTTCTCCTGTCTTACATATTGAAAAATTATTGTATCAGATCAGGCCGTTTTTGTAAAGTAATTTTCTTGGCCTGTTTTGTACGCCACTGGCGTATTTTATTATGATTGCCTGATAAAAGCACCTGTGGCACCTTAAAGCCCTTGTAAACCGCCGGCCTTGTATATTGCGGGTATTCCAGTAAACCTGCTGAAAACGACTCTTCTTTGTTTGAATCCTTATGCCCCAAAACACCGGGTATCAACCTTGCGACAGTATCCACTAAAACCATCGCTGGTATCTCACCGCCTGTTAAAATATAATCCCCTATTGATATCTCCTCATTTATCAATACCTGCCTGACGCGCCAGTCTACGCCCTCATAATGCCCGCAGATCAAAATAATATGTTTATTTTTGGACAACTTTTGCGCTAGTTTCTGATCAAGCTTTTTACCTTGAGGCGACAATAAAATTACTTTTGACTTTTGACTTTTGACTTGTGACCTCAAGTCTTTTACCGCCTCAAACACCGGCTGAGCGCTCATTACCATTCCGCAGCCGCCGCCGTACGGCTTATCATCGGCTTTTTTGTGTTTATCTCGCGACCAATCACGCAGATTATGTATATTTATTTTAAGCTTTTTTGCTGCCCTTGCGCGCTTTATGATTGACTCGTTAAAAATCCCCTTAAACATACCAGGAAAAAGCGTCAATATGTCAATCTTCATTTAACGCCTTGTTTTTTGAGGATCGACTTTACGGTTGTTGACGGCTGGGCTCCGACGCCAAGCCAGTATTGCGCGCGCTCTTTATTAACCTTTACTGTGGCAGGATTCGTGCACGGGTCATAAAAACCTATCTCTTCTTTGGGCCTTCCGTTGCGCGCTGTCCTTAAATCAGTTACAACAATCCTGTAAAACGCCTTTTTCAACATACCTAATCTTTTTAATCTTATTACAGTTGCCATGTTCTATTTCTCCTTTTATTTTTCTTTTTCACGCCATATCCTGGCGCCAAGCGCGGAAAGTTTCTCTTCCACGCGCTCATAACCTCTATCCAAATGATACACTCTTGAAATCTCTGTCTTACCTTTTGCAACAAGCCCTGCCAGAACCAAAGCAGCAGAAGCCCTTAAATCCGAAGCCATAACAGGCGCGCCGCTTAAACTCTTTACACCTTTTACAATGGCGCTTGCGCCCTCAAGCATAATCTCGGCGCCCATCCTGTTTAACTCGCTTATATGCATAAACCTGTCAGGATAAATCTTCTCGGTAATAACGCTTATGCCTTCGGTAATGCTCATCAAAGACATCATCTGCGCCTGCATGTCCGTCGGAAATCCAGGATAAGGCAGGGTTGTCACATCAACCGGCTTAAGATGCACCCTGCCCTTTACCCTTATTGAATCAGCAGACCTTATTATCTTAATACCTGCCTGCTGCAACTTGTCTATAACGGCTCCCATATGTTCAGGGATTACATTTTTAATCGTAACATCGCCGTTGGTAACCGCTGCGGCGATCATATATGTGCCTGCCTCAATCCTGTCAGGTATCACAGCATGAACAGCGCCGCCTAATTTCTTTACACCCTCTATTTCCATGGTATGAGTGCGATGGCCCTTGATTTTAGCGCCCATCTTTATCAGAAATTCCGCAAGGTCTATGATCTCAGGTTCGCATGCGGCGTTTTCAATAATAGTTTTGCCCTTTGCCATAACAGCGGCTGTCATAACATTGGCGGTCGCAAGGACAGATGAACCAAAGGCGCCGCCAAGATACACCTGTCCGCCTCTTAAATTCTTTCCGTCTGCAAATATATACCCGTGATCTATCTTTACGTCAACGCCAAGCGCCTTTATACCCTTAATATGCAAATCAACAGGCCTTGGCCCGATAATACAGCCTCCGGGCAATGACACCTGGGCCCTTTTGAGCTTTCCGATAAGCGGGCCCAAGACACAAAATGAAGCCCTCATCATGCTCACCAGCCGGTACGGCGCAACATGGTTGGTATAGCGCCTGGGCTCAATAGTAATCTGTCTTTCTGCCTCGCACCAGTGGGATTTTACGCCAAGCTCTTTTAATATCTTGAGCATGGTAATACAATCCCTTAAAGGCGGCACGTTTTTTATAACGCATTTCTCATCGGTCAATAAAACAGCCGCCAGTATCGGCAGGACCGCATTCTTGGCCCCGCTTATCTGGACTGTGCCTTTTAATCTCTGGCCGCCCTCTATATTTATTTTGTCCATATCAGCGCTCTTTCAATACCGTTTAAATCATTAATAATTTCTGTTTTACCGGAAAACATATTTTTTACGGCTTCGGCCTGATTATCGCCTAACTCCATAATCAAGATACCATTTTCTTTTAAAAATTTATGAACCTGCTCTGTTATCTTTCTGTAAAAATCCAAACCGTCTTCACCGCCATCTAAGGCAATAATAGGATCATAAGAAACTTCCCTCGGCAGATTTTTTATATCTTCTCTTTTAATATAAGGCGGGTTACAGGTAATTATATCAAATTTTTCTTGCAGGCCTTGGAATAAATCAGCCTGCCTGAATTCTATTTTTTCATCCGCATTGTTTAAAACAGCGTTCTTCCGGGCGATTTGCAGTGATTTTGCGGATATATCAGTGGCAATAATTTTACCACATTTCGCGTATTTTGCCAAGCATATTGCTATACAGCCGGAACCGGTGCATAAATCCAATATTGTAGGGGCGAACGGCCGTTCGCCCCTACATTTATCAACAACCGCCTCTACCAGCACCTCTGTTTCCGGACGCGGGATAAATACGCCGGGCCCAACGAAAAACGATAAGCCAAAAAATTCCGTCCTGCCCATAATATATTGCAATGGCTCGCCTTTTGCGCGTCTTTTCAAGGCGCCTTCAAACTGAATGCTTTGCGATTCACTTAATGACAAATCTCGCATATACAAACCTATTCGCTCTATGCCCAGCATATCGCAAAGCAATATTTCTTCCTCTGAAGTAACTTTATTTCGCATTGGAAACTTTAAGGCAGGTTTTAGCTAATGCAGCAATCTGCGGGATAAATTTAGTTGCCTCATCCAACCATTTCTCTACATCTTTTTCTTCAAATTTAACAAAATCCTTATAATCGCCTTTCTGCCTAAACTCAAAAATTTCGTTGTAAAATCTGCCGATATCCTTCTCTACGATCCCTTTGTTTATAAATTCTTTGTTGAATAACGCTAACACGCCTGAATGTTTTGAAGAACTCAATCCTTTTGTAAGAAGCAAGCCGTTTACAGCGTAAAACATCGCATAATATATCCTGTTTACCGCAGAAAACAACTTGCTGTTATCAAATAATATCTTCGCATCGCCCAATGTTTCATCAGCTCGTTTCAACCTATGCTTGATCAAATCTCCAATCTCTTTCATACGGCTACTCCCTGCTTGGCAACATTCTGATAAAAAGGCATAAAGGCAAATAAAGGCGAATTTAGGCTTTTACTTTCTTCTACAACTATGCCAAATACAACCCCAGACTTTAAACCCGCTTCAAATCCTATCTCAAATATCTTTTTTTCAATGTCTGGCGATACTCTCCTTTTCAATAAGACCATAACATCTATATCGGAAAATTTATCATCTTTACCTGTTGCCTTGGAGCCAAATAAGATAAATTTTGCCTCAGAAAATATTTTATTCACTTCAATTTTAAACTTTTTTAAAGCTACCTTATCCTTATTTTTAAGTCTCATAATACTGTCCTCGTATAATGTTCACTTGACAGTGAACGGTTTTTAAATCACAATATCATTATGGTTAATTTCTATAAAGCGGGAAGACAACTTTT
>PFHB01000068.1:0-8518 GCA_002783585.1 Candidatus Omnitrophica bacterium CG_4_8_14_3_um_filter_43_15
TGTTTCTGTTAAATTATTAAGAAGCGTTACATCTTTATCCCTTATCTTGTCAATACTTAAAAAGGCGTTCATGTTTGCGTCATAAAGCTCAGGCTTTTCAATGCCGAAGACGTCAATGGGGTACTCCTCAACTATATCAAGGTAATTTTCCCCGCATATCTTGCCGCTCTTAAGGTATTTGTCGGCAACCTCTATGCGCTTGTCCTTGGGCGCGTATTCCCTCATATAGGAAAGCGAATCCGAACGCGATCCGCCTTCAACTAAAACAAGTGTTATGCCATGCGCCAGGTACAGATATTCAAGCATCTTGGCAAGGTTCATCTGCGCTTCGTAATTACAGTGGGCATCCTGGATATGTATTATTATCTTTGACTGTGCACTGTTCACTGTGCCCTGTTCACTGGTATGCGGCCAATGTTCCTTAACAGAGCCAAATTCAGCGGGTATGCTTAACTGCCCGGGATTCATTAAATCAGTGCGGATTATTTTCGGCTTTTCAAGTTCTTTCTTTACTGATTTGGCAACGGTTTTTTTAACAGGCTTTATATTGGCTTTTGATGATTTCTTTTCAATAACCGGCGTTACTTGCTTTCTCTGAAATATGTTGCGGCGCGGAGAATCAGCCGCAAACGCGCAGTTGACGAATAAGAATATAGCAAGAATGGCAAATCCTGATATTTTTTTCCGTAACATATTGTCCTCCTTGTGGTTACAACGCGGTGCCTGGCACCAAACGATTATACTGATTCAGCTAAAGTGACGGCCTTTTGGTAAACCGCCCACTCTGCATCGTTAATTGTAACGCCTGAAATTTTCAAGTTATCACTATTTAAAATATTTACCAAGTCCGCGCCGGTATTTATTGACGGCGTTTTGAGTTGTGTTATAACTATACCGCCTAAATCTTTTAATTTATAGGTACTGACAGTATCGCCTCTGTTTCCTTTGTAGTATAAAACGCTTGTTATGTCAACAAAATTCGCTTTTAAATACTTAACTGCTTCTTCTATGGCCGGGCCGTCATCAATTTGAAATAGTTGTATGCAACTTTCGGGAATGCCCGGCATTTTTGCCTTCGCTAAATTATCTCTAATGGCCTGACTGTCGGTTAAAACAGCAACCGGCACGCCTGCCTTTGCCGCCAGAATCGCAATAGCCAAGTCGCTCTTGCTGTTCTCGTCAACATATACGATTAATCCTTTTTCAGCGCTTGACCTTGCGCTTTTCAAAGACGACTCTTCGTAAGCCCTGATAAAATCTTCCTTCAAGGCCTGAGTATCCGTGCCGGCTGAGGCGGCGGCTGTTTGAGCCTTCTGCGCGCCCGGTTGCCAGGTGTATTTGCCGGTCTTATTGTCATATGCCCATTTGCCTTCCGTGAACTTGAGCGCACCTTCTTCCGCGCTATAGCGCAGGCGCCAGCGTCCGTCAAGGTTCTCAAAGGCAGTAACCAGCCCCTCTAAAAGCTGTTTGCGCGAATAAGCGCTTTCATTAATTTGGGCTGTATCGCTTGATCCAAGAAACTCTTTTAATTCGGCTGTTACTTCGGCCAGTTTTTCTTTCAATCCTTGCCTGTCGCCGGCATCTTTAAAATCTTTTTCAAACATAAGTATAACATCATCTATTGAATTGGATAAATCGGCTTTTATATCACTGTCTAATAAATCCGCAATTCTTCCTATCAGCTGTAAGCATGCCTGTTCAACGATATAACCCACTGCCCATTTATCTGCTTCAGGCGTTGCCTTCATCGTATAGCTTAAGATATGCCTCATCACAAAGGATGGCCCAAGCCGCGACAATACGCCGCCTAAGGTTTTATTTTTAACCCCAGGCCCTGCGCTGAAGGTTAAAGGCAGGAGTTTTTCGCCGTCGTTTAAACCGCCCTTCGTAAATGAAAGTTCAACCTTGCATTCTTTTCCGACTAAGCTTTCGCCGCCAAAGAAACTTCCGGTCACAACAGTTGTAGGCCTGCCGTTAACAACCGCGTCTATCCTTGTGCCTGCGCCGTGCGTAATCGGCATAAAAAGCATGGCTGTTTTTTGTCCGACCTTGATTAGATAAGGCAGTATTTTTTCTCCTCTAATCTCGGTCCAGAAATGAGGATCTCTTGCATTCGCGCCCCATTCGCTGTCTTCAATCAGGCCGCCTATTTGATTATTAGAGCCAGACGTTGTTACATTTGAAACAACAGAAAACGGTTCCAATACGGTAGCCGTGCCCAAATTAGAGCCGTTGATTATCGCGGTAACAGAACCGTTTGTCTTATCGCCGACCTCGGAACGCCCCGATACCTTAAAATAAGCAAGCTCTACGTTATTACCCACTATACTGGTATCCTTTACCATTCCTTTTGAAAGTTTACATCCGTTGCCTACGAATGTGCCTGGCTCCATTATTATATTAAACAGCATAGAGCCATCGCCTACCTTTGCATTCGCGCCTATTTCACTGCCTCCGGAAAGTACTGTATTCGCGCCTATCTCTGCGCCTGCGCGCACAGTGCAATTCGGGCCGATAACAGCGCCTGAGCCTATAACAACGCCCTCCTCAATAATAGCAGACGACGCCGCTGAAAAACCGGCGTTTTCAACAGCAAAGTTGCCCTGTTGCATGAGTAAAGCCCTTTTTTGCAGTAGTTCTAATTCTTCTTGGGTAAACGGTGGTTCCCATTGGTTTCTCGGGTATTCCTTTCCTTCTTGAGCAGACATCAACTCAACTAATGTAAATTGTTTACTAATATCTCCGGCATATACGCCCTCGCCGGATTCAAAAGGCATATTTTTCCACATTCCTATTACAGTTTTTTTAAAATGCATCGGCTCTCCGTTATCGTCAAATTTCCACGCGCCGGATAAAAGGTGTTTTTGAAGCAGGGCTATGCCGTTTTCAATTTGCGCCTTTCTTACTTCTGATTTTTTATCGGTTTTTGTTTTAAGCGTGCCTAATTCATCTTGTAACAACTTAATCTCTGTCGCTATTGACAGCTCTACAAAATCCTTAAGCTGGCCTTTATCGCCTTCGGGCAAATAATCAACCGCTAACTCCATTTGCGCCAGTATAGCGGCATAGGAATGTTCCAATATCCAGCCGATGTCTTCTTTTGACGGGCTTAGGCCCCTGCGCCTTGCAAACGCGCCTATCCTGCCCCACGCCTCGCCGTCAACGCCTTCTTCCTCAACTTTTCCCGGTATATAGGAAAATGGCCCTGTTATTGTCCTGTCAACCTTGTTAAGCACATCCTGTGTTGTGTTAAGCGGCTCGCGCGGCGAGCTATAGTCAAGCGCGCCTATAATCTTGGCGCCTGGCCCGAATATGCCGAACGGCGCAAAAAACAATATGCCGTGCCCGTTCTTTTCCTTTCCTGTAATTCTGTCAATTTCATTTTGGCTTGGGTCAAGCGTGCCGGAAAACTCCAAGGCAATAGAATCAGCTCCACGCATAAATATATGAGGTATATTCCATTCTCTCCAGTCCTGCGCGGCTTCGTCCCATGTTACCGCCTTGCCGTGAAAACCCTCTACATAGGTTACATAACGTTCAGCGCCATAACCGCGCGGGCATATTTGCATATTTGGTTCATTTGACACAAAATCAGTTACTTCTACAACCCCGGTAAGAGTTTGTACGGTTTGTCTTTCTTCATTAACAGTAAAGCTATAATTACCGATCGTTGCGCCAGGCCCTGTTTTGGCTAATTGAAGCTTGGCAGGCCATATTCTGTTGTTTTCACCGACCTCTGCGTCAGCAATAAACACAGGGAACCCGTCTTTAGGAACCGTAATCGTTTCTCTGCCCACAATCGCGTTCAACACAACGGCGTCGTCAATTTCGCATCCCGGCATAATCTCTGTCGACCGGCTAGATACCCTGTAAGGACTGCCTGCGCTTAACTCCCACTCTTCTTTTCTTTCAGGGTCAAAGCGCAATAATGAAAAACCTACCGCAGTATAACCGTTTGGTTCTTGCATTGCGCGCACAGGCGTATTATCTACAAAACTGCCTGTTACAATAGATCCTTTTTCAATAACTGTATTACTGCCGGAAACTAAACAGTTGCCGCTTAAAAATCCGGTAATTTTACTAAGGTCTACGCCGTCAGAAATCATCGTACCTTCCGGCGTCACCCACCAACTCCCTAACGCCTCCCACCCGCGCTCTCTTGCGATTTCCGCGTTTGTCCCGCTTGCCGACGCGGAGGCAGGCGCAGACAATGTAAGCGGCGCGCCTGCGGTAACGCCTGTAATCTTTTTAGCAATATTATTTTTATATCTAGTATTTAGGTCCTCAAATAACAACGAACCCATATCATCCGGGTCCACAAGCTGAACAGCGTCTTCGGGAATTAAACCATACCTGGCAATCCTTAGAAACTCTTTTTCTACGCGCTCCCTGGTCAGGCCAAAATCCGTTCCGGCCGCTTTTTCTATGTCGTCCAATATAGCCGCCGCTTTTTTATATTCATCTTTCAGGGCCAAAATGCGCGCTATATTATTTTTGGCAAATCTCATCAAAGGATGTTCAAGCGCCTCTGTAGTAGGCCTGCTGTAATGGCCTATGATTAAATCTAATACATTTTTCGCTATATCCAAATTTGACACTTCAGGGGTTCCTATTTGTAATAACGCGGTATCAACCGTCTCATTGATGAGGCTCGGAATAGTTTCTGCCGGCAATCGGTCACATAACCTATCCAAGTCAGAAACTATTTGATTGCCAAGAGTAGACCCCAGATCAGCTGGCAGCTCATCGCCCATGTTTTCATTGAAAGGCATTGCAGTTATGGAGGCAAGGTGCATTAAATCTCCCGTATCGCCTATATTAATATCTTCTGATTCAAGCTTACCCTTAGCTTTCTCAAAATCCAGATTTAATGCGGCTATTTTTTCTTTAATCATTCCAAAATGTTCCATGCTTGCTTCAAGCGTCAAAAGATGCACAGCTACAAGGGCGGCCATAGTGCCGACAAGCGAATGATCCATATGCGGTACAGATATAATCACATCTACAAACTGATTCTGCCGCGCCTCCCTAACAAGGTCTTCATCGTCTTCGTTAACAAATACTATAACCGATCCAGATTTTGAGCGCGGTTTAAGTTCATTAAGGACCTGGAAATTCTGCCTTTTTACCCTTGGGTCGGTGGGGCAAAATACAATATCTACGTCCGCAGATTGTTTAGTCGCATAGGGCCCGTGTTTACCAAGGTTAGATGCAATAGAGTTAATGCCTGGTATCCCTAATTCCTCTTCTACCTTTAATTTTGCCTCATCGCATACAGCTTTGTATTCCAATAAGCCGTAGAAAGTTACCCTTGGGTCCTTATCATTATGCCTGGGATTACGTAAGATATGGCCTACGGCTTTCAAGATTTTTACATATAGACAGTTTTCTTCGCCTTCTTTTGCCTGTGCTTTCTTGTAACCCAAATCAACTATTTTTCCGCGTTTTTCAAGCCTGCCGCTTTTAGCCATCACAAGTTCCGGTTCTCCTTTGACGCGAACCCTTTCCATCTGAACCCGGCGGCCAAAATCATCCTCTTCAGTAACAGCTTTACCGTTTTCGTCGCGGACTATGTATTTGATAAACATCCCATTTTCAGGGCCTTCTTCGCCTTTTCGCAGGGCCTCAAGGCTGCCTTTGCCTAACAAAACCTCAATTGCCTCTCCTACCTCTCTTGTTTTGACTCTAGCCTTTTTTTCGGCATCGGCGCGCCTTTGAACAGCGGCAGTATTATCAATTATGCCTTCCGCAAGATCCTGATCAATAACAGCGAGTTCTTTTTTGAACTCTACTTCAATAAGCGCAATTTGCACTGCCATCATCGCAGTGGTTAAAGACGCTGTCGCGGCAACAACTGATTCAAAATTGGCGATGGTATAGATCTGTCCGTCCGTAAGATTGTTTATAACTGTTCCGGGCACATTGCTGAATGATGACGTAAGTATATCAGCCCTTTGAAGGAGAAGCTCATTCTGGCGCTCCATGGCTTTACGTTCCGATTCACCAAGATTTCCAATCTTCTCTTCCAACCTGCCTCTTTGTATGAGCGCTTTTACCAGATTAGCTCTTTTGGCTTTGACATTGCTTCCATTATTATGCTCCCTAAATAAAAGATTGGTAGTTTTTTTGCAAGTTATTAATTCTTCCTGTAAAGCTTCTTTTTCGCCTTTATATTTTGCTTCAAACGCTCTTCGGCGGTTTTGAATAGTTTCTTCGGCCGCTGTCTTTAATTTTTTACTCAAATCATCTATCATCCTCAAGGTATCGGCTATTTCCTGCGTCTCTCCGCTGTTTGATATAGCTGATACCATTATCCTGCCTTGGCCGGAGGATATATCTGTCAAAAATTTATCAGTATTCGCCATAACCTGCCTGCCATCCCGCACATGAAATCTTATACCGGTTTCAGAAGCGTTCAAAATGGATATTATTTGAGCGAGATGGTTTGATGTGCCTATACCTATTAAATACCAGTCAGTTATGCCTGCCAAATCTTCGTCTTTAAACGGGAAACCCGATAAATTAGGCAGGCCTGTTTCCATATCAACCAGAGTTTTATATGTCCTCTGCCATGAATACCGTTGATTATATATCTCCTGCTGAAGCCATGTGGGGTATTTTTGTTTAAACCCAAGCCTGTCCACCAGTACGGTTTTGGGCTCTTTCTCTACCTGCCGGCCTTCGGCGGCGTCTATAAAACGCACATTGCCTTCGCTGCCCATAACAGCTATTTCCATAGCGCCTATCGTAATTATATCAAGTAACCCTCTGCCATAGCTGTTTAACTGTTCGTCAGGGTGCTGCCTGCTGAACCTGCGCGCAAAGGCCCTGTTTTCAGAAGAGGTTACCCTTATTCCTGTTTTTTCATCTTTAGGCGAAACAATCAAATTGCCTCCTCTGATGCCTCGCGCCATAACAACTTCATCGCTTTTATTGGAAAGCACGCAAACTGCTATCTCGCTGTATTTTTCCTGGTTGAAAAAATCATTTATTATAGCCCCATCTGAATCAAAGGCGGATATTGCTTCGTAAATATTACGCTTGAGGTCCATAATATTATCATACATCTCCGGAGCAACAAGCGCCTGAAGCCGCAGTATATAAGCGCAATGCTTGGCATATTCGATGGCTTGCTGGCGGGATATTTCTTCATCTGTTACTTTTTCCAAGATGCCGGCTACTTCCTGCATCTGCTGCTCAAGCGAAGAATCACCTGCCATATTTTCTTTATACAAATAATCCGCATACCATTTTAAAATCTTTTTCATAAAATCTATGAGAAATTCTTGCAAAGCAGCTCTGGCTTGCTCATTAACAGTATCCGATTCTAATACCTCTATCGCATTATTTAAACTTTCTACATAATAAAAGGCCTGCATAGCGCGTCTGACCGCTATATTCAACGCAACCGGTCTATCCCTTTTTCCTTTTGACATTAGCGCCACTATATAGGCAAATCGTTCAGAATCTGTTTGTCCGTCAAACGAAAAACGAGGGCCTTCCATGTCAGGCGCCTGCATAATCTGTAAAAGTATAGGTTCCCACGCGGTTATATTTTCTAAATTGCCGTTGTGCCCTAAATTAAGTTCCAGGCCTATTTTTCTGTTAACTGCCCTGAAAAGATGAGTATTTTCATCTGTAACAGGCCCCTGGGAAGCCCATCTTGTGTGAGCGCCTCCTTTTTGTTTTATCTTTACTCTTATGAACCCGGTTTCTTCGTTTCCCAATGTTATTATTTGCTCTCCTGTTTGTTTATCATATTCCATTTTGGCGCCGTCTGATATTTTAAGGGTCTCCTCTGCGTAAGACTGTTCTATATCAAAAATCAGCTGCTGCTTTGCCTGTTCAATGACTCCGCCTCCTATTATAGCGGCATTGCCTTTTTTCTTTGCCGAATGGATAAGCATACTTCCCGCACGGATGATTTTTTTTGCATTTCCAAGTGCGTCTTTTACTGCCCAATTAACGCCGTCAAGCGATGATTCAATAGCGACAATCTTGCTTGATACCGCAATCCCAAAGCCGTCATAACCGCCGCTTAACTGATAAAATGTCTGCTCAAGAAGGCCTTCATATACATCGCCTTCCACTTGAGCAGTCAGCCTGCAATGGTTGTCAGCGCCAGGCAGGTCCCTCGTAATTTCGTAATGCTGGTTTGGGCTTAATCCTGGAAAACGCTGGTCAAATCTTCCGACTGCGGTAGTAACGGTTAGCGGGCTGGTGGATACCGTTTGGCTGCCTTTGGCGCTTAATGCTGTTTGAAACTCGGTGCCAACTCTTGTAACCTCTACCATTATTTGGGCAAAACTGCCGTTAAGATAGTCAAAATCCCTGTTTACCGCCTCGCGTATAACGCGTTCTATTTCAGCTGGATTTTGTATGAGATATTTATAGAGGCCGTCTTTCTGGACACCGCTTATAGAAACAGTTTTTTCTGCGCGCCAAACATATTGAAAATAGAGGTAAACTGCGGCTGATCGCATATCTGCGCCTATTGTTTCTCTATTTGCGCTGCTTT
>PFHB01000068.1:8556-9249 GCA_002783585.1 Candidatus Omnitrophica bacterium CG_4_8_14_3_um_filter_43_15
TGCATCTGCCTTGCCGCCTTTATGGGCTGATTCATGTTTATGGATAAATTCTGCGAGTTCGCCTGCCAATGAAGGAGATGCTGCTTCTATCCTTGCAAAATCGCCAAGAAAGTCCTCAAAGACGTACAATGCCGGGGTTTTTTCGCCTTGTTCTTTTTTATCCGTAAAAACAGGCATTAATGCCATTTCGCTTCCGTGGGTAACCACGCCGATATTATCGCCCATCATATGCTGAAAGCGCCTGTATGCTGCCAATGAACTTGGGTCAAGCCGTGATGCCGCAAATAAAGGATCGGTAATAGCCAAAAAATCTCTGAGACCCGCATTTGCGTCTGGTTTCTGCAAACCCAGCCCTAGGGCATTTCCTATAGCGCTACCAGTTGTTTGTTGTTGAACTGCCTGCGGCGCGCGCAGGTTGCGCCCGTAAATCGGCGCGGCGAGGCCGGACTGGGTCAGTAAAAAGACGGACAATGTTACGATTGCGGTTGATTTTATTACTATGGATTTTAATGCGAGGCGCATGGCAAATCCCTCCGATTAAGTGATTTTAGAAAAAAAATTCCGTTGATAAAATGTTTTTACAAACATTTCTCAAGCCCTGCTGAAGACGCTGTTGTAACAACTGGAACTTGCCTTGGCTGGATTGTTAAAGTGTTCCCTGTAACATTCATATTATACAATATATCGCCCAAT
>PFHB01000068.1:9276-10564 GCA_002783585.1 Candidatus Omnitrophica bacterium CG_4_8_14_3_um_filter_43_15
AATCTTTTTTAAACTCATTAACCGGGGTTAGCGCCCCAATATAGAGAAAGGAATACGCCTATGCAATACCTTGTATTTGATAGCAATGTATCACAAAGGTGGAAACGAGTAAAGGATTTTGTTGAAAATTGCACTGACGCCAACTTCTGGGTTGACATCAAAAAGCACACCCGCTCTCTCTTAAAGGACACTATGGAAATCTCTATGGACTGGGAAATGATCCAACACATCGGAAATGAATCATATAAAAGAACAAACCCACGAACAGATTCAAGGAACGGCTATTATTACCGCAACCTTGACACTGAATTCGGGCCCATTGATGAATTGACAGTACCAAGATCAAGGTTAGGGTTATTCAAGACAAAAGTCTTCCAACGTTATCAAAGAAGGCAGTCTGCCGTAAATGAGGCCATATGCAATGTCTTTTTAGCCGGAGTATCCACAAGAGACGTCTCAAGCGCGATTAAGCCATTACTTGAGACAAGCTTCTCTGCCAGCTGTGTCTCAAGGATAACAAAAAGCCTTGATGTTAAAGTAAAAGAATTCCATAAAAGAGACATTCTTGATGAATACCAGTTCCTGTTCCTTGACGGTATAACCTTGTCGGTAAAAGGCTCGCTTGGCGCTGTAAAGAAGCTTGTCTTGGCAGCCTACGGCATTACAGTATTCGGCAAAAAAGAGCTTATATCATTCAGGATAGCTTCCTCTGAATCTGAGGCTAGCTGGGAAGCATTCCTTAATGACTTACAAAAACGCGGGCTTAAAGGCGAAAACCTTAAGCTTATTATTACTGATGGTTGTAAAGGCTTACATGCTGCCTTAGATACTGTCTATGCCTATACCAAAAGGCAGCACTGCTGGGTGCATAAGCTAAGGAATGTAGCCAAATATTTAAAAAAGAGTGATGAAAAAGAAGTTCTCGCTGAAGCTAAAAAGATCTATAAGGCTGACACAAAACGAGAAGCTGTTAATTTATTCAGGTTATGGAAGAAGCATTGGTATAAAAAGTACCCTAAGGCTGTTAAATGTATTGAAAGAGATCTGGATCAATTGCTTGCCTTTTTAGAAATACCACTTCCAGAAGAATACAAATCTCTAATCAGAAAAAGAATCAGGACTACAAATGTCATAGAACGAGCATTCAGAGAAGTACGCAGAAGAACCAGGCCTATGAGCTGCTTTACAAATCAAGACAGTGTCAATCGTATAATTTATGCTATTTTTAACCGTTTAAACAATAAGTGGAAGGTTAAGCTTTTAAGGGAATTTACACAATTTAATTGAC
>PFHB01000068.1:10634-12181 GCA_002783585.1 Candidatus Omnitrophica bacterium CG_4_8_14_3_um_filter_43_15
CTAAGCAGTATTTTTTACAAAAGGCGCTAAGCGTGATTTTAACCTTTCTCCGGAACTTCGCAGAGAGGCAATAATTTGCCTGGCAGACATTTTCTGCCATTCTACACCAAGCTCAGCTCTAATCTTATGCAATTCACGCATTAATTTAGGTTCTTTCAAGCGCGGCATTATATTTCCTCCGGTGAACATATGTCAATTTGCGGATAATTATTTTTGCGATTAATAAAATTAACTTCTTTGCGAGTTTTATATTTAACCATATGCTGAAAATTCCAGCTTACTAATATAGGAATGTTATAAATACTGGCAACGGCTATATGTATAGCGTCAGCAATATATTTTACCGGAATTACACGTTCTTTTAAATAAATTTCAGCAAGAACTCTGGCTTCTTCCGTAACTGCAAGCATCTGTAGATTATGTTCTTCTACGGCATTAATGAGTTTAATCCGTTTTGGCGCGTCTCTTGTCCGTTCCAATTCTCTGGCCACAAGATCAGAAATATAAATAACCCATTTGGATATTCCAGCCTTGTGAAAAAAATCATAAGATGCCTTTTTGATACGCGGCTCCATATCAAATAAACCGCTTATAACTGACGTATCAGCATATATACGCATGTTCGCTCCTGACGAGAAAAATATACCATATATTTTTTAATAAGTCAATTTATTTTACGTAAAAACAAATGCAGTGTAATGCGTTAACAGCCTACGCGAAAATTACAGCGATTCCTTTATCGCCTTGCGGGCCGCGGCATCATCATTGCCTGAAAGCACTACAACCTCTATTTCTAAATTACCTGTTTCTCGCAGATATTTTATGGCCCCTGCTATGTCAGCCGTGTCATTATCTAACCACAAGAAAACCCTTTCAGCGCGTATCTCTTCTGCTTTATCAGTTATAGCTGTAATGATATTTTCAGCCGCTGGAACCGCTAAAATATTAAACAACTGAACATTTACTTTTCCTAAATTGTTTTCTTCCGCCACTGATTGCGTCAATTCTTGCATCTTTCTGCCGGTTGATTCAATATTATCCGTAACCCCCAACACCGTAAACCCAGCCACCGGCGCCGCATCGGCACCGTTCGTAGCCGCCTCGCCCGTGCCCGCGGCCACTGTGCCCGTGGCGACGGCGGCTGAACGAATTACCGTTACAACAATAGCATTTTTATTTTCTTTCCAAGTAAATGTAACTCTTTCCAATTCTTCACCAAAAAGTCTTTGAAATAAACCTTCGAAAAAAGATGACAGTATTTGCTGATATCCTGGCGCTACTTCGGCATGCACTGCAGGTACAGGTAAATTAAAAAATTTGCTTTTCTGCCCATCAATAACTTCAACGGTTTGAACATATTGACCATTGTAGGTATTCGTACGAAATCTATAACAATAACCAACCAAAGCTGCCTTAAGTGCAGAAAAAGAAATGCCGGTGCTTGCAGCGCCCGCCACCGCCGCCGCACCGCCATCCGCATGGCCTGACCAAGCATCTCGCGCTATGGCTTCAAGTTCCTCCTGCTCCGCACGCGTCATGCTGCCCTC
>PFHB01000072.1 GCA_002783585.1 Candidatus Omnitrophica bacterium CG_4_8_14_3_um_filter_43_15
AAAGAACATGGGTTATACATAAAAACATTTTAACACATTATTAACCAATTCGCTCTAGGATACCTAGGGTGAGTATTATACCAGGAGATAAAAATGTACAAAAATTTACAATGGAAGATTTATCTTATTTTGGGTCTAGTTGTTGTTTCATTGTGGATGATTTTGCCGCTTAACGAAAAAATCAACCTGGGCCTTGATCTTCAGGGCGGCATGCATCTTGTATTAAGGGTTGATACTTCAAAGATAGCGCCTGAGGCAAGGGCAAAGGCGTCTGAGCGCGCGCTTGAAGTTATCAGAAACCGCATTGATGAATTTGGCGTAAAAGAGCCGTCTATACAGCTTCAGGGCGTAGATAATATAGTGGTGCAGCTGCCTGGGGTTACTGACAGGGACAGGGCGCTTGGGCTTTTGGCAAGGACAGCTCATCTTGAGTTTAAGATGGTTTCAGATGATCCGGAAAAATTAAAAGAGGCAATATCAGGCGCAGCGCCGGAAGGTTATGAATTGCTTTATCTTGACGCAGAGCCGTTTTTAGTTAAAGCCGCGCCTGCTTTGACAGGAGAGGCGGTTGTTGACGCCCGGGTTGATTTTGACCAGTCAGCGTTCGGCCAGCCGTATGTAGGATTTACGCTGAATGCCCAGGGCGCGCGCGATTTCGCAAGGTGCACACGCGAAAATATAGGACAGCGCCTTGCGATAGTTTTAGACGGCAAGGTGCGTTCAGCGCCGGTTATACAGACAGAGATTCCTTCAGGCCAGGGCAGGATTACAGGCCGTTTCTCGCAGCAGGAGGCATCTGATTTAGCGATAGTCCTTCGCGTCGGCGCTTTGCCTGCGCCTGTTGTAGTTGAGGAGGAAAGGACAGTCGGCCCATTATTAGGCCAGGATTCAATAAAACACGGCATAAGGGCAACCGTCATAGGCGCGCTTTTGGTGTTCATTTTTGTCCTTGCGTATTATTTGCTTGCAGGCCTTATAGCCAACGTGGCATTGATTTTAAACTTTATTTTTACGCTGGCAGGCCTTGCGTATTTTCACGCGACATTGACCTTGCCCGGCATAGCGGGTTTGATATTAACGCTTGGCATGGCGGTTGACGCTAACGTGCTGATAAATGAGAGGATACGCGAGGAGCTCCGCGCAGGCAGGCCTTTAAGGACAGCAATCAGCAACGGCTACAACAAGGCCTTTACAGCCATATTTGATTCAAACCTTACTACTTTGATAGCTGCCGGATTGTTGTTCTGGTTTGGCACCGGGCCGATAAGAGGCTTTGCGATAACTCTTACAATAGGCCTTTTATCAAGCATGTTTACGGCTATTTTTGTAACAAGGACTATTTTTGAATTTCTTCTGTCAACCGACAGGCTTAAAAAGCTTTCAATGGTAGAGTTGATTAAACAGCCCAAACTCGACTATATAAAGATACGCTACATATGTTACGCGCTTTCGATTTTAATTATAGCCACAGGCGCTTATGCGTATTTTAGCAGGGGCCAGGGGATGTACGGCGTTGATTTTACAGGCGGCCAGCTTCAGGAATATTCTTTTCAAAATAGTATTAACATAGAATCTATAAGAAATTCTTTGGGGTCCGCAGGCCTTGGAGATGCCGCTATACAGAAGATAAGCGGTAAGAACGAGGTCATAATCAAGACGGCCAATGATACTGTTAAAAAAGTAAACGACCAGTTTGATAAGGATTTTCCGGATAATAAATATCAGCTGATGCGCATAGAGCATGTGGGCCCTGTTGTCGGAAAAGACCTTAAGTCCAAGGCGCTTAAGTCGCTTTTTTATTCGCTGATAGGCATATTGATATACGTGGGCTTTCGGTTTAGGCATTTTAATTTTGCCGCAGCCGGCGTAATAGCGCTTTTACATGACGTTGCCGTGACAGCCGGGTTTCTGGCTTTAACCGGCAGGGAGATGTCGCTTACTGTAGTAGCCGCGCTTCTGACTATAGCAGGTTATTCCATAAACGATACAATAGTGATTTATGACCGTATCCGGGAGGTTATACGTACGATGCCCAAGGTCGGCCTTAAGGATGTGATAAATATAGCCGTAAATCAGACAATGAGCCGCACGATACTTACGACGTTGTGCACATTGCTTGTTGTCCTGGCTTTGTTTTTCTACGGAGGCGAGGTTATAAACGTTTTTTCGTTCTGCCTTCTGATAGGTTTTATGTCAGGTATATATTCGACGGTATTTATCGCTTCGCCTCTTATACTGGTCTGGGAAGGTTTTAACAGCGGCAAAAATAAAAAATGAGCCGTTATCCGGCAATACGCAGAATACTTATAGTCACGCTTTTTCTTAATTGGCTTGTGGCAGCGGCCAAGATAATATACGGCCTGCTGACTAAAAGCATGTCAATGTCAGCAGACGGGTTTCATTCTCTTTCTGACGGCGCCTCCAATATCGCCGGGCTTATCGGAATATTTATAGCGTCGAGGCCTGTTGATAAATTCCATCCTTACGGGCACAAGAAATTTGAAACTTATGCCTCTATTGCTATCGCGGTTATCCTGTTTCTTATAAGTTTTAATCTTTTAAAAGAGGCCGTGGGCCGCTTTTTTAACCCAACTTTGCCCAGCGTAACCGTTTTCAGCTTCGGTATCATGGTAGCGACAATGGCTATAAATTATTTTGTCATGACTTATGAAAAAATAGCCGGTTTGCGGTTTAAAAGCGATATACTTATAGCCGATTCACTGCATACCAAAAGCGATATGCTGGCCTCGGGTTCTGTTGTTTTTGCGTTGATAGCGGCAAGGTTTGGCCTGCCTCAGATGGATTTATTGGCGGGCATTTTTATATCAATAATGATAGCTTTTTGCGCTGTTAGGATAATTAAAGACAGCACCAAGATATTATGCGATGGGCTTGCAATTGATTGCGATAATGTAAAAAATGTTATAAAAGGCATTCCTGATGTGAAGCGTTGCCATAAAATAAGGACGCGCGGAAGGCCTGATGATATACATGTTGATTTGCATGTAAGCGTGGATACCAATATGCATGTTGACAAGGCCCATGCGATAAGCCATAAGATACAGGATAAAATTAAGCGCAGCATACCAGGCGTTACTGATGTGATAGTGCACATTGAGCCGTTTTAGGACAAGTCGAATATGCAAAAAACATGGAATGTAAAAAAAACCGATATCGCCCTTCAGAAAAAACTCTCCCAAGAACTCGGGATATCAACATTGCTTGCCCAGCTTCTCATAAACAGGGATGTTTCTTCGCCGGATAGCGCCAGGGCATTTTTGCGCTGCGCCCTGATTGATCTTCACGATGCTTTTCTTATGAAAGGCGTAAAAGAGGCCGTTATCAGGATAGAAGAGGCCGTAGAAAAAAAAGAAAAGATAGTGGTATGGGGCGATTATGATGTGGATGGGCTTACGTCAGTTGCCCTTTTAAAAAGGGTCTTAGCAGCCAAAGGCGCTAATGTCAGCCACTACATTCCTCACAGGGTGCAGGATGGTTACGGTATGAGCCTTCAGGCAGCCGAGAAGATTTCAGAGGCAAAAGCAGAGCTTGTTATTACTGTTGACTGCGGCATAAACAGCCGCAAGGAAGTGGAATTTTTAAAATTTCACAATATAGATGTTATCATAACCGATCATCATCAACCGCCTGCAGATGGTTTGCCCGCAGCGCGCGCCGTAATTAATCCTCTTCAAAAAGAATGCCCCTATCCGTTTAAATATCTCGCCGGAGTAGGGGTTGTATTTAAGTTGTGCCAGGCGCTTACTGGTTCAGATTTGTACGAACATCTTGATTTGGTTGCGTTGGGAACTATTTCTGATGTTGTGCCGATGTATGGCGAAAACAGGATTCTCACGAAGCACGGCCTTATAGCGCTTTCAAACACAACAAAGACAGGGCTCCTAAGGCTTATGGAAAAATCCGGCATAAAGGATAAAGAACTCACAACCATGCACGCGGCTTTTATGCTGGGCCCGAGGCTGAATGCTTCCGGAAGGATGGGGTCGTGCGAAAATTCACTTGAGATACTTATGACTGATTTTGATAAAGAGGCCGTTTTACTTGCGCAAAAACTGTGCGATGATAACCGCGCAAGGCAGCAACTTGAGGCAAAAATCTTATCCGAGGCATTGGCAAAGATAGATAAAGAGGTAAATTTTAAAAAACACAGGGTTATAATCCTTCATAGCGATAACTGGCATCCCGGCGTTATAGGTATAGTGGCGTCAAGGATAACAGAGAGGTTTTTCAGGCCAACGATATTATTTTCATCGAAAGAAGGCCGCATGGCAAAAGGTTCAGGCAGGTCAATAGATAATTTTCATTTATTTCAGGCGCTTTCCAGCTGTAGCGGGTTTCTTTCGGAGTTCGGCGGCCACAAAAAGGCCTGCGGTTTGTCTATGAAACTTGATGATATTGATAATTTCAGGGATGCGATAAACGCCTATGCGCAGGATTCTGTTTCACCTGAAGCTTTTATTCCTGATATAAAAATAGACGCTGAAATACCGCTTTCTTTTTTAAACGAGGAATTTATTAAACAGATAGAAAATCTTGGGCCATTTGGCCAGGGTAATCCCAAGCCTGTATTTGTCTCAACAGGTATAAGTATAAAATCCGCGCCCAGGATTGTCGGTAAAAATACGCTGAAGATATGGGTTTCAGACGCTGATATAACATGCAGCGCTGTTGGCTTTAAAATGGCGGATATGTTTACGCCTGGCTGGGAACACGGGTTGGTAGATATAGTTTATACGCCTGCGCTAAACCAGTGGCATGGCATATCCAGCATAGAGTTGTATTTGAAAGATTTGAGGGAGTGCAAAATAGATATGGCAGTATGTTTTAAAAAATAAATATGGGGTCAGGTTTAGAACCTGACCCCATATTTATAGTTTAAGAGGCTTTTGTTACTTTGTTGTGCTTAATGCAACGCGCACATACTCTTATTGTGCGTACAGAGCCGTTTATTACAGCCTTTATTTTCTGAAGGTTTGGATAGAAGACGCGACGCGATACCCCTGTGATTTTTCTTCCTACTCCGCCTTTTTTCTTGGCCATACCGCGCCGTTTTATGGTGCGTCCGGCCGCAGGGTGCTTGCCGCATATTTGACATATTTTTGACATAATTTTTCTCCTTATGTGAGAAATTATATTACCATAACAAACAATTTACGTCAAGGAGTTATTCATATGAATAAAAAACATTCAAGCAGAAGCCTGATAGTGCAGTTTGCATGGGCGTTTATGTTGATGTCAATAATACCGCTTATTATGGCAGTGGCCCTGGTTTTTATTGTAGACGCGCCCACTATTGACGCCAGGATTCAGCAGGCAAGAATAGCCATATTCTGGATGTTTATTTCAAGCATAGCCGGTTATTTTGTTATAAGAAAGGCCGTTATAACGCTTTCCGGGTTTACCAAGCATGTTAAGGATGTTGTAGGAGGCGATACCTCGGGCACAACCCTGCTTAACGAGGATAATGAGATAGGAGAACTTGCAAGGTATTTTGATAGTATAACCAAAAAACTTGAGGTAAAGATAAAAGAGCTTGAATCATCAAAAAAGATTATTCAAAATATATTTCATAAAATAGGCGAGGCAGCAACATCTGTCCGCGGCATAGACAGCCTTTTAGAATTTATATTGCAGAGTATTTCCAGCGCCGCCGGCAGCAAGGGCGGCTTTATAATGCTTGCGGATGAGGATAGCGCCAGCCTTAAGGTAAGCGTGATTTACAGCGAAGACGCAAAGCCGCCAAGATTGGCGCCTGTCAAAATAGGCAACGGCATACTGGGACGTGTCGCAAAACATGGTAAACCTGTTAAGATTTTCGGTTCAGAGCTTTCAACGGAAGGCCTTAATTTTAGGTCATTGCTTTGTGTTCCTTTGGGTTATAAGGACAAGATGATAGGAATTATAGCTTTGTTTGATAAAAAAAGCGCGGATTCATTTTTAGATGATGACCTTAATCTTTTTAAGGACGTTGCTTCACAGACAGCAGTGGCTATTTCCAATTACCAGCTTAATATGGATGTGGAAAAAGCGTATCTGGATACTGTAAGGGCGCTTGCCATGGCTGTTGAGGCAAAAGACCCTTATAGCGGCGGCCACTTGGACAGGGTTGCGAAATATTGCATGGATATAGGCAGAAAGATAGGCTTAAAAGAGCAGGGCCTGAAGATACTGCATGATGGCGCATACCTTCATGATCTGGGAAAGATAGGTATAAGGGATGATGTGTTGAAAAAAACAAGCAGATTGACAGATGAAGAGTATGAAGAGATGAAAAAACATGCCGTTATAGGCGAGACAATAATGAAACCGGTTAAGTCATTGTCCAAGCTGTGCAGTGTTGTGCGTTCGCACCAGGAGCGCTGGGACGGTTCCGGGTATCCTGACGGATTAAAGGCAGAAGATATTCCTTTACACGCGCGTATACTGGCAGTAGCCGATGTTTATGATGCGCTGATTACAGAAAGGCCGTACAAAAAGGCAATGACAAAAGAGGCCGCAGCAGAAGAATTAAAAAAATTGGCAGGCGTTAAGTTCGACAAGAGAATTGTAGAGGCATTTTTAGAGACATTATAATGGACCTGCCGCGCCCGTTAAACCCTCTGGATAAATCCGCTCAATATGTAAAAGGCGTGGGCCCGGCCAAATTCAAGCTCCTTAATAAATTAGGCATAAAGACAGTAAGAGACCTGTTGTTTCATTTTCCAAGAAGGCATGAGGACCGTTCCAATTTTCTGCCTATATCAGAAATTAAACATTCACCCGGTGAGTTTCATACGATAAAAGGTATCATTCGCTCGTCGAGCGTTTTTAAAACAAAGACAAAGATTAATATTTTTCAGCTTGCGGTTTCTGATTCAACCGGCACGGTGTACGCGGTGTGGTTTAACCAGCCGTATATGAAGAAATATTTTAAGGTAGGCGATGCGATAATTTTGTACGGCAAGGTTAATCAGTATAAGAGGCTGCAGATAAATGTTCCTGAGTACGAAATAATATCCAACGACGATGATCCTACGATACACGCCGGCAGGATAGTGCCTGTGTATCCTCTTTGCGAGAATCTGCGTCAGAGGATGCTGCGCTCGGCTATATATTCATGCGTTGATGAATTTTCAGTATATATTCAGGATTATTTGCCCGAGGCTGTAAGAAAAGATCAGCGGTTGATGGACTTAAAAAACGCCATAAGCGGCGCGCATTTTCCGAAAGATTTTCAGGTATTAAAAGATGCCAGGCATAGAATTGTATTTGATGAATTTTTTTCTCTTCAGGCGGCTTTGGCGCTTAAAAAGGCTCATATAAAGCTTAAAGCGAAAGGCTGGCCGCATAATATAGAAAAAGAATTATTGGCATATTTTGATAAGTCATTGCCGTTTAATCTTACTCAGGCGCAGAAAAACGCCATTGACCGCATAAAAAAAGATATGTCAAGTATAAGGCCCATGCATCGGCTCCTGCAGGGAGAGGTTGGCAGCGGAAAAACAGTGGTTGCCATGCACGCTGTGGTAATCTCCATGCAAAGTGGTTGGCAGTCAGTTGTTATGGCGCCCACCGAGATGCTGGCAGAGCAGCATTTCGCAAGTTTTAATAAATTTCTATCGCAGTTTGGCGTAAGGGCGGGTTTATTGAAAAGCAGCCTGCCGGTTAAGGAAAAATCCGCTGTAAAGAATTCTATCAAAGCCGGCGATATTGATGTGGTCGTTGGCACGCATTCGCTGATAGAAGAAGATGTTGAGTTTAAGAATTTAAGCCTTGTTATAATCGACGAACAGCACAAGTTTGGGGTTGCCCAAAGGCTTAAGGTTACAAAAAAGGCAAGCAACCCGGATGTCCTGGTAATGACAGCAACGCCCATACCGCGCACGCTTGCCTTAACGGTATACGGCGGCCTTGATATTTCAATAATAGATGAATTGCCTTTGGGAAGAAAACCGGTAAGGACATTTTTATTTAAAGAGGCCGAGCGCGACGAGGTTTATGATTTTATGCGCAGCCAGGTGTCTCTCGGCAGGCAGGTTTTTGTGGTTTATCCGTTAATTGACGAAACGCAAAAACCGGCAGGCGATTTATTTGAAAAACCGTTAAGCCTTAAGGCAGCGGCAAAGATGTATGATAATTTTAAGGAAAAGATTTTTCCTGATTTAAGAATTGGTATTGTGCATGGCCGCATGAACGCGCAGGACAGAAATACTGTTGTGCAGGCCTTCAGGCAGGGGCTTATAGACATACTTGTTTCAACGATAATTATCGAAGTCGGCATAGATATGCCAAATGCTTCTGTTATGGTTATAGAGCATGCAGAAAGGTTTGGTTTAAGCCAGCTTCATCAGATGCGCGGAAGGATAGGCCGCTCGA
>PFHB01000010.1:0-581 GCA_002783585.1 Candidatus Omnitrophica bacterium CG_4_8_14_3_um_filter_43_15
TACTGGTCAAACTTGTAACCTAGGTTTACTCCGTAAAGATCTATGTCGTCTTTCGCTGCAGCTGCAGTTGTTGCAATAATTGTATTCTCAGCAATCTTTGAATAGAGTAAATCAAGTTTCCAAGGAGCAAGATCAAGCGTTGCCCTGATGGCATCAAACGCTGATGTTTCTGTATACTCATTGGCTTGTATTGAATCATTAAAATCCTGAAGATTCGCGCCAACGATTAATCCCCTGCCAAACCAAAGGTCCTGACGGCCTATGGTCAATGTAAGAGGCGCATAAATCATCTCTTTTAATGTAACATATGCAAGATCAAGATCAACAGGAAAATCAGTAGTGCCTCCATTGTTGTTATCCCAATCTCTCTGATTGACAAGCCTTACTGCTGTTGAAACATTATCTGTCAGATCTGCGTCTATGTTAAGGCCCACTGACTGCATAAAATAGGTTTGTGATTTTCCAGAATTTGTAGCGGTGGCTGTTTTATCTAACGCATAATTGTCTCTCAATACTGATCTTACGGTGATATCACCGCTGACTTTAACATTCTGCACTTCTGCAAATGCAGGCGCGCAAAT
>PFHB01000010.1:701-8757 GCA_002783585.1 Candidatus Omnitrophica bacterium CG_4_8_14_3_um_filter_43_15
TTAAAAATCAGCAAATGAAACGCGCTGAGCAGCACTCACTACAATTCCTGCCTTTATAAAGCAGGTTGACCATCCGCTTGGCGGTAACTTCCGGCACTAATATGTTCACTCCCCTTTCACGCCGAGATTCGAGCTACCTTAGATGATCAGGTATAATATATCAATTATATATAACGATGTCAAGTTTTTTCTGCAAAAATCTTACTTTATCCTTGATTCCTTTAATTCCTTATATTTTTGAGTCTTAGCTTCAGTCATTGTGCTGCTTGACTTTGGGGCAACCGCTATTGCGATTAAAGTGCGGGTTGATAATGGCTGTATGGTTATAATACATGTCTGGTCAGCGCGCTGAAAATTCATTATCTTCTGCCCGTATTCTATGACATTTAGCATATCCCAATTATACATAGGCATCTGTTCTTTGTAAAAATTAACAACCACGTTAGCATCAGGCCTGCCTGTATATTTTAATAGGCCTACGCGCATGTTGTCATTCTGAAACGTAAAAGACTCGTTATCCACAAGTTTAAATCCTGAAGGCACAGGCACATCCTCAAACTTCAAAATACTTGCCACAGAAATGCTGCCTGCCTGCATGGAGCTTGATGAGTTGCTGTTGCTTGTAGTAGCGCATCCGGTTGCTATAAAAATTAACCCGAGAATCAATATTATACTTACCCTGGTATTATTTTTCTTCATATATCTTCTCCTGTTTTAACTATATTATAAAACAAAGGCTTCGAGTGTCAAGTGAAATCTATAATATTTTGCGCAAGATATCCTGCGCATTTTTACGCATATCGCGCACATCTTTCCGGGTAAGGCCTGCGCCTTGCGCTATTTTTTCAGCAACAGCCGGCTTCAAAATATCACCCGGAGAATGCGCATCGGAATTAAGCACTAATTTTGCTCCTGCAAGTTTTGCGGTTTTCGCTACATGGCCGTTACTAAAGGCATGGCCACGCCTTGTAGTTATTTCAAGATAAATACCTTTTTTTGCCGCTAATTTTGCGTCCTGCAAAGTAATAAGGCCCGGGTGGGTTAATATATCAATGCCGCACATAAGGGCTTGTTTGTTTGTGCCTTTGGCAACAGGCTCTACCAATGTTTCGCCGTGAGCCAGCACCAATTTCGCGCCAAGTGAACGCGCTTTTTTTACCAAGCCGGAAATATCTTTTTTTGGAATATGTGTAAGTTCTACACCGGGAATTACGATAATACCTGCTGATTTTGTCAGCTTGGCTGCGATTTCAACTATCTTGGGGAGTATCAATTCCATATTTGATGCATCAATATGGTCTGTAAGCGCAACGGCCTTATAGCCAAGCACTTTATAGCGCCTTCCCAGCTCGCTGGGCAATAATTCCCCGTCGCTTAATAATGTGTGCGTGTGAAGGTCGATCATAATAGCTCCTTTTTTACTCTACTTCGCCTTACGCAATAAAAGACAGCAGTGTAGGCTTCGTAGCAGCATTCTACTTCGCCTAATTGCTACGTAGCCCTTACCAGCAGAATCTTTTTGGTGCAGGGCGAAGTAGAATGGTGCGCCTGGGCCGAGTCGAACGGCCGGCCTACTCCTTAGGAGGGAGTCGCTCTATCCATCTGAGCTACAGGCGCCTATTCGCGGATTGCTCGCTGCAAGCAAGCGGCCGACTTCGGGTGTCCTGCTCGCTCACTGCGTTCGCTGTGCTGGCCACCCTTCGTGGCCGCTTGCAGCTAGAGCATGCCGCTCATTAATAAGTTATCATGCTGAAGACCTTGTGGTCTTTTAGCTTTTCCCTGCCGTGTAAAAATACTAATTCTATCAAAAACGCGGCCTCGGTTATATCGCCGCCCATTTTTTCGATTAAACGGCACACTGCTGACGCTGTGCCGCCTGTGGCAAGTAAATCATCTACTAACAGCACTTTTTCGCCTGTCTCTATCGCATCTGTATGGATCTCAAGCGTATCTGTTCCGTATTCCAAATCATAACTTATCGCGTGCGTCTGGCTGGGAAGCTTTCCTTTTTTGCGCACAGGCACAAAACCGCAGCCAAGCTTATAGGCTAAAGCGCCTCCGAATATAAATCCCCTGGATTCAATAGCTACAACCTTGCTGATATCTTTATCCTTATACCTTTTATATAGCGCGTCAAGCGCGCGCTTAAACGCCTCTTTGTCTTTTAGAAGAGTGGTTATATCCTTGAATATAATCCCTTTTTTCGGAAAATCAGGTATATCGCGTATGTATTTTGCCAATTCATTAAAATTTTCCTGGCTCATGCCTTAACAGCCCTTTCCTCTTTTTTGACTATTTTTTTAAGCTTCTTGAGCGCAGATTCCTCTATCTGCCTGACGCGCTCCCTGGTTAACTTGAATTTTTTGGCAATATATTCCAATGTGTATTTATCATCGTTCTTAAGCCCGAATCTGAGCTCTATAATCTCTCTTTCGCGCGGGCTCATCTTTGATAAAAGCTCGTCTATCTTTTCCTTTGCCATAAAATCTGACAGCTGACTATCCGCTGAGGCGGCTGACTCATCTTCTATTAAATCACCCATCTGGCCTGTCTGGTTCTCGCCTATCGGGGCTTCAAGCGATGTAATCTTGGTAATAACGCTATCTATCTCCTGTAGCTTACCGACAGTCACTTTCATTTTTTTTGCTATTTCAGATTTCAATGGTTTCCTGCCAAGTTTATACGCAAGTTCATCGGTTGTCTTCTTATACTTAAGGATCTTTTCAACCATATAAACAGGCAGCCTTATTATCTTGCCCTGATTTGCCAGGGCCCTGTTTATATACTGCCTTATCCACCAGCTTGCGTATGTGCTGAAACGGTAACCCTTTTTCGGGTTAAACTTTAACACCGCCTTCATAAGGCCCATATTGCCTTCTTCTATCAGGTCCATAAGCGGTATATCAAAATTCCTGTATCTTTTGGCAAAATTTATCACAAGGCGCAGATTTGACCTGATCATCTTGTCCTTCGCCTTCTGATCGCCGCATCTTATGCGGTTTGCAAGCTCAATCTCATCCTCAGCAGACAAAAGAGGGATCTTTTTTATATCCTTAAAATAAATCTTAATCGCGTCGCTCATTTTTTCTCTTTCACCGCAGCCTGAGCAGCTGCCAGGCGCGCTATAGGCACGCGAAACGGCGAACAGCTGACATAATTCATACCTGCCTTATGGCAAAACTCCACAGACCTCGGCTCTCCGCCGTGTTCTCCGCATATACCGATTTTTAAATCTTTTCTTGTTTTTCTGCCGCGCTCAATACCTATCTTTATAAGCTCGCCTACGCCTTCCTGATCAATAGCCTGAAACGGGTCATCAGGCAATATCCCCTTGTCGATGTAATCGACAAGAAAACCGCCTATATCATCCCTTGAAAAACCAAATCCCATCTGGGTTAAATCATTTGTGCCATATGAAAAAAACTCCGCAACTTCTGCAAGCTTGTCAGCCACCAGGCATGCGCGCGGGATTTCAATCATAGTGCCGAATAAATATTTAATTTCTTTCAGTTTATATTTGTCGAGCACTTCCTTGTAAACCTTTTTGACTATTTCAAGCTGGTTTGTCAGCTCTTTAACCGCGCAGACAACAGGGACCATAATCTCAGGCTCCACCTTTTTGCCTTCTTTTGTTAATTCTGCCGCAGCCTCAAGTATGGCTCGAACCTGCATCTCGGTAACCTCAGGGTATGTTACGCCCAGGCGGACCCCGCGATGGCCCATCATAGGATTACTCTCATGCAAGGCATCAGCCCTGGACTCAAGTTCCTCCATATTTATATTCAGGCTCTTTGCCAATTCTTCAAGCTGCTGTTTCTGCTTAGGCACAAACTCATGTAAAGGCGGGTCAAGAAGCCTTATGGTAACAGGCAGGCCCTGCATAACCTCAAGAGTGGCTTTCATGTCTTTTTTTACATATACAAAAAGCTCGCTAAGCGCGGCGCGCCTTTCAGGCTCTGTTTTAGAAACAATCATCTTACGTAAATGAAATAACGGCTGCTCAGAACCTTTTCCGTAAAACATATGTTCTGTCCTAAAAAGCCCTATGCCTTCTGCGCCGAAATCAAGCGCTTTTTTAGCATCGGTTGACGTCTCGGCATTTGTGCGTATCTTTAATTTGCGCACTGAATCACACAGCTTCAAGAAAGAAAATAATATCTCATTCTCGCTTGAAGCATCCATCATTGGAAGCTGCCCCTCATAAACGTTACCCTTGGTGCCGTTTAATGTAATCCAATCGCCTTCCTTTAATATCTTATCGCCTGCATGCAATTCTTTTTTATTCGCATCCACGTGTAAAGCGCCGCAGCCTACTATACAACACTTGCCCCAGCCGCGGGCAACCAGAGCTGCATGGCTTGTCATGCCTCCACGGGCTGTAAGAATCGCCTCTGCGGCGCGCATACCCTCAACATCCTCAGGATTTGTTTCTTCGCGCACCAATATAACTTTTTTACCTGCCTTTTTAGCGTTTACCGCTGCATTGGCAGTAAAAACAATAGCGCCTGATGCGCCGCCAGGGCCTGCAGGCAGGCCTTTTGCCAGGGGTTTTTTGGATAATTCAACCTTAGGGTCTATTATCGGATGCAAAAGCTCATCGAGCTGGGATGGTGTAACACGCAATACCGCTTCTTCCTTGGTAATAGCCTTGTTATTATACATATCTACCGCCATGCGCACTGCCGCAGGGCCGTTACGTTTGCCTACCCTGCACTGCAGCATAAACAATCTACCCTTTTCTATTGTAAATTCGATATCCTGCATATCCCTGTAATGTTTCTCAAGGCGCTGTTGTATGTCAAAAAGCTCTTTATAAACTTTGGGCATTAATTCTTCAAGCCTTTTCAAATCCTTATTGTGATCGCTTGTAGAATATTCATTAATAGGAGCTGGAGTCCTTGTGCCTGCCACAACATCCTCACCCTGGGCATTAACAAGGTATTCTCCATAAAATTTCGGCTCTCCGTTGCCGGGATTGCGCGTAAACGCAACACCTGTGCCTGAATCATCTCCCATATTGCCAAACACCATTGTCTGCACATTAACAGCCGTGCCCCATTCATCAGGTATACCCTCTATCCTGCGATAGCTGATAGCGCGTTTTCCGTTCCACGAAGAAAATACAGCGCTTACGCCTCCCCAGAGCTGTTCCATCGGGTCATCCGGAAAATCTTTTTTTAAAATTTCCTTCACCTTTAGCTTAAAAGCCTTGCAAATATTTTTCAAATCCTCCGCATTCAGATCTGTATCAAGCTTAACACCCTTTTTACGCTTTACGTCTTCAAGCATCCTGTCAAACTGCCGCCTTATGCCCATATCCTCTTTGGGTTCAATTCCAGCGGCCTTTTCCATAACCACATCCGAATACATCATTATAAGGCGCCTGTAAGCATCATACACAAAACGCTCATTGCCTGTATACTTAATCAAACCCGGTATGGTCTTTTCAGTAAGCCCGACGTTTAAAACTGTTTCCATCATGCCAGGCATTGATTTTCTTGCGCCTGAACGCACTGAAACCAAAAGCGGGTTTACCGGGTCCCCGAATTTCTTGGACATAATGGCCTCGACCTTTGCCAGGGCCTCTACTACCTCTTTCTTAAGGCTTTCAGGATATGTTTTATTATTCGCGTAATAATAAGTGCAAACCTCTGTGGTTATTGTAAATCCCGGAGGAACAGGCAGCGCCAAGTCCTTATGCCCTGCCATCTCAGCTAAATTGGCGCCTTTGCCGCCTAAAAGATCTTTCATTGACTCATTACCGTCGGCTTTACCTGCGCCGAATGAATAAACATATTTTTTGCCAGCCATTACTTTTAAAACCCTCCTTCTTTTGTTAGGTATTCCAAAACATTATCAGCCGAAATCCTCTGTTGTTTCATAGTATCTCTTTCTCTTATTGTTACCTGCTTGTCCTCCAACGACTGCACGTCAACCGTAATGCAATACGGCGTGCCTATCTCATCCTGCCGCCTGTAAAGCTTGCCTATGGCAGCAGTGTCATCGTATACAACGTAAAAATGTTTCTTTAAATCAGATGTAATCCTTTTTGCCATTTCAACTATTTCAGGCCTGTTTTTTAATAATGGTAAAACCGCTGCTTTTACAGGGGCCAGGCGTTTATTAAGGCCAAGCACCACGCGAGGTTTTAAGTTTACCTCTTCTTCTTTGTACGCGTCAAACAAAAACGCCAAAACGCTCCTGTCAACCCCGCCTGACGGCTCAATTATATGCGGTAAAAATTTCTCCTTTGTTTTTTCATTAAAATAACTAAAATCCTTGCCGCTACCTTTTACATGCTCTTTCAGATCGAAATCTTGCCTGTTGGCTATACCTTCTAATTCTGACCAGCCAAAAGAAAAATTATACTCTATATCTGTGCACGCCTTGGCATAATGGGCAAGTTCATCTTTTTCGTGAGCGCGCTTCCGCAGATTATCTTTATTTATACCTAACTCAATATACCAATTAAACCTGTCCTCTATCCACTTCTGATGGATTTTTTCGTCTTCTTTGGGATCCACAAAATATTCTATCTCCATCTGCTCAAACTCGCGCATCCTGAATATAAAATTCCCGACGGTAACCTCGTTCCTGAATGATTTGCCTATCTGGGCTATTCCAAACGGCAACTTCGGATGCATGGAATCAAGCACGTTTGAAAAATTCACAAACATGCCCTGCGCTGTCTCAGGCCTCAGGTAACAGACTGAAGCGCTTTCCTCAACAGGGCCTAAAAATGTCTTAAGCATCAGGTTAAACATCCTCGGAGGCGTGTCCTTAAGGTCTATCTTGGCGTTGCATTCAGGGCATTCGCCTATACTGCCTTTAAGATTTTTTAACTGGTCTTGCCTAACCCTGCGCTTACAGGCCTTGCAATCAACCAATGGATCAGTAAACCCGTCAACATGGCCTGATGATTTCCAGACAGCAGGATGCATCAAAATAGCCGAATCAAACCCATAAATATCGCTCCTGTCATGTATATTGGACTTCCACCACGCATTTTTTATATTGCGCTTTAATTCGGCTCCCATAGGCCCGTAATCAAAAACGCTTGATAGGCCTCCGTAGACATCCGAGCTCTGAAATATAAAACCCCTGCGCTTACATAAAGCAACTATTTTCGCCAAATCAGCCATATTTCATTTTCTCCATAAAATCAAGCGTTTTAAATTCGTTGTCAATGTGAATCCTTATAAAATCTGTTATAGGCATATTAAGCTTATTGTCCTTCGGCATAAAACCGGACAGCCTTAAAAATTCCGACTGAAAAAACAGCATCGTCTCTTTTACCGAGGCTATCTCATCGCACAGCCTGTTAAGCGTAGCTACTAAAAGGTCAAATATGCTTTTATTTATATCCTCAAGCTGAGTGCCCTTTTCAACCAGCTCAAGCGCAAAACTTGCCGCAGTAATCCGGTTTAGGCTATGCCTTACCGGATTAAAATGGTTTAAAAGATCCGCCTGCGTTAAAAGATGCAGCCCTGAATGGCTCTTTTGATAATATACTATCTTGTTTAAAGTCAAAGGCTCAAGAAAACAAAAAAACTTCGAATCTTTTCTGTCGCAACGAACCCTTATGCCCTTGGCAAGGCCCTGGACCTTACCGAAATCTTTTGTATAAAGCGTCGCTATCAAGCTTGTGCTGCGAAAGGCATGAGTTTTTAATACAACGGCTTCTGTAGTGCGTATTGCCATGATTAACTCTAAAGGCTTATTGCATCAACTGAAAAACCAGTGTTGTTGCCAATATCCCTAAAACAGCGCCTGCTAAAACCTCCCAGATACTATGAATCCTCTCTTTTACCCTGGAACGCGCAACCAGAACAGCCATTATAAAACTTAATAAAATAACAAGGTTGTTCTGGGAAATAAACATTATTATCGCCCAGCATGAAAATACAAACGCCGCGTGCCCGCTTGGCATGCCCCCGCGCAGCGGGGCGCCTTTATGAAAAAACATCTTTGCGAACAATACAAGCGACATCACCAGTATGATAGCTATAAAAGTCAAATGCCACGCAGACTGCAGGACTTTTAAAAGGCCCTTGCC
>PFHB01000082.1 GCA_002783585.1 Candidatus Omnitrophica bacterium CG_4_8_14_3_um_filter_43_15
TAGATCGCTCTTTTTGGATAAACTTTCGTCCTTAAATATTTCCAGAGCCTTTTTAACCCCGCCTACAGGATCAGGAAAATAAACAAGATCTATAAGGGTCCTCTCCCTATCGCTTACAATTACTTCGGAATTTTTGATTTTTACTTTTTCAAGACCATACATCCGATTAGCCGGTACTTTAAGAAGCTTGAACAAAATACCGCAAATCTCCCGTTCACGCTGAAGCGACGTATTTAATATGTAGAAGGTTTGGAATATCTGCTCGGTCAAGCCGTAATAATTATACATCGTTGAATATCCCAGATAATAATTATCCTTCGGGAAAAGAACCAGCGGTATTAAAAACTCGTTAATTCTTCTACCGGCAGGTCCGGACTCCAGAGGCGAATAGTAATAAATACCCTTAATTATAGGTTTCAGAATACCCTTCTTCTTTAACTGATAGATAATCTGGCGCGTCAAAACAGCTTTCCCAAAAAGCTTGTCAAACTGTTTCTTAGTAATTATTGTCACTTTCTCGTATGAAAGCCTGGATATAACCTCTGTTTCTTTAGGACCAAAGTATTTTGGCATTGTTTTATCCTTTATTTTATAATTTACGGTTATCAGCCATTGAACGATTATCGTAAACTTCTTATACAACAAAAAGCAGGGAATGTCAAGGGAAATATTGCGTCCTGTTATTAAATAGGGAATCAATATGGCGGACTTGTTAAAAAGTTGACGTCCTTACGGTTTTGTTGTCTAAAAATCTAATTGCGCTCTTACGCCTCCGACTAAGATAGCCCTATCTCCATTTGCCGCATCACCGCCATACGGATCCCATATTACCTGGAAATCGGGGCTTATCATTAAGTAATCATTTACTTTAAAGCTGTAATAAATTTCTAAATGATCTTCTGATTTGGCTTTAAAATTATTCGCTTTTTTGTAATCAGTCGAAGGGAAAATCTGTCCAAAGGCAAGGGCTAATACATCTTTGTCTCTTTTCCAAAAATTTCCTTTGAGCTGTAATCCTAAACTATAAGCGTGTTCCAAAGATAAATCTGAACCAGTTAAAGGTAAAAAAAATTACCCGTTAAGGATCATTCTTTTTTTTAACGGCGCGGGCAAACAGCAAAGCTTGTCCCGATCCGCGTTGTTTGCTTTCTTTTTATCCTGAGCAAAAACACTTTCACCCGTAACCCATGACTTTAAATTTTTGATAAAACTCCTCGCGTAAGGATTCTTCGGGCATAAATAGTAATTAGTCCACAGCCCTTCATTCTCGCTTTCAATAAAACCGGATGATCTTAATTTCTTAAGATGGCGCGATACACTTGGCTGCGCAATACCAAGCACAAAAGCAATTTCGCAGACGCACATCTTCTTCTCCTGTAGCATACTCAGGATCCTTATCCGATTAGCGTCTGCCGAGGCTTTTATTGTTTTATCTAAATCTCTAATTAATAAATGATTCATTTTTGTCAGTCTCTATATAGCCAAACTGCTATATAATATACTACTCAATCATCTGATTGTCAATAAAAAATAAGATTTGGGATCGGCCGAACGATTGTTATTTATTATTTTTGAGCTTTTCAGGATGGTGTTTTACGACCTTGGCCTGAACCATATAGATGACATCTTCGGCAATATTTGTCGCGTGGTCGCAAATTCTTTCTAAATGGCGGGCTATTAGAAGAAGCGGTGACCCATCAACTGTTTTTTTCTTCAATACCCTGATATTACTATTACATATCTTGCATTTATTAAAACTAATCTTGGTCTCGCTATCTGCTATCATATTATTATAAACTTTCTCTAGAAACCACACCAAAATCGTATACTACTGCACCCCATCGGCCATCCAAAGGTGCGAATGAAGGCTTTATTTCTTTTCACTTATTTATGAACCTTATCTACCTGCGCGCTTAAATCTTTTTTTTGGCCAACAAATTTAGACGCAGGGCATTTGCCGTTCCAGCAATAAAGGCAAAGTTTTTCCTTTGGCAGGCCTATGGCCTCTACCATATCCTCAAGTTTCTGGTACCTTAATGTGGTAACTTCAAGGTCTCGCGCTATCCACTCAACCATCTTTTTATATTTTTCTGAAGACGAATCCATATAATCCGATATATCATCTATGTCTTTTCCTTCAAGGGCCTTTATTGCGCGCCTGGCGGCAAGCTCATTCATTGTGCGCGTGGAAAGACAAAATTTACACGGAAACATTAAAGGCGGACAGGCAGGCCTCACATGCACTTCTTGCGCCCCGCAATCCCAAAGCTTCCCTATGGCGAAATTCTTAAGCTGCGTGCCTCTTACTATGGAATCGTCGCATACAACTATTTTATTGCCCTTTATAATCTCGCGTATAGGTATAAGTTTCATCTTGGCTATTAAATCCCGCGTTTCCTGCGACGGAGGCGTATAACTTCTACCGTAACCTGGTGTGTACTTAACAAGCGGCCGCCTAAGCGGCTTGCCGGATTCAATAGAATATCCTATCGCATGCGCTAAACCGGAATCAGGCACGCCTGAAACAATATCCACATCTATATCTTTATCCGCGCGCGCCAACGCCTTACCACAACGCTCCCTTACAACCTCAACATTTACACCTTCGTAACTTGAAGCGGGAAAACCCGTATATATCCAAAGAAATGAACAAATCTGATTCGCATTTTTCCCAGGTTGCCTTGCAGCAAGGCCATCTTCATTTATCAGGACTATCTCTCCGGGCTGAAGATGTTTTATTATTTCAAAACCCAAATTCGGAAACGCCGATGTTTCACTTGCCACAGCCCAGGCGCCTTCTTTTTTGCCTACTGCAAGCGGCGTATAACCGGCTCTGTCCCTTGCAGCATAAATACCGTCTTTATGTAACAGCAATAAAGAACATGAACCGTTTATCATATCAAACATCTTCTCTATGCCATCTATAAAATCCTTGCCTTCTATTATAAGTTTGGCTATAAGCTCGGTAACATTAACCGCATCTTTGGATACCTCGCTGAAAGACACACCTTTATTTAAAAGAGAATCCGCTAATTCCACTTTATTCTCAATGAGACCAGTGGTTGCTATACAAAAAGGGCCAAATCTTGAATTCAAATAAATCGGCTGCTCGTCGGAATCGCTTATCGCGCCTATGCCCTTTGTGCCTTCCATACGCCTTGAATCCTCGTAAAATTTGGACTTGAACTGGCTCTGGCTTATATTATGTATATGGCGCGCAAAGCTGCTTCCCAAAACAGCCATGCCGCCGAACTCAGTGCCTAAATGAGAATGATAGTCCGTACCATAAAGCAAATCCATTACGCAATCTTTTTTTGAAACTACTCCAAACACTCCGCTCATAAGCCCTCCAAATTTTCCATTTATCTCGTCTTGAAAATTTGTCCCGAGCCACCCGCTATCACGTTTAGTGGCGAGGGACTTCCTTAAAAACCCAAAACATTTCCTAAATGCACAAATTTAAGCCCGACAGATTTCGCTATTTTTTCGGCGCAAAGTAAAGTCTTAACAGGTGTCGGCGGATAATCCATAAACTTATAATCCGGATGAAACGCGCTTATATGCCATGGCATACCTTTATCAACAGACGCTATGAATTCCGCAATGCCTGATAATTCCTCGTCTGAATCGTTAATGCCAGGAATCACCAGCGTCGTAATTTCAACCCAGATGCCGAGCTTTTTCATAAACTTTATTGAATCAAGCACAGGCGCAAGCCGGGCTTTACATATATCAATGTAAGATGAATCTTTAAAAAACTTCAGGTCTATGTTTACCGCATCCAGATATGGCGATATAGTTTCTATCGCCTGGACTGTCATAAAACCATTGGTGACAAAAACATTCTTAAGGCCGCAAGAATGGGCTTGCTTTGCAGTGTCATAGGCGTATTCAAAAAATATTGTCGGCTCAGTGTAAGTATAGGATATACTCAGGCATTTATTCTTTTTCGCCTCTCTGACTATATCCTCCGGCTTTAATAAGCACAATTCAGATGTATCTGGCGCGGATTTTTTTGAAACCTGGGAAATCTGCCAGTTCTGGCAAAACCCACATTTGAAATTGCACCCTATAGTTGCTATGGAATATGAAAACGAGCCTGGAAGAAAGTGATACAGTGGTTTTTTCTCTATAGGATCAACATTGGAAGCTATCGCCTCGCCCCATACCAATGTATTAAGTTTACCATGATGGTTTTGCCTTACCCCGCAGATTCCGAATTTATTGTCTGGTATTTTGCAGTGATGGGCGCAAAGATAACAATGGACAATATTGTTGTCCAATTTTTCATACAGCATCGCCTCTTTTATCATTTCATTGCCTCTGCCGCACTGCCTCGTAACAAAACAGGGCTGTAGCAGTAGCGGCGTTAAACGATAAGCCTGCGCCTTCCATGGGAAGCGTCAGATTAAAATCAAGATGGCTCATAAGCCCGGGCCTGATGCCTTTATGCTCCGAACCTATGACTATTCCGAGCGGAAAATTTAATGCTGTTTTTGTTATGTCTTGCCCGCCGCCTACAACAGCGCCGGCAATCCAAAAACCTTTTTTTTTGGCCTTTTCTATCGCTATCGCCAAATTTACGGCTTTAACTACCGGCACATAATTTTCACCACCCTGCGCAACACGCAACACGGCCTCTGTCACATCAACCGAATCATGCTTCGGTAAAACTATCGCAAACCCGCCAAAACACGCCGCAGTGCGCAATATACTACCTAAGTTCTGCGGATCATTAAGGCTATCGAGAAATAAAATTACGGGTAATTTTTCTAAAGCTAGTATATCCTCCAGATAGAAGTATTCAAAATCAGAAACCTCGGCTATCACGCCTTGCGAAGGAATGTCTTGCGATTTTTTATTGAATTCCTGTTTTGATATCCGTTCTATCGGGATATGGCGCGATTTAATGGCATGCTCAAGGCCTGCGATGTCAGCTGTAGCTTCAAGCAAAATCTTCCTGATGCTCTTTGGGTTATTTTTAACGCGTTCTGTTACGCAATTACGTCCGTATAATCTCATAGGATATTAGCGGCAAGCGACGCAAGATTGCTTCGTTCGCTTTTAACAAACATCACATGGCCGAAAAGTTTCTGGCCCTTCATTTTTTCAACGCAATATACAAGCCCGTTTGAACTTGAATCAAGATACGGGTTATCTATCTGATACGGGTCGCCTGTTAAAACCATCTTGCTTCCTGTGCCGACGCGGCTTACAACTGTCTTTATTTCATGGGGCGTCAGATTCTGCGCCTCGTCGACAATTATATACTGCATGGGTATACTTCTACCGCGCATATAGGTCAGCGCCTCAAGCTCAAGCATACCGCTGGTCTTAAGCTCATTTATCGTTATAATCCTTTTTGCCTTCTGTTTCCTGGATAAAACCCCTGATTCTGAAGATTTCTCTTTTGACGTATAAAGCAGGTATTCAAGATTGTCGAATATCGGCTCCATCCAACTTTCAAGCTTCTCTTCTTTTGTGCCGGGCAAATAACCTATATCCCTGCCTAAAGGCATTATAGGCCTTGACACAAGTATACGGCTGTATGCCTGAGAATTTATAACCTTTGCCAGGGCCACAGCAAGGGCCAGGAACGTTTTACCTGTGCCTGCCATACCGATAAGCGAAACAAGGTTGACGCTGTCATCTAAAAGAAGTTCTATTGCCATTGTCTGCTGTATATTGCGCGGTTTTATGTCATATATTGGCGCGCCGCTATATTTAAGCCGCACTGCTTTTTTTATATTGGCGTCATATTTGGCCAAAGCCGCATGTTCTGAATTTTTGGCTTCTTTTAAAAGCAAAAATTCATTGTGAATAAAATTTCCAGGCGCATCAATGCTGCCTGAGGCCTGCAGCTGGTTGATCTTTGATTTTTCAACCACCAGCTCAACCCAGCCTTTATATATCTCATCAAAATTTATAGTTTGCTTTTCAAAATCCATTGAACGCAAACCTATCGCATCCGCTTTAACCCTTATATTGATATCTTTTGATACAAAAACAACCTTCTCGCCCTGCTTCTGAAGCGCATAGGCGCAAAAAAGTATGCGGTTATCAGCCTGGCTGTAATTAAGCCCCAGGTGCTCGAACTGTTTATAGTCATTATCTGATATAATCTGCAATACCCCTCCGCCCTCAAGCACAACGCCCTTTCCAAGCTTGCCCTTTCTCCTTAAACGGTCAAGAGTCCTTATGACATGCCTGGCGTTACGGCCTTTTTCATCCGTATCTTTTTTAAATTCATCCAGTTCCTCCAATACCTCTATGGGCAGCACAACCTTGTTGTCGGCAAATACATTTATCGCGTCGGCATTGTGAAGCAGCACATTTGTATCAAGAACGAATGTCTTCTGCATAATTTTGCCCTCTATGTTTTCTGTATTTTATTATAAAAAACAAACTTATTAAATAACCTAAAACCCCTACAGCCAAGGCAATCGTCAAAAATCCCACTATAGAAGGCAGAAGCACATCGCTTGAAAAATCCTTGAGCCGCATATCCTGCCATACAGCCCGCCAATCTACACCGAACATTTTTGATCCGACTTTTATGGAAGGCAAAAGTAACAGCGCAGTCATCCAGGTATTCGTAACAAAACAGCCAATTAAAGCCGAGGCCTTATTGGCCTTAAATATTAATGATGTTATAATAGTAAAAACTACGCCTACAAAAGGAAAAAGGCCGTAGAATACGCCTATGCCGAAACCCAAAGCAATGCGATGAGGCGTATCATTGGCCTTTACCAATTTGTTATATATATTATTTAAATAATACCTTATGCGCATACGGATTAATTTTACCATAAAGCCATTATGTTAGCAAGGACACTTATTCCAGCTCAAGCACGCGCCACGCCGATAAATCAGAGGCCACGGCATCCGTGTGTATCCTTGCGCGGCTTAATATATAATCTGGAAAATTAAGCGAGGCAAGCGGAAATTCTATGAGTATGCTGTCATTATCAACTATGCTCATTTTAGCATGGCTGATAAAAACCCTGTTCTTTTTATCATACGCCCTCAGGCGGGTGCGGGTAATAGCAAGGCGTATCTTCGGCATATCAGCAAAATCCGTATTGCGGCTGTAAGGCAAAAGATATATACTGCTTGTAACGCCTTTTGTTATCTTTCTGCTTAAAGATAATTTTATATACAGTTTCCCTTCTGACTTTGCGTAAAACAAAAATACGTTGTCTTTATCTCTGTCTTTTTCTTTTATAATGGCCTCGGGCCCAAAACTCTCCTGCCAATCAACGCGTGCCGGGCTTGAATCTTTTAATTTTAAAACAGGGTAATCCCCGAACAATTCATTGCTTCTTGCGAATGTATGCAGGTATCTCGGATTATACGGTATCTGGCTTTTATAAAAATCAAACGCCTGGTTTTTCTTGTTTATCTCTTCTGCGGATAAAACCAGGCTCATCCAGTGAATCTGAAAATTCATAAACCACTCCGGCGGCATAAGCGCCATATCCGGATAAAAACCGCGCGGCTCAGGCCACCTTGCGCAATGCACCAGGTAAGGATAAATCTGAGGGGCCTTCAACCTTGCCTCTAAATCCCAAAGCGCAACCCTTAAAAACAAATACAGCGACTGGTGGTCGCCGTTGGTATCAGCCGGATGCGAAACAAAAATCTTTGTCGGTTTTACATCAAGAAACACTGCCTTAACATCCCTGAGTATGCTTTCGCCTGTATACGGCGAACCCCATGAAAGATTTTCCTTGTACGGAACCTTAGAAACTCTTGTAAAAAGGCTTTTGTACGGTTTTGTATTGCCCCAGTGTTTCAGCATAATCCGCATTGTGCCGAAATCAGGATACCCAAGGAAAAAAACCCTATCAGCGCCCACCCCTAAGAATTTCAGAGCATCCAATGTCTCCTTTTTACGCACGCTACCCATATGCAGAAATTCGCCTTTGCGGAATGTAAAACGTTTTTCATACATAATAAACGCGAGTTGGTTCGCGTCACCGTTTGTATAACAACAAACCCAGACGCCGGCGCCGGCATCAAGGGCTTTTTGTATAACGCCTGCCGTGCCTATTGACTCATCATCCGGATGCGGGGCAAATATCAATATTCTGTCATTTTTCGTGAAATCAGGTATTAAGGGAAAGCTTGCTTCTTGCTTCTGAGCAAAACATGAAACCGTTATGAAAAAAATGATGCAGAAAAAAAATAATTTCTTCATAACAGCTGCTCTTTTTTC
>PFHB01000049.1:0-6387 GCA_002783585.1 Candidatus Omnitrophica bacterium CG_4_8_14_3_um_filter_43_15
CTTAAAAAAATCCTGATCTATTATTGTATAGATAATTTTTCCGCCAGCTCGACATCCGCCAAAAAAATAGCGGCCTCGGAAAAAAACATGATCAAAAAAGCAGATTTTGTTTTTGTTACTTCAAAGCAGCTTTGTAATTATTGTTCGCAATACAATAACAATACGCATATTTTCCCGTTTGCCGTGAATTTTTCAAAGTTTAAGGAATCAGCTGATTCTGTTTTGCATCCCCCTGATGAATTGAAAAAAATTGCCAAACCGATTATAGGTTATGTAGGAGGGGTACACAAATGGATAGACCAGGAGCTTATTGAGTATGCGGCTAAAAAATACAGTTCTTATTCGTTTGTTTTTGTAGGTCCCCTGCAAACGGATGTATCTAGGCTCAGGGTTTTGAAAAATGTGTATTTTCTCGGGAAAAAAGAGCACAGAGAGCTGCCGTTGTTTGTTAAATATTTTGACGTATGCCTTATCCCTTACCTTATAACCGAATATACCAATAATGTATATCCGACAAAATTAAACGAATACTTGGCATTGTCAAAACCGGTTGTTTCAACCGGCCTGCCGGAAGTGATAGAGTTCAATAATCAAAACGGAAATATTGTTTATGTATCAGGTACGAAAGAAAATTTTACGGATTGCCTTGAAAAGGCCGTAAATGAGGATAAGTTATCTATGAAAGAGCACAGGCTTAAAGTGGCCGAAGACAACAGCTGGGTGAGCCGCATAGAGCAGATGAGCCGTTTGATCGAGGGCGGCATAAATAAGAAGAATACCGACAATGAGGCTAAATGGAAAGAAAATTTCATTTTTTTCTATAGATCCGCCAGAAGAAAAGCGTTGTCTTTATCGGCAGTCCTTGTTTTTTTATGGATTTTGTTTTTTAAGACGCCTTTTATATGGTTTGCCGCTGTGCCTTTAAATATCAGCCAGGCGCCGCATAGCGCGGATGCAATAGTTGTTTTTGGCGGCGGCGTGGGTGAAACGGGTTCCCCAGGAAAGAGCACTATAGAGCGCGCCAGGTACGCCGTAGAATTATATAAAGAGAAATATGCCAAGAAAATTATTTTTTCCTCAGGGTATACGTATAGGTACAATGATGCGGAAAATATGAAGCTTTTCGCTGTTTCTATGGGGGTGCCTGATAAGGATATAATACTTGAAAAGAAAGCGAACAGCACCTATGAAAATGTCAAATTCACAAATGATATATTAAACAGGCATTCCTGGGCTAACATTTTGCTGGTGTCTTCACCGTATAATACGAGGCGGGCAAAGTTAGTTTTTGATAAGATAGCCGGCCCTGTCAGCGTAACTTATACGCCTGTACCTGTTAATGAATGCCAGTTTTATGACAGGGCTGAAGGAGTGCGTTTTGAGCAGATAAAGGCAATTGCCCATGAATACATAGGAATATTGTATTATTTTATAAAAAGATATATAATATAATATTACTTTGGTTAAAAAAGTATCAAATGGTTTTAAGTAAACATAGATAGGTATAAATGAATACATATTATAAAAATATAGCCGCGCAGATAAGAAAAGATATAGTAATGATGCATGCAAAGGCAAATTCTTCACATATAGGTTCGGCGTTTTCCTGTGTAGATCTTTTAGTTGCTTTGTATTTTGATGTGATTAAAACGCATTCAAAAAATAAAAAAAGAGTTGATGAAGACAAATTTATACTAAGCAAAGGCCATGCTGTAAGTGCGCTTTATGCCACACTGGCGCAAAAAGGAGTTTTTTCGAAAAATTTGTTGAAGAGATATTGTATAAATGGTACGAGACTTCCAGGGCATGCAACGCGAAACGCGGTAAAAGGGCTTGACGTATCCACAGGGTCTTTGGGGCATGGATTGTCAGTAGGCGCCGGCATGGCGCTTGCGGCTAAACATGACAAGTTGAAAAAACGTATATTTGTGCTTATCAGCGACGGAGAATGTAATGAAGGTTCCATATGGGAGGCAGCGATGTTTGCCGGGCATCATAAATTGGACAACCTTGTGGTTATTATAGACTATAATAAACTTCAGGCGTTCGGACGCGTTAGCGATGTGCTTGACATAGAGCCGCTTGCTGATAAATGGAAGGCATTCGGCTGGCAGGTAAAAGAAGTTGACGGCCATAATATAAAATCTCTGACGAAATGTTTTAATGCCGTGCCGTTTAAAAAGGGTAGGCCATCTGTTGTAATAAGCCATACAATAAAAGGAAAAGGCGTGTCTTTTATGCAGGACAGGCTCGAGTGGCATTATAAGTCGCCTAATTCAGATCAGCTTGCTTTGGCAATGAAGGAGCTCGGGATAAAATGAGAAAGGCTTTTACTGATACGCTTACAGGGTTTGCCAGGGCGAATAAAAATATTTTTTTACTTACAGGCGATCTTGGATTTTCTGTTTTTGAGGGGTTTAAAAATGAATTTCCGGATAGATTTTATGATGTTGGCGTAGCCGAGCAAAACATGATAGGACTTGCCGCAGGGCTTTCAATGTCAGGGAAAAGGGTTTTTGTTTATTCTATAATTCCGTTTGCTACCATGAGGTGTTTTGAGCAGATAAGAAATGATCTGTGTATGCAGAATCAGGATGTGAAGATAGTCGGTGTAGGCGCAGGCCTACATTACGGTACAGCCGGTTCTACGCATTATGCCGCCGAAGACATATCTATTATGAAATCTCTTCCGAATATGAAGGTTTTTTCTCCGGCAACACAACAGGAAACTGTAAGCGTGTTCAGGTTTATGGCTACGCACCACGGGCCTATGTATGTCAGGCTTGGCAAGGCATGTTGTGCGCAGCCGCAGATAAAAAGATTTTTCATGGGCAGAGGCGTTTTGCTGCGCAATGGTAGCGATATCAGTATAATTTCCACGGGAAGCATTTTATCCAATGCTTTAGAAGCCGGAGATATTTTAGCCGGCAAAGGCATAAGTGTGCGCCTGATAAATATCCATACCATAAAACCGATAGATAAAGAAATTATAATGGATGCCATAATGCAGACAAAGGCCGTATTTACGCTGGAGGAGCATAGTATTATCGGCGGCCTGGGCGATTCGGTTGCTGCCATAGTCGCCGAGAGCGGATCGGGTATTTTATTTAGAAAGTTCGGCCTGCCGGATGCTTACCCTAAAGTTTACGGCGAGCGTAATTATATGCTTAAAAAGTATGGGCTATCTTCGCAGGATATAGTCAAATCTATATTAAAAATCTGGCAGAGTTACAAAGACGGAAAAACAGTTTTATGAAACTAACCATTATAATTACCGTATATAACGAAAAGAATACCATATTAAAAGCTATAGCTGATGCAGAAGCCATTGCCGTAGATAAAGAAATAATAATAGTGGATAACTGTTCTGTGGACGGAACCAGGGAAATCCTGAGAGATTTGAAACCGGGCCCAGGCACCAGAATAATATTTCAACCTAAAAATTACGGCTACGGGCAGTCTGTTATTACCGGTTCCTCAGAAGCAAACGGAGAGTTTATATATATGCAGTATTCTGACCTTGAATACGACATAGAATGCGTCTACAGGATGCTTGAAATAGCTGAAAAGGAAAACCTGGATATTGTTTTTGGTTCCAGGCTCTACAACAAGAGAAGTGGCTCGTTGGCTAAGGCCTCCATAATAAAACAGAGGCCTTATTATTTAGGCACCTTAATCACTACATTTTTGGTAAACTTGTTTTTTAAAAGAAATTTTACAGATATAATAGGCGTCCGGCTTTACAGGGCGTCTAGTTTCAGTAAAATAGCCATAGATTCAGGAGATCTCTATTTTGATTTTGAAGCTATAAGCAAGTTCTGTAAAGCGGGCTTCAAAATACGCGAAATCCCGGTTTCCTACAAGCCAAGAAAGAAGGGCAAAAAGGTTAAACCGTGGGGTATTTTCCCTGCCGTCTTTAAAATATTTAAAGTAAAATTTTCAAACTGGCCAATTTTTAAAACGGGGATTAATTTAAAATGAAATGCAGGGTATGCGGCTTCAGGATGCATATATGCGAGGTGTTAAATAAATGCGCTCTGGAAGTTTCCAGGTTTTATAAGCGTCCGCTGGCCTTCAAAAGCGTAAAGGTTCATTTGTTTACATGCGGTAATTGCGGGCACTATCAGACAGAATATTTTAATCACCCTGATTATTATGACGATTATTTTATGACTGTCAGCCATTCTTCGAAATTACGCAGACTCCAGAGAAGACAGATTGAAAAATTGGCAGATTTTTGCGAAAACAGGTCGAATTTTATAGAGATAGGCTGCGGGGACGGGAATTTTCTTTTAATGGCTAAACGGTTTTTCGGCAGAACATTAGGCGTTGAACCCTCGTCTGTTTTTTATGACATCTGTAAAAACAAAAGGCTGGTTGTAGTAAATGCGTATTTTACAAAAAATATCCGCTTGAAGCGAAAATTCTCGGCTTTTGCCTGTAGGCAGGTATTTGAGCATATTAGTAAGCCAAGGGAAATTTTATCGGTAGCATATGAGGCGTGTAAAGACGGCGCAGTAGGTTTGATAGAAGTGCCTAATGCGCAAAAAACAATATCGCAAAACAGGTATTTTGATATATTCGCAGACCATATAAACTATTTTACGCCTCAGAGCCTTGCCGCGCTCGTTACTAAATGCGGTTTTGAAATAATTGTCCTGAGTGAAAGCTTTGGGGGGGATTATTTGGAAGTTTATGTTAGAAAAAATAAAAAAGCTCATGACTTTGGGCATAGAAGAGAAGAAGATGTAAAATTTATTTTAAAAAATATTTCAAAATATAAAGTTGTTTCCGCATGGGGCGCAGGAGCGAAGGCACAGGCAATAATAGCGTACGCGGGCTCAAGGTTAAATATAAAATATATTTTTGATTCAGACACTAACAAACACGGCAAGTTTTTACCGAATTGCCCTACAAAGATATTAAAGCCGGCCAGCGCTAAAATTGTAGGAAATGATCTTATAATTATCTTCGCCGTATCTTACCAGGATGAAATAATAGGCTTGTTAAAAAGAATGAATTACAAAGGCGATATTTTGTGTATTGACGGCCTATATGCAAAAGTGGTTAATATTAAAAATACCTGTTCCATACAATAAAATTTTTTAGATTTAAAAGGTTGATAAGCTATGTGCGGTATAGCCGGAATAATATCTATACAGAATAGGCAAATAAACAAAGATATCATAAAGGTGATGTGCGATGCCATGTTTTACAGAGGGCCTGACGACGAGGGTTTTTATTTCGGCAATTCCGGAGTAAATATAGCCCTGGGGCATAAAAGGCTCAGTATAATTGACCTGACTGCCGCAGGCCGCCAGCCCATGAGCAATGAAGATAATAGTTTATGGATAGTTTTTAACGGAGAAATATATAATTTTAAGCAGATAAGGGAAGATTTGATAAAGAAAGGCCATGTTTTTAAGTCAAATACTGACACCGAAGCAGTGTTGCATTTATATGAAGAAAAAGGTCCGGATTGCCTTAAGGATCTGCGTGGAATGTTTGCTTTTGCCGTATGGAGCGAGAAAGAGCAGAGGTTGTTTTTAGCAAGGGACAGGATAGGAAAGAAGCCTCTGTTTTATTCGGCGGAATCCGGAGATTTGGTTTTTGCCTCGGAATTAAACGCTCTTATGAAAAACGGCGATATCAAAAGGGATGTTGATTTTGCGAGCCTAGATGAGTTCTTAAATTACGGTTATATACCGGCGCCTTTTACAATATTTGAAAGCGTTAAAAAGCTGCCTCCGGCGCATTTTCTAATATGGGAAAAAGGCGCGATAAAAATCCAGCGGTATTGGAACCTTGATTATTCGCAGAAGCTTGATTTGAAAGAGGAAGAAATTTGTGAGAGGGTATTTGACCTGTTAAAAGAATCAACAAAAATAAGGCTTATAAGCGATGTGCCGCTGGGCGCATTTTTAAGTGGCGGCATTGATTCAAGCGCCATAGTTGCCGTGATGGCGCAGTTGATGTCTATGCCGGTTAAGACATTTTCAATAGGGTTTTCGGACGCAAGTTTTAATGAGACGGATTTTGCAAGGGATATCTCGAAAAAGTTCGGGACAGACCACAAAGAATTCATAATAAAGCCCGATGCTTTGGAAGTTTTGCCGCAGCTGATAAGGCATTTCGGAGAGCCGTATGCTGACTCATCGGCAATACCCACGTATTACCTTTCTAAGATGACGCGCCAGAGTGTAACCGTGGCTTTAAATGGCGATGGTGGAGATGAATCGTTTGGCGGGTACGAAAGGTATGTGGCCATGAATATGGCCGAGCGGCATAAAATATTGCCGGTTGTTTTAAATAAGCTGTTTGGAAAAGCCATAAAAAACATGCCGGAATCTACCGTTAAAAAAGATAAAATAAATAGGCTGAAGAAGT
>PFHB01000049.1:6408-7972 GCA_002783585.1 Candidatus Omnitrophica bacterium CG_4_8_14_3_um_filter_43_15
AGAAAGAAAGCAGGTATTCGGAGTTCATGTCTATTTTTAACGAAGAAACAAGGTTTAACTGTTATACCGATTTAATGAAAGATAAGACCAGGCGATTGAGCAGAAAAAATATTATTTTTAACGAATATGAAAAATCAAAGTCCCGGGATTTGATTGATTCTACGCTTTTCGTCGACCTGATGACATATATGCCGGGAGATTTGCTGCCGAAAGTGGATATTACGAGCATGGCCAATTCGTTGGAGTGCCGCTCTCCCTTTCTGGACCATAAGTTTTTGGAGTTTTCGGCGCGCATACCATCTCATTTTAAGGTTAGGGGATTTCAGACAAAATACATATTAAAAAAATCCCTCAAAAATATACTTCCGGAATCTATCTTAAAAAGAGAAAAAATGGGTTTTGGGGTGCCTATCGGTGTATGGTTTAAAAATGAACTTAAAAAATATGCACATGATATTTTAATGAGCAACGAGCATCTTAAGAGAGGTTATTTTAACCGGGAAGGCATTAAAAAGATCCTTGATGATCATGCAAGCGGAAAGGCAAATAACGGGGCCAAAATATGGTGCCTTTTAAACCTTGAGCTGTGGCACAGGGAATTTGCGGATAAATAAAGAGATTGATTATGGACTATCAAAAAGGCGGCACGCAAAAAACATATTACAGTGAAAGCGAAGTCCTAAAGCGCGCATGCCCGCTATGCGCCTATACGGATTATGCGCAGATTTACACAGAGAGAGGCAATATAGGGATAGTTAAATGTAGCGCCTGCGGTTTGATATATACAAACCCTATGGTTAAGGAGTCGGAAAAAAATTACTGGGGTGATGATAAAAAATATTACGAAGAAGCAAGGCTGATATTCGAAGGGCAGGCAAAAAATCACAGGGACTCAAATTATTTGCAGGATCTAGGCGTTATAGAAAAAATCAAGCCAACAGGCAATTTTTTGGATATAGGGACAAATATGGGTATGTTCCTGAGGAATACGCGCGGCAGGAAATGGAATGTTTTCGGCATAGACCCGTCTCCGGCGCTTTCTGAAATGGCGCGTAAATATTTCGGATTAAACGTGAAAACCTGTTATCTGCACGAAGCGGGTTTCAGCGATGAATACTTTGATGTTGTTACAATGACAGATGTTTTTGAGCATATAGCAGAACCGAAAAAGATGCTCATGGATATTAAAAAAGTGATTAAAAAAGACGGGATATTATTTATAAAAGTCCCCAACGGAAATTATAATTTATTAAAATTGCGGCTTGCCGTAGCCGCAGGAAAATTAAAAGATTACGATATATTTGATTCTTACGAGCATGTAACGCATTTCACGCATAAAACATTAAGAAGGATGCTTAAGGAGTGCGGGTTTAAAGTTGTTAAATCATGCATAGGCAGGCCCATTCAGCTGCCGGCGTGGCATAAATACATTGGCCATTATTATCAATATCCTAGTCCGTGGTTTCTGGATGCCAAAAATTATATATTGCGCAATGTATTTTACTGGATATCAAGATTGGAATTTTTAATCAGATTCGGCAATATAGGTTATTTTGCGCCGAAT
>PFHB01000062.1 GCA_002783585.1 Candidatus Omnitrophica bacterium CG_4_8_14_3_um_filter_43_15
AGCTGCGGTAACTATCAATGCGGCTGTGAGAATGCCTGCTATAATAGCAGGAAGCGCATATTTAAATTTTATCTTAAACATGGTAGCGGCAACGCATCCTGTCCATGCGCCTGTAATCGGAAGCGGGATGCCTACGAAAATCGCCAGGCCCAATACCTCATACTTCTCTATCAAATCAGCCTTTTTTCTTGTCCTCTCAAAAAACCAGTCAAAAAATTTCTTAAACAACCGCAGTTTTCTTATTCTTGCTGAAACCGGCTCAAATAACAACAGCATAGGTATTACAGGAACAAGGTTACCCGCTATAGCCAATAAAAGCACATTTTTAAGCGGCAGGCCCATGGCAAGCCCTGCCGGTATCGCGCCCCTTAACTCCGACACCGGCATCATGCCAAGTATAAAAACTAACACTTCTTTATTATTAAATAAATTTTTAATCAGTCCTATCATTTTTTTGACCTGAATGCGAGTGCGTTTGCTCTAGTTTTGCCAGCCGCGAAGGTGAGGGTGGAGAAAAACCTAGTTTGCGCGAGCGGCCATGGATCCTTTGCGACCAGCTATCACGTTTAGTCGCGAAGGAGAGCGAGCGCAAACTCGGAGCAAAAATTTCCACGGCGGGGAAATTTTTGCGTTTTTTCGGAACCCTTACCGAGCGGCTGGTAAACGAGCATTCCGCGAACTATTCCTTCCATGCGGCTTTCCCTATAAGTTTAACAAACGTGCAGGCGCATACCTGATTTGTTTTGATTTCGTCTTTTATCTTCTCGTAAACCATCAGGCGCTGGGTAAATTCGCTTCCCACCGGTATTACAAGCCTGCCGCCATCGGCAAGCTGCTCAAGTAAATATTTTGGCGCATCAGGCGCTCCTGCGGTAACTATGATTGCATCAAAAGGCGACTTCTCATGCCAACCTAAAGTGCCGTCTCCAACTTTAAAATAAATATTTTTATATCCAAGCTCTTTTGTGATATTCTCAGCAGACTTAGACAAGTCAGGATGCCGTTCTATTGTGTATACTTGATTCGCAAGCTCAGCAAGTATTGCTGTCTGATATCCGCTGCCTGTGCCGATCTCCAGGACTTTCTCACTGCCATTTAATTGCAAACATTGGGTCATAAGCGCGACCATATACGGCTGCGATATGGTCTGGCCACTGCCTATAGGCAAAGGATAATCGCCATACGCATCTTTCTGCAGTTTCTCAGATACAAACCTATGCCGCGGCACCTTCAAAAACGCCTCAATCACTTTTTTGTCAGTGATATCACCTCGGCCAACCAACTGAACCTCTACCATATTTTTCCTAAGCGCGTCAAAATCCATAATTCCTCTAAATCACAATTTTATCATTAGCCTGATAAAACGAAATGTATCAACGAGCGGGTTAATGCTGCTTTTGTGGCCGGAATATATGCTTTTTATGGGAACGGTATCTATCTTAACGCCTGCTCGCGCGGCCTGTATAAGCATCTCTGATTCTATCTCGTAGCGGTTTGAAGAAAACTTCAGTTTCTTTAATAAATCATTTTTTATCAGGCGGTAGCCTGACTGCGAATCAGGCACATATTGTTTCATTTTCCTTGACAAAATCCATGACAGCAATTTGTTGGTTTTAACCCGTATCCACGGCATCTTGGCTGTATCAGACATCCTGCTGCCCACTATAAACTGCGAACCGCTCTCTGCCTTGGCTGTAAAATCCTTTAATGACGCCGGGTCATGCTGGCCATCCGCATCCATTGTTATAACAGCGTCAAAATCGGTTTTTAAAATATGCTCAAACCCTGTGCGCAGCGCAGCGCCCTTGCCCATATTACTTTGGTGCCTTAAGGCATCCGCGCCAACAGACTTTGCGGCTTCATATGTAGCATCGTTTGAACCATCGTCAACAACTACTACAGGAAAACCAAGCGCCTTAACCCTGGTTATAACATCTTTTATCGCGCATGCCGCGTTATGCGCTGGTATCAGTATAACTGTCTTCATTATACAATATCTACCTTGTTAGCGTCCTCTGCCCAGAATTCCCTGAACATAAACCATTGTTCGGGATATTCCCTTATCTTGTCCTCTATTACAGAAACGCATTTTTTTGTAAGGGATAAAAAATCCTGTTCTTTATTACCGGTTTTTACCGGATAGATCGGCGGTAAATAAATCGTTTTGTATGTATTATCAATCTGCCTGATTGAAAAAGTAGGCACTATGGGCGCGCCTGATTTTAAAGATATCATTGCAGGGCCTTTGGGTATACTGACGCTTTTACCCAAAAACTCAACCGCTACTCCTGAACCGCTGAAATCTCTGTCGCCTAAAAGGCCTATTAACTCATTATTCTTTAACGCTATAAAACATCTTTTTACCGCAACTCCCATAGGCACCACCTTTATGCCCTTAGACTCCCGTTGCCTTATAAAAAAATCATTAACCCGCCTGTCTTTATGGCTTAAAGCTACAGCATTGACCGAGCAACCCAAATATGCCGTAACAACTGCTGAAAGCTCCCAATTTCCTACATGTCCTGTGAGCGCTATTACGCCATTCTTGTTTTTAAACGCGTTAAACAGGTTCTCGCGGCCTTCTATCTTTATATATTTCTCGATATACTTCTTATTCAAAACCGAAAACCTGAAAAAATCAACAAGATATTTGGCGAAGTTTATAAATACGCCTTTGGCATGTTTATGCAAAACAGCCTTGTCAGATGTGCTCAAAATCACGCTTAGGTTGCCCACAACCGCAGCCCTGTCCTTTACGCAAAACATATACTGCAACATGGCCACAAAAGACGCCAGCCAGTAGGCAAATCCCAACGGCAGATTTAATGAAAACCATATGCCTATTCTGTATAGAAGATATTGCGCCATATTAAAAATCCGTTATTGAAGGTTGTTTTAAAATAAGCTTTGCTACATCTAATGCGGAATCCGAATGCCCCTGAGTTAAGGCAGCCTGGCGCATCTTTTTTAATTTTTCAACATCTTTTAGGAGCTCTTCTGCTTTTACGCCTACCAACGCCATATCATCAACCTGCTCTGCTGCTCCTATAGCAACAAGAAACTGTGTATTTTTTGTCTCCTGCCCGGGTATAGGATGCACAACAATCATAGGCAGGCCTTTTGAAAGCGCCTCTGCTGTAGTAAGGCCTCCGGGTTTTGTGATTATAAGGTCTGAGATCTCCATAAGTTCGTTTACATTCTCAACAAACTGCAGTGGGACTATCTTTTTGTTAAATTTCCTGCGCGATGAGTTTATCCATTTGAAAAGCCTTGCGTTTATCCCGCATATTGCCACAACCTGAAAATCCAAAACACTTGAATTTAATCTATTTATTATGTCTCTTATCGGGCCGTACCCCTGGCCTCCGCCCATAACCAAAACAACAGGTTTATCAAGGTCAAGGCCAAGCTCCAATTTAACTATTTTTGAATCCACCTTATCGCCAAACTTTGGATCAATGGGTATGCCTGATATATTTATTTTCTCTGCCGGCATGCCGCCAGAGATAAGCTTTTCCTTACTTTCTTTGGCAGGCACTACAAAATAATCTACGGCAAGATGCAACCAGTAGGAATGCGGATAATAATCAGTGAGTATGCCGAATAATTTACTCTTTATGCTGGTGTCCCTGGTTTTTAAATCAGCAATCATGCCGCACGGAAACGCCTGGGTGCAGGCTATTACATCGGGCTTAAAATCATGAATGAGATTTTTTAATTTCTCAAAATTCATATTATGCATAAAATCCCGAAGCGCCTGGACCTTCTTAAAAACCTTGGGGTTATCGTAAAGATAATCCCAGACCTGGGGTTTTCTTTTTATAACAACCATGTATGTGCGGTTTATAACGCGTTCTAAGATGGGATTGGTGTAGTTGAAACCGTTGATGTTAAGGACCTCTATTTCCGGATCAAGCCTTTTAAGCGCCCGCTCAATAGCGATGCTGCAGCGGTGATGGCCGGAATTATAGCTTATATACATCAACAAAACGCGTTTATGCATGATTTATAAATCTCTTTATGCGCGCGATGGCTTCCTTGAGATTATCCATGCTTGATGCATAAGAAATGCGCACGTAATCATCGTAATTTTTGCCGAATGCAGTACCCGGCACAACCGCGACCTTTTCTTCTTTCAGAAGTTGTTTCGCGAAATCTATAGATGATAAACCGGTGCTCTTTATTGAACTAAAAGCGTAAAAAGCGCCCTGGGTAGGCACACACTTAAGCCCGAGCGAATTGAGTTCTCTTGTAATATAGTGCCGGCGCCTATTGTATTCGCGTTTCATATCATTCATCGAGCGCTGGCCTGAAGGCTCAAGCGCCTCACATGCAGCCATCTGGCTTATTATAGGCACACACATAATGGTATATTGATGAATCTTTGTCATTGCGGCAATTATGTCTTTAGGGCCGCATGCATACCCCACGCGCCATCCTGTCATCGCGTACGATTTTGAAAAACCGTTAAGATAAACCGTATTTTCAAAGGCGCCCGGCAATGTAGGAAATACTGTATGCTTAAAATCATAGGTAAGGCTGTCATAAACCTCGTCGGAAATACAAAGCAGTTTATTTTCAATAAACGCGTGGTTTAAAGCAAGAAGCTCTTTTTTAGTATATGAGACCCCTGTCGGATTCACAGGATAATTCAACACTATTGCCTTGCATTTTTTGACTGCGTATTTATTTACCAGATGCGGCGTAAGCTTAAATCCAGTAGGCTTTGTATCTATATAAACGGGTATACCTCCCGCTAATTCAACAAGAGGCCCATAAGAAACATAGCACGGAACCGGAATTAAAATCTTGTCGCCCGGATTTATTATAGCCCTTAAAACCAGGTCAAACGCCTCGCTTACGCCTACTGTTATCAATATCTGATTTTCCGCCGAGTAGTTCAACTTAAACCTGTTCTTCATATAACGGCTTATGGTTAATCTGAGCTTCATGAGCCCGCTATTTGAGGTATAGGACGTAAACCCCTGCTCTAAAGAAAAAATGCCTGCCTCGCGCATAGGCCAGGGTGTCACAAAATCAGGCTCACCTACGCCAAGCGATACCACATCCTTCATGCCAAGCACAAGGTCAAAAAAAGCCCTTATACCTGACGGCTGCATTTCTATTACTTTTTTGGAAATTAAATTTTTCATTTTTAATACGAAATCGCGATTCTCTTATTCTCTTCTCTATGTTTTAAAATAACTCCATCCTCTTTGTATTTTTTAAGCATAAAATGTGTAACGCATCCTTTTACATTGGGCATAGGCGAAAGCTTCTCAGCCACAAACCTTGCTACAGAATGCAGATTCTTACCTTCAACAACAAGCAGTAAATCATAAGTACCTGAAATAAGATAACAACTCGTGACTTCCTCAAACTTGTAAATACGCTCTGCAACATGCTCAAACCCGACATCCTTCTGCGGTGTTATATTAACCTCTATTAATGCCCTGGTGACGCATTCTACGTCACAAACAAGCTCCTTGTTAATAACGGTTTTATATTTAAGTATAACACCGTCTTTTTCGTATTTTTTTATTGCCTGTTTTACTGCGGCTTTGCTTTTCTTGGTAATTTTAGCTATCTCTTCGGCTGTCATTCTTGCATCGTTTTCCAAAAGCTTTAATATCTCATCCATATCAAGCCTCCATTCTGCTTCGCTCTGCACAATGTTATTTCTGGTATGAGCTTCGCAGCAATAGCAGAATGCTGCTACGAAGCCTGTACCAGCTATTAAATTGCTTTAGGCGAAGTAGAGCATTTAATTAATCTCGAGTTTCCTTATCATAGCCTTTATTGATTCAGCAGACTTGGCCAATACATCTGATTCAGGCTTAGTCAACTTTAATTCAACAACACGCTCTATGCCTTTTTTACCTAAAACACATGGCACGCCTATATAAACATCCCGCAAGCCATATTCGCCCTGCAGGTATGAACATGCGCAATGCGTAGTTTTATTATCCAGAAGTATTGCCTTTACCATCTCAAACACAGAAGCCGCAGGCCCATAATACGCGCTGCCTGTGCCCAATAAAGAAACGATTTGCGCTCCTGCGTTTTTTGTAAGCGCGCTAAGCTCGTCTAAATCCTTCTGCTGAAGAATATCTGTTAATGGTTTATTATTTAACATTGTCTGGCTATAAACCGGTACCATAAGCTCGCCATGGCTGCCTAAAACAGTTGATTCTATATCAGATCTTTTAACATTTAATCTCGCGGCTATAAAATCCGTTAATCTGGCAGAATCAAGTACACCAGCCATGCCCAGAACCCTGCTATGATTAAAACCTGTTATTTTATAAGAAAGATACGCCATCACATCCAAAGGATTCGTGACAATTATAACAATAGCTCCTGGGGCATATTTTTTAATCTCTTTTGACACTGATTTTATAATATCGGCGTTTGCCTTAAGTAAATCATCCCTGCTCATACCCGGTTTTCTTGGGAATCCAGCAGTAACTACAACTATACTTGAACCGGATATGCCTTTATAATCATCTATAGGTTCAATTTTAATATTTAAGCTTTTAGCGGCCAATGCATGAGACATATCAATACTCTTTGCTTTTGCCATTGCCTTTGCCACATCAAACAGCGCTATATTCGCAAGCTCGGCCTCGGTTATCATCATAGCCGTAGTAGCGCCTACATTACCCGCGCCTATAATTGAAATTTTCGGTAAATTTTTCATAACTTTTTTATGATCGCATCTGCCATCTGACTTGTTCCTACTGCTGACGGATCATCCCTATGCGGTTTTAAATCATATGTAACATCTTTGCCTTCTTTAATTACAGCCGCTACTGCATTCTCAAGCCTGCCTGCCGCGTCATTCTCGCCGATATAACGTAACATTAAAGCCCCTGATAAAATTACAGCTGTCGGATTAACTTTATTCATGCCTTTATATTTTGGCGCGCTGCCGTGCGTTGCTTCAAATACAGCGCAATCATCGCCTATGTTAGCGCCGGGCGCCACGCCCAGGCCGCCTATAAGCCCTGCGCATAAATCAGATATAATATCACCGTAAAGGTTTGGCAGCACAAGTACATCGTAGTTCTCAGGTTTCTGCACAAGCTGCATGCACATATTATCAACTATCCTGTCTTCAAACTTTATTTTGCCATCATACTTCTTGGCAACCTTTCTTGCTGTTTCAAGAAACAGGCCGTCTGTAAATTTCATTATGTTTGCCTTGTGCACCGCGGTCACTTTTTTTCTGTTATTTTTAACCGCGTATTCGAACGCGAATTTCACAACACGTTCCGTGGCTTTTTCAGAAATCGGCTTTATGCTTATGGCTGAATCAGGGCTGATCTTTTTAGGATTAAGCCTTGCCATGTGCTCTATCAGCTCCATTGTCTCTTTTGTTTTTTCTTTAAACTCAACTCCGGCGTATAAATCTTCAGTGTTTTCTCTGACTATCACAAGATCGATATTTTTATATTTCGATTTAACGCCTTCATAAGATTTGCAGGGCCTCAGGCACGCATACAGGTCCAGGGTATGCCGCAACAGGACATTTACACTTCTGATGCCTTTGCCTATAGGCGTAGTAATTGGGCCTTTTATGGCTACCTTGTTCTTTTTTATCGATGCAATAGTCTTCTCAGGCAAAGGCGTGCCGTATTTATCCATTACATCAACGCCTGCCTGGCGCGTTTCCCATTTAATCTTTACGCCTGTTGCGTCAATGCATTTTCTGGTTGCCTCGGCAACTTCAGGCCCCATTCCGTCACCGGGTATAAATGTAATCGTGTGTTTCATTATTTACCTTTCGTTTTCAGATATGCTACTGCGCCGTCATATTTTAAGAAATCTAAAAGCATCTGAGGCAGTTTTGTTATCTTTATATTTTTTGATTTTGTTTTATTACT
>PFHB01000024.1 GCA_002783585.1 Candidatus Omnitrophica bacterium CG_4_8_14_3_um_filter_43_15
ACATTTAATAATAACCTTTCTCCAGCCACATATGGCTATGAAGTGTATTACCCGTCCTCAGATCCTACTGTGCGCAGGTTATGGGCAGCCGGTTCAACAGTTGTTTCTTCAGGTTTGGTTGCTGATATAACCGTTACCCAGGTAGCGCCGTATATAAAATCCGTTTCTGTAAAAGATACAAGTAATAATCCAAAGACGATTTTTGCAAGAGGAGACATTGCCAGGATAAGCGTAGAAGTGCAGAATGATGATGCTCTAACGCTAAATACATATCCTGATATTAAAATAGATGCTGACAAGGTAGCGCCGTTTTATGCGGAACTTACAAAATCAGCTTCAGCGGTTAATATTGCTTCTGGCGCATCAGTTGTGTTTAATTTTGATTTTACTATCCCTTCCAATGCCACATACGGCGAAACGTTTTACATCAACTCTATTGTTTATTCTAAATACAGCATAAATTATTCACGCACAGACGTCGGAAACTGGAACTGGTTCTTACAAATAGAAAATCCGGCTAACCAGCCGCCTATAATATCAAATGGTTCTGTTAATCCTGCTTCTGCTGATCTGGGCGCTGAGTTTATGTTTTCCGTTGATTATCTTGATAACGAGGATAATGTGCCGGCTGTTAAAAATGTAGTGATAAACGGCCAAGTGTATGATATGACGCTTGAAAGTGGGGATGCGTATAATGGCGTGTATGTTTTTAAAACATACCTTTGGCAGGGTTCATCTCACGAGTATCATTTTGAATTTTCAGACGGACAATACCCGGTGAGACTGCCTGTTTCAGGCGAATACAGCGGGCCTGTGGTAACATTGCAGGGCAAGACCGCGGTATTGTTTAACCCGCAGCTTGATAAAAGGGTATCAGATATTAATTCAACGTATACATTTAGTATTTATTATTTTGACGAGACAGCCGGCGCGCCGTCTTCGGCTGAACTTATTTTAGATGGAGTGCCGCGCGTTTTAATTTTAAGCAATGGTTCTGTTGGAAGCGGCACATATAGTTATTCTACAATACTTACAGAATCGGACACGCATTCCTATTATTTTGAGTTTGTTGATTCACTGGGCAAGACAGTTTTGCGTTTCCCGTCGCAAGGCGAACTGAATGAGCCGGTTGTTACCAAAGCAGGAGGCGCTGATGAGCTGCTGGTGGATGATTTTAATGATGCGCAAACCACTTTAAATAGTTTAGGGTTTGTTACAGATGATGACAGCGCCTGCGCTGTTAATGCCGATGTCGCAGGCGCGCATCAGATAACATGGAATGATACAGGCGATTACTGGTACAGTTGTTTTGCCGCAAGCCCGAATTTTTTACAGGCCAAAAAATATAACGCTGTTTCATTTAAGATAAAATCAGATACCATTAATCCAAGTGTATTTTTGAGGCTGCGCAATATAAACCGTCTTTATGAAGATGTGCCTTTGGGTGATTATTCGATTTTAGATAATACGTGGAGGGTTGTAGAGGTACCGCTGTCTGATTTTGCTTATAAAGGCCTTGAGCTTGGAGAGGTGTTTTCTTTACAGATTGTTTCCGGGCAACCCAGCGGCACCGTATATATAGACGATATAAAACTTAAATACGACCCGTTGTTTGCGCCTATAACAAATGCAGCCTATAGCGCTACAATCAAGCTGCCAAGCGCAGGCGATGTCCAGGTAATAGGCGGCAATCTGTATGTTGCAGGCCAGCCGTTTCTTGTGAAGGCCGTAGGGTATCAGCCTGTGCCGATAGGCAACACTTCAGGCACATGGAATCGTTCAGACATTGCGATATACGACAGGGATTTCCCGCTTATAAAGTCAATGGGCGCCAATACCATTAAGACATGGTCTGATGTCAGCAGCGCAATGATGGCAAAGGCAGACCAATATGATGTAAGAGTTGTGGCAGGTTTTTATGTTGAAGGCGCGCTCAACCTTTCCGATGTAAATACAAGAAATACATTAAAGAACGATTTCAGAAATTATGTAAACGCCTACAAAGATTCGCCTGCGCTTTTTGCCTGGTCTGTTGGAGGAGAGCAAAATCTGTTAAACGGCGATAATCCAGAATGGTATACGCTTGCCAACGAGCTTGCGCAAATAGCTTATGAAGAAGAGGGGCTTAATTATCACCCTGTATTAATAGACAATGCTGATATAAGTAATATTGGTTATGTTGCGAAATCCGCCGATGATATTTCTTTGTCATATGTTGATATATGGGGTGTTGCTTTTTACAGGGGCAGGACAATAGATTTTGGTTTTTCGGATATTGCCGATAGGACGCATAAGCCGGTATTTGTATCTGAATTCGGGATAGACGCGTATGATAATAATGCCGTTTCTCTTGATGAGGATTCTCAGGCATGGTGGGATAAAGACATATGGAATGAAATAGCAACAGCCGGTAATTCAGCCGGAGGCAGCATTATGGAATATTCTGATGAGTGGTGGAAAGACCCTTCAGGGTCAGCGTCTCAGCACGATACAGGCGGCGCGCAACTTTTAGCTGGCTCTATGCCTGATGATTTTGCAAACGAGGAATATTTCGGGGTTGTGTCCATACAGGATGACGGTGTTAATCCCGACAAGGTATTCCCAAGGCCGGCGTATTCACTGATGCAGGAGCGGTTTTCGCATTCAACAAGGGATTTTGTTAACATAACAAGGCCTGCTGCGCCGCAGAATCTAAACGCAACGGTTTCGGTTAACGATATTAATCTTACATGGTCGGGTGTATCGGGCCCAAATATAGCCGGTTACAACATATACCGCAGTAATTCCAAGGATAGCGGTCTTGTAAGGTTAAACAGCGCGCCTATCACAAATCTTTTTTATCAGGATACTGCCTCGCCGGGGTTTGTTTATTTTTACGCGGTTTGCGCAGTAACTACAGATCATATCCGCGTTGAAAGCGAATCATCTGCGATAAAGATGGTAAATATGGGTGGCAATCTTGCCCCGGATCTGGATCCGTTGCCTAATCAGGTTACAGACGAGGATGTGCCGCTTGATAACGCAATAGACCTTTGGGCATACGCAAGCGATGACATAGATACAGATGATCTGTTACAATTTTCAATAGTTTCAAATACTAACCCTGATACAGGCGTTAGTATTGATTCTAACCGCTACATAGATATTAATCCTGCTAAAGATTTTTCAGGCAGCTCAGATGTGGTAATAAAGGTTATTGATACCGGTGGATTATCAGCGCAGAGGCAGTTTAAGGTTACTGTAAATCCTGTAAACGATCCGCCTACAATATCAGGTGTGCCTGATTTACAGCTTACCGAAGATATTGCCTATGAATTTGATGTTTTTCCGTATATAGACGACCCTGATAATGAAAGGGCAACACTTGTTGTTACCGAAAACTCAAATTATGCCACAGTTATAGGCCATAGGATAACATTTAATTATCCAAACGGCGTAACAAGCCAGCAGGTTGAGATTACTGTATCAGACGGGGTATCAACCGCAAGTCAGGTTATAACAGTCAACATAACGCCTGTGAATGATCCACCTGTATTTGATGCGGTTTCAGATAAAACAGTTGATGAAGGCGTGCTGTTTTCATTCGCGGTAAACGCAACAGACATAGACAGCGCAATCTTATCTTACAGCGCAGCCGGTTTGCCTGATGGCGCAACATTTAATTTTTCAACGCGTACTTTCAATTGGACGCCTTCATATTTACAGGGTAGGCTGCAGCCGTACACGGTTACGTTTAATGTTTCAGACGGTATAGTTTCAGTTTCCATTAGCGTGAATATAACTGTTAATAATGTTGTATTGCCGCCAGCGCCGCCGACAGCATCCATAGTAAGTATTACTCCTAATCCAGTAGAATTAGGAGGCAGCGTGACATTTGCAGCCGCCGCAACAAGTGGTGCAAATAATCAGATAACGGCATACGAGTGGTCTTCGAATATAGACGGTGTTTTCTTAAGCGCAACCTCGGCCATAGCCAGTTTTTCAGGCCTGTCAGCAGGAGTCCACACCATAACGTTAAGAGTAAAAAATGACGCTGATTTGTGGTCAACACCGGTAACCGGATTTTTACAGGTAGTGGCAAATCCTGTTGTTATAACCTCGCCGGCTAATAGTTCTTCAGTCAGCGGCATAGTAAGTGTCAGCGCGTTGGCAAATATGAGTACTATAGAAAATATGTACCTGTATGTTGATTCATCCAGTGTTGCCGCAGACAACAGCAGTCCGTATACATTCTTATGGAATACAGCAAACTCTTCTAACGGCATTCATGCGCTTAAAGTAAGAGCGTCATATTCCTATTACGAAACATATGATGTGCTGGGCATTATACCTGTCAGCGTAAAAAAGACAAGGTGGATAGAGTCAGTGCCTATTAATGTTATCGTGAATAATTCAACGCCCGGCGTCAGGATTACTTCTCCGGCAGATGGTGATACCGTAAATGGCGCTGTTAGTTTTCAAGCCACTGCACCGGGTGCTTCTTTTGCGTATTATTATATAGACGGCAGATGGTCTGGTGTAGTTTTTAATCCTTACGGTTACAACTGGAACACGCTAAACACAGCTAACGGAGCGCACAGCATTTACATAAAGGCGTTTTACGCCAGCCAGCTTAGGTGGGTTACTTCAAGCGTGATTACAGTGAACGTGAATAATTAAACCAAAGCGTAAAATAAATACTTTCAATTTTTTATTTACATGAAATGCCCGTTGTGATAGAATTAAGCACACGGGCATTTTTATTTATATATAATATATGATAGGGTATAATAATATGAAATGGATAGTTGGTATATTTACGGTATTGGTTTTACTTTTAAGCATATGGGCGTGCAGCAGTATATACATTTCCAAGGATCATTTTGATCCGCCGCTTGCCGTAAAACTTATAATACGTAATGATGATTACGGCGACGGGTATTTTGGCGCGAAGCGTTCAAGCGGCAGAATGCATAAAGGTGTTGACCTTCTTGCTGATGTGGGCACGCCTATTTTAGCTGCCAAGCCCGGCATTGTGAAATACGCGAGATATAAAAAAGGAAACGGCAAGTATGTTGTCATCAGGCATAAATGGGGGTATACTACTTATTACTGCCACCTGAAAGATATAGATGTCAGTAAGGGCCAAAGAGTAAAGAGAGGCCAGATGATAGGCACTGTCGGGAAAACAGGAAACGCCAACAGAAGCGGTATGCTGGCTCACCTGCATTTTGAAATACACAAAGACGATGTTGTTTGTGACCCATGGGAGATAATCTATACCAATAAAGGTAATGCTGCCTATGCCAGAAAACCTTCAGACGATAAAAACCTCTAGGGTTATCAACGCCGAGAAATGGCGCATAATAAGGCTTCTTACGCATGTGGGCGATTTTCCCAAATACATGCCCAATGTCAAAGAGGCGATGGTCCTTAAAAGGGACAAGAATAAATTCAGGACCAGGTGGCGCATACAGATCGATAATGTCCCTATCAGCTGGGTGGAAGAAGATGTTTTGGAATTTCCAAGCTACAGCATTTCTTTTAAGTCGGTTGAAGGGGATCTGGCGCATTTAGACGGCAGATGGAAGCTTTCAGACCATCCGGAAGGCACCCTTGTTGAGGTAAACGTTAATTTCTCTGTAGGCATTCCGGTTATCGGGCAATTTGCCGAGCCGTACATCGCCGATATAATGCAGAAAAATTTTGATAGCATACTGGAGAACATAGAGAATCACCTTATCTCTATGCGTTACGCCAGTTTTAAAAAAGGCAACAATGAAAAGGTTGCCGGGTTTGCGGTGCTGGGGCATTTTTATAATTTCAACCATCTTCTGCGTTGCCTTAATACGTTAAACCCAAATTTTAAGATACATTCAAGGGAATTTGTTTCAAATCTTTTCAGTATTACGCCGTCTTTTAAGATGTACGACATGAAGGATTTTCGTTCAAAGACAGGCGCTGTTACTCAGGGGCATTTTATAGTATGCACTTTTATACCTGATATGATAAATATGAATGCGGCTCGAGTGTATTCCAAGGTTGTCAGGGCTGCCAAGCTCGCCGAGAAATACGGCGCCGGCATACTCACACTCGGCGGATTTACCTCTGTTGTCGGCGAACGCTACGGCCATCAAATAAGCAAGGAAGCCGATATACCCATTACTACGGGCAACACGCTTACCGCTGCTTTGGCGGTTGACGGATCCATAAAGGCTGCCGAGCTTATGGGTATTGATATAAAAAACGCGAAGGTTGCAATTATAGGCGGCACAGGCGATATAGGCTCGGCATGCGCGCGTTCATTTGCAAATCAGGCCAGGCATCTTGTTATAACGGGCCGCACAAAGTCAAACTTGCGCAGGATGTGGTTTGAGCTTAAATTTAAATATGGAGCGAAAAAAGTAGAAGCAACCAGCGATAATGTAAAAGCTGTAAAGGATGCGGATATAGTCTTGGCCTGCGCAGCGGTGTCCGCTTCCATACTTAACATAAACGCTTTTAAGCCCGGAGCTGTAATATGCGATTTGGGTTATCCGAAAAATATTTCTTATACAGCTACCGATAGAAAAGACATACTTATATTTTCAGGCGGCATGTCAAAGCTTCCCACGCCTCTTGATCCGGGCATAGACACCGGTTCTCCGTCGCCAGATGTAAGTTACGGTTGCTTTTCGGAGGTTATAGTGCTGGCCCTTGAAAAACGCTATGAAAGTTTCAGCAAAGGCAGAGGCAATATTACTATTGATAAAATGGATCAGATAAGAGAAATGGCAGCCAGGCATGGTTTTGGTGTTTCGCCATTTTACTGGGGCAACCGGCTTATAACAGAAGAAGCTATCGGGGAGATTAGAAATAATGCCAGAGCAAGCAAATCCTAATATTGCAAGAAGAAGGTTTCCAAGGGTGCATCTGCGCGCATTCGCGCAGATTACATCTGACGCCAGGCATGACATTGACAAGGAATTTAATGCCGAATGTATAAATATAAGCGAAGGCGGATGCTGCCTTGAAATAGGAGATTTGTTAAGCGGCCAGGATATAGATTTCGGGGTCAAGGTAAGCATAGAGTTTCCCGACGGCGATCCGCATTTTGTTACAACCGGAAAGATTGCATGGCTGAAAGAGGAGGACGTGGAAATAGTTACAAAATATCTTGTAGGCATAGAATTTAACAGGCTTACAAAAGAACAGATCAGCAGGATAAAGAAATACGCGCAGAGCCAGTTGGAAGCAAGATGAGAAAGATATTTTGCCTTGTCATTTTGTTTTATGCGATTTTATATTTTCCGGTGATTTTGGAAGCCGCTCCGTGTTACGGCACGCGGTTTCCCCAGGAGGGTAAGCTTGGTATCGGCGCCGAGGCGCACGTGATAGAAAACAGGCATTTAAAAAAAGATTTCGGAAAGGTCTCAAGCCAACAGTATTTTTACACAATGTCTTACGGCGTTTTTGACTGGCTGTCTCTCGACGGTAAAATAGGGATAGGTGACGTTACTCACAGGCCTTCATCCGGAGGTAAGACAAATTATTTGTCAAGTTTTGCCGGAGGTTATGGTTTTAGGGTAAAACCGTATAAAAACGATCAGCAAAAAATAGAGGCGGTTTTTGGTTTTCAGCACATAAGCGTTCATCCGTATTCAAAACAGGTTAACAGCGCAACGAATACCGTAATACTTGATGACTGGCAGATATCAGGCCTTGTTTCAAAGGCAATAGGCGGTTTTACGCCTTATGCCGGCGCGCGGCTCACCAGGCTTGACCTTATACACAGGATTAATGGTTTGGGCAGGGAGCGCAAGGAATCTGACGTGGACATTTGCCCTGTTATCGGAGCGGATTTCAGTATTACCGAGAAAGATTATTTAAACGCGGAATTGCGTTTTATAGAAGAGACCTCTTTCAACGTAGGCCTCACTCATAACTTTTAACAAAAGAAGGTAGGGGACAGGTTCATCCGGACAACAATTTTTCGCAAGAACCTGTCCCTATCATGTCTATGGATATTGAAAGATTGTTAGAAAACATACAGAAACCTGCAAGGTATATCGGCGGCGAGTGGAATTCTGTTAAAAAGGATTTTGATTCCGCTAGGGTAAAGGTCGCTTTGTGTTTTCCCGACGCTTACGAAATCGGCATGAGCCATCTTGGCCTTAAGATTCTTTATCATCTTTTAAACGAGGCCAAAGGCGTTGTGTGCGAAAGAGTTTTTATGCCATGGTTTGATATGCAAGAGAGATTGCGTAAAGAAAGCGCGTTACTTTTTTCTCTTGAATCAAAAAGGCCTTTATCGGATTTTGATATCATAGGATTTTCGTTGGAGCACGAATTAAATTATACAAATGTGTTAGCCATGTTATCTTTGTCTAATATACCCTTGCGTTCAGCCGAGCGCGGAGCGGAATATCCATTGGTAATTGCAGGCGGGATTTGTTGCGTAAATCCAGAGCCTATGGCAGATTTTTTTGACGCGTTTTTTATAGGAGAAGCAGAGGAAGGAATTTTAGAGATAATAGAGAAAATTACAAATTACAAATTACAAATAAATCCCAAATCCCAAATTCCAAATTCCAAAACTCAAATATTAAAAGAATTATCCAAAATAGAAGGCGTGTATGTGCCGTCGTTTTATGACGTGAAATACAACGATGATGGCGCGATAAAAAGTTTTACGCCGAAAGACGCGTCGGTTCCGGCTGTAATAAAAAAACGCATAGTAAAAGATTTTGAAAATGCATATTATCCAATAAAACAGATTGTCCCATTCATACAGATCGTGCATGACAGGATTTCCCTGGAGGTTATGCGCGGCTGCCCAAATAAGTGCAAATTTTGCCAGGCAACAGCGGTTTATTTTCCTGTGAGGCTGCGCTCAGCGGATAAGATTTTGGAGCTTGCCGAAAAAACTTACCAGGCAACAGGGCATGACGAGATATCTCTCGTATCTCTTTCTACAGGAGACCACCCGCAGATTTTAGAAATAGTCCGCGGCCTTACAGACAGGTTTATTTCGCGTAGGGTAAGTATTTCTCTTCCGTCATTGCGCGCAGAGGATATGCTGAGGAGCCTGCCGGAACTTATTTCATCAATCAAAAAAACCGGGTTCACATTTGCGCCTGAAGCAGGAAGCCAGCGGCTCAGGGATTCGCTTAATAAACGTCTGGATATAACTAAATTGTATGATTGCGCGGCGCAGGCAGCGAAAAACGGCTGGAGGCGCGTCAAACTTTATTTTATGATAGGCCTGCCAGGCGAGACAGAAGAGGATTTATCGCAGATTAAGGAATTGGTAAAGAATATTCCCGCGCAAAAAACTATTTCAGTTTCGTATTTTGTGCCTAAGCCGCATACAGATTTTGAAACAGAATCAATGGTAGATATGGAATCGCTAAAGCAGAAGCAGGAATTTTTATGCCGCGCCTTAAAAGTGAAAGGTGTTGATTTGAAATGGCATGATATAAATATGAGCTTTCTTGAGGCGGTTTTATCAAGAGGCGACAGAAGGGCCTCAGCCGTTATATTGCGCGCGTATGAGCTTGGCGCCAGATTTGACAGCTGGAAAGAGGGTTTTAATAGCCAGATATGGCAGAAGGCATTTGAGTCCTCAGGCATAGACCCGGGGTTTTATTTATACAGGAAAAAGGGCCAGGATGAGGTTATGCCATGGAAGCATATACAGGTTCTGATTTAGAATTTAGTTGACAAATATATGGTTATATATAATAATATAGTACTATTGGAGGCATGTTTATGCTAAAAAAGCCAAGTATTAGCATATTATTAATATTATGCGGTTTGTTTATAGCGTCTGTTGCCAGCTCAGCTGCGGACAATATGAATAATATTTCTGTTGATTTTAAAGATGCTGATTTGCAAAGTGTGCTAAGGGTTTTGTCTGTTAAGAGCGGCGTGAATATAGTCGCGGCAAGCGATGTCAGCGGGACTATAACGGTTAAGCTTAACGATGTGCCGTGGGAAACAGCCCTTGATGTGATATTAAAGACCAATGATTACGGCTATGAACGCCAGGGCAATATAATCACGGTTACCTCGCTTGACAGGTTAACCGCGCAAAAAGAGGCGGAAAACAGGTTATCTGAAATCCAGCCTGTTGTAACCGAAGTATTTTCATTGAAATACCTTGACGCTGAAGATGTAAGGGAAACATTAAAGCCGCAGCTTTCTACGCGCGGCACTATAACTGTTTTAAGGATGACGTCAGAGGCAGGATGGCAGTTTTCAGGCGGAGGCAAGGGCGAGAGCCTGAAGAAGCTTGAAAGAGACAAAGAAGGCAAGTCTCAGACGATTCGTTCAAAAACCCTTATTATTTCTGATATCCCTTCATATGTTGAGAAGATAAAAAAGGTTATAAGCATGCTTGATGTCCAGCCGCAGCAGATCCTTATAGAGGCCAGGATTATGGAGGTCAGCGAAGATAAGCTTAAGGATTTGGGTGTTGAATGGGGCACAGGTTCAACCGGAGCTGAAAACGCTGCGATAACGCCTACGCCGGCCAGTAAAAATATTGCCGGTGAAACAGTGACTGCCGCAGGCGCGCATTCACTTAGCGGCCAGATAAGCCCGGCTGTTTTTGAGCCGAAGGCATCAGGCCTTACAGCGGCTAATACAGGTTTTAATTTTTTATACCAGCGGTTAAAGGGGAACCAGTTTGAGGTAATGCTGCATGCCCTTGAAGAAGATGTGAATACAAACACGCTTTCAGCGCCGCGCATACTAACTTTGAATAATCAGGAAGCCACTATATTAGTAGGCACAAAATACCCGATACTTAAATCAGATGTAAGCACCCAGGCAGGCACAACAGTGTCATCAACGCTGGATTATTACCAGGATATAGGTATTCAGCTTAATGTTGTGCCGCAGATAAGCGGTGATAACAAATATATAAATATGGTTATACATCCCGCAGTTACTTCTTATGACAGTTCGAATACAGTAGGTGATAACAAATATCCTGTAATAAGCACAAGGGAAGCTGAGACAAGAGTGCTTATCGAGGATAATCAGACAATAGCCATAGGCGGCCTGCTTAAGGATATAAAAAAGACAAGCAATATAGGTATTCCTTTTCTAAAAGATATACCGGTGCTGGGTAATCTGTTTAAGAGGGATACCAATGATACCGAAAAAGTAGATTTGCTTATATTTATTACGGCAAGGATTGTTAAACCTGAAGAAGTTGCAAGCTATGAGAGCGCAGATGACCTGGCGGACTATTACAGGCTTGAGAGGGAAATAATACACGAAAGGCTTGATGTAAATCGCGCTAAGGCAGGCAGATGAAAAATATTTTTATAAAGATATTTATTATTTCAGTTGTTTTTGCCGTTCTATCCGCGGCAAACGCTGGCGCGGGCAATGACGAAAATTTCAGGGAAGCCGAGGATCTGGATAACTACCCTGGCATAACGAATTTGCAGTCAGCGCAGCTGAATATAAATCTTGCCAGTGCAATCCACCAGGAAAACCTTCAAATTATACAATTCCTGCAGAAGATAGAGGAGCGTTTAGACAAGCTTGAAGCCTCTATCCAGAGAATAGAACAGCAGGTAGTCCGCAGATAATGGTTAATCAGAATCTGGAAGTGGTTTTTTCAAAAAAAGACGCGATGAAATTTATTTCGCATCTTGACCTTTTAAGGTTGTTTCAGCGCGCAATCAGGCGGGCGGGTTTGCCGATAGCTTATACGTGCGGTTTTAGCCCCAGGCCTAAGATAAGTTTTAAAAGGGCGCTTAAGCTGGGCGTAGAAAGCGACAATGAAGAGGTTTCATTTTTTATTAACGGATGGGTAAAACCTGAGGATTTTAAGGTAAAGTTTCAACAACAGCTGCCGGAAGGCATAATTATAAATACAGTGAGAATAATATAATGCAGAGAGATATTTTTATTTCAGTTGAACCCCAGGAAAAACGCGTTGCTATCGTGGAAGGCGGCCAGCTCGAGGAGTTTTACGCCGAGCGCACCAACGCGCAGCGCATAGTAGGCAATATATATAAGGGCAAGGTGCAGTCTATCACAAGCGGCATAGGCGCGTCTTTTATTCATATAGGCCTGCCTAAGAGCGGATTTTTGTATGTTTCTGATGTGGTTGGCACATCAGCTGAACTTGAGGAAAACGTTGAATTGGTATCCAGGCGAAAGCGCAAGCACGAACACAGAAGGATAGAGGATGTTATAAAGAAGGACCAGGAGATAATGGTGCAGGTTACCAAGGAGCCGTTTGGCACAAAGGGCGCGCGGCTTACCACTAAGATATCGCTGCCCGGAAGGTACCTTGTGCTTATGCCCACTGATAACCGCGTGGGAATTTCCAAAAAAATAGAGAGCCGCCAGGAGCGCGACCGGCTGCGCCAGATACTGGATTCGCTTAATATACCGGATGATATCGGCGTTATAGTCAGGACAGCCGGTGTTGAAAGGACTAAAAGGGATTTTGTAAGAGACCTTAATTTTCTTATGCGCCTGTGGAAGAGGATAAAGATAAGTTTCGGCCATGCCAAGGCGCCGGCGCTTCTTCATCAGGAGCATGATATTGTTTTCAGGGTGCTCAGAGACCTGTTTACCGAGAATGTAAACAAGCTGATGGTTGATTCAAGGCGCGATTACAAAGAGATGCTGCATTACACAGCGCAGCTTATGCCGCATCTTAAGCGCAGGATAATTTTTTATTCCGCAATGGAGCCGCTGTTTGATAATAAACATATAACAGAAAAGATAGAGAAGGTTTATGAAAGAAATGTCGCGCTTAAAAGCGGCGGATATCTTATTGTCGAGCAAACAGAGAGCCTTGTGGCTATTGATGTAAACAGCGGAAAATATGTAGGAAAAAAAGATAAAAATGTCGAGGATACCCTTTTTGCGGTTAATGTCGAGGCCGCCAAAGAGGTGGCCAGGCAGATAAGGCTGCGGGATTTAGGCGGTATAATAGTCATAGATTTTATAGATATGATTTCTTCCGAGCATCGCAAAAAGATATTCAATATACTGGAAGAAGAGGTAAAAAAGGACAAGGCAAAAACAAATATCCTGAAGATTTCAGAGCTCGGGCTTATCCAGATGACGCGCCAGCGTTCCCGCAAGCCTTTTGAGAGCATTGTTTACCAGGTTTGCCCGTATTGCCAGGGCAAGGGCGCTACAAAGTCAGTGCAGACAATGGCGATATTGGTTACGCGCAAGGCGCGCGCTTTTTTAAGCTCTAACCGGAGCGCTAAAAAAATAGAAATATCGGTTCATCCGGATGTGGCTTCAAGGCTTTTTAACGAAGACAGGTTTTATATAGACGGTTTGCAGAGGCATTACAGGGCAGCGATAAATATAAAACCGGAATTTACGCTGCACATAGAAAATGTAAAAATAGAGAAGATAGCATAAAGGGGGATTCATGAGCACGTATGCAATAGCGGAAATAGCAAATTTACAGTATAAGCTTATAAAAGGCCAGCAGATTGAAACTCAGCGTGTCGAGTCAAAAAAAGACAAGACATTCAAGACCGACAAGGTGATGATGATAAAAGACGGAAAAAACCTTTTGGTTGGTTCGCCGTATATTAAAGGCGCGTCTGTCAGCTGTGAAGTGGTAAGGGATTTCAGAGGCGAGAAGCTTATCTCGTTTAAATATAAAAGAAGAAAAAAATCCCGCTGGAAAAAGGGGCACAGGCAGGAGATGTCTTTGTTGAAGGTTACAGAAATTAAATCAGAATAGAAAGGGAAAAAAGGGAAAATTCAATGGCGCATAAAAAGGGTTTAGGTTCAGCTAAAAACGGCAGGGACAGCAATTCAAAACGGCTGGGTGTCAAAAGGTACGGCGGAGAGTTTGTCACAGCCGGTTCTATTATAATAAGACAAAAAGGCAGCCCTTGTAAGCCGGGCGCTAATGTAGGCATGGGCAGAGATCACACGCTTTTCGCGCTTATAGACGGCACAGTTGATTTTGTCAAGCCAAGCGTTGTAAGCGTTAAGCCGGTTGAAAAATAATGTTCTACTTCGCGCTGAGTAATGTAAATACCAATGGTAAGCGCTTCGTAGGAACTATTCCTGCGAAGCCCTTACCAGTTGAAAAATAAGAGAAGGGCGTAGCAGAATGTTTATTGATACAGCCAAAATAAATGTGGCATCAGGCGCAGGCGGCAACGGCTGTAACAGTCTTGACAGAAATCTGCATTTTAAGCATCCAAAGCCTAACGGCGGGCCGGGCGGTTACGGCGGCAGCATAATATTTCGCGCCGATGAACATGTGCAAACGCTGCTTGATTTTCAGTACAAAAGGCATTTCAAGGCAACGCACGGAAGCCACGGTTCAAGCAACAATAAAAAGGGCGCTGATGCGCCTGATGTTATTATAAGGGTGCCCGAAGGCACTACCATAAAAGACGCCTCAACAGATCTTATTTTAAAAGATCTAAGGAAATCCGGTGAAGAGATTGTTATCTGCAGAGGCGGCCGCGGAGGACGCGGCAACGCGCCAAAAAAAGATGCATTACCGGGTGAAAACGGCCAGGAACGCCAACTTATCCTGGAATTAAAGATAATAGCCGATGTAGGCATAGTTGGCTTCCCCAATGCAGGCAAATCAACTCTTATATCAAGGATTTCAAAGGCCAGGCCAAGGATAGCAAATTTTGCTTTCACTACAAAGGCGCCTGTTTTGGGTATAGTGGAATTATCCGGCGAGCGCAGGTTTATCGCCTGCGAGATACCCGGGCTCATAGAAGGCGCTCATTTGGGCCGTGGCCTTGGGTTAAAATTTTTAAAGCACGCCGAACGCACAAAGGCGCTTATTCATCTTGTGGATATGGCTGCTGTTGATGCCAGGGATCCGCTAGCGGATTACACGGCCCTTAATAAGGAACTTGTTTTCTACAGCCCTGAGCTTGCCGCTAAACAGCAGATTATAGCTGTTGGAAAAATGGACCTTCCGGAAGCCGCCGGGAATCTAAAAAAATTCAGAAAGGCCTGCAGGAAAAAAATTTATCCTATATCAAGCGCAACAGGAGAAGGAATAAAGGAATTACTTGAAGCGGTATATAAAAAATTAAAGGCAAAAACATGATAGAATCAAGAAAAGATTTAAAACATGCCGGGAAAATAGTGGTTAAGATCGGCACAGGGGCGCTTAGCGACGAGCAAGGCCGCCTTGACTCCGGAAGCCTTGCCCATTTAGTATCCCAGATATGCCACATAAAAGACAACGGCGCCAGCGTAATAATCGTCTCATCAGGCGCTATAGGCGCAGGTATGGGTATCTTAGGGCTTAAGTCAAGGCCGTCTAGTGTTTCCCATAAACAGGCAGCCGCGGCAATAGGCCAGATACAGCTTATGAGGTTATATGATAAATTTTTCAGCCGCAAAAAAAGGCATGTGGCCCAGGTTTTGTTGACAAGAGATGATTTTTCAGACAAGAAGCGTTACGACAACGCCAAAAATACAATATCCATAATACTTGATTATAAGGCGGTGCCGATAATAAATGAAAATGATACTGTTGCCACAGAAGAAATAAAATTCGGAGATAACGATAATCTGTCAGGGCTTGTCTGTAATATGATTCAGGCGCAGCTTTTAATTATACTTTCCGATGTAAACGGGCTTCTCGATGAAAGCAATAAGGTTGTAAGCGTTGTGGAAAATATTACTCAAGATATAGAAAAATTGGCGCGTGGCACAACAAAACAGATATCAACCGGCGGCATGGTCACCAAGCTGGAGGCCGCTAAAAAAGCCACCAGCGGCACGGCCGCGTGCGTTATAGCCAATGGCAGGCAGAAAAATGTTTTGGCAAAGATTTTAAACGGCGATAACATAGGCACATTATTTTTACCAAGATGAAAAACCGGATATTAAAAACAGCGCAAAACGCAAAGACAGCATCTAGGAAACTTGCTTTAATCACGCGCAAAACAAAAGACAAAGCGCTTATATCAATGGCAGGGGCCCTGATAGAAGGCAGGTCCGCTATTTTAAAGGCAAATCAGAAAGATTTGGCTGCGGCAAAAAAATTCGGCCTATCCATGGCCTTAATAGACAGACTTAGGCTTGATGATAAACGTATAGCCGCGATGGCGGATTCTTTAAAGGCTATAGCCGGGCTTGATGAAGTAATAGGCAGTGTTATAGAAAGTTGGAGTGTTAAAAACGGCCTTATAATAAGAAAGGTCAGCGTGCCGATAGGTGTGATAGGCATAATATATGAATCGCGCCCGAACGTCACAAGCGATTGCGCAGGGTTGTGCCTTAAGTCAGGCAACAGCGTTATATTGCGCGGCGGCAAAGAGGCCTTTAATTCAAATACGGCTATTTTTAAAATCTTAGAAAAAACAGCTTCCAACTGCGGTATCCCTAAAGGCGCTATAAATATGATAGCTACGACTGACAGAAATGCTGTAAAAGCGCTCCTTCAATTAAATAATTTAATTGATTTGGTAATGCCAAGGGGGGGAGAAGGGTTGATAAGGGAAGTTACAAGGGTATCCAGGATCCCGGTTATAAAACATTACAAGGGCGTCTGCCATGTTTATGTTGATAAATCAGCTGACTTGAAAATGGCTGAAGAGGTTTGTTTTAACGCAAAGGTCCAGCGGCCCGGCGTGTGTAATGCAATGGAGACAATGCTTGTGCACAAGGATGTAGCGAAGCAATTTCTGCCGCGGATGATAAAAAAGTTTGAAGGCGCCGGTGTTAAGATACGCGGTTTAAAATCAGCCGAAGCAATAGATTGGTCAACGGAATACCTGGATTTGATTCTGGCTGTAAAGATTGTAGATAGCTTAGAGGCCGCTGTTGAGCATATAAATAAATACGGCTCAATGCATTCTGACGCAATTATCGCAAAAAACCCGCGCGCCGCGCAAATATTCTTGGACGGAGTTGACTCCGCCTGCGTTTACACCAATGCCTCAACCAGGTTTACCGACGGTGGAGAATTTGGTTTCGGCGCCGAGATCGGCATAAGCACAGAAAAACTGCATGCCCGCGGGCCCATGGCCCTTAAAGAATTAACCACTTATAAATACCACATTATCGGCAGCGGCCAGATAAGAAAATAATATGCGCATAGGTATTTTAGGCGGGACATTTGATCCCGTACATAACGGCCACATTGCCCTTGCAAAAGGCGCCCTGAAAAAATTAAGGCTTGATAGAGTAATCTTCATCCCTGCTTATATCCCCCCGCATAAAATCAAGGCAAAGATCTCCAGTTCCCGGCTGCGGTTTGGAATGCTTGCGGCTGCTGTAAAAAACAATCCGAGGTTTTGTATCAGCAGGTATGAGATCAACAGGAAAAACCTTTCTTTTACGATTTTGACTCTTCGCGCTTTGAGGAAAAGATTTAAAAAAGCGGAAATTTTTTTCATAATAGGCGCCGACTCATTAACACAGCTAGGCTCCTGGAAAGACGCAAAAAGTATTTTAAGGCTTGCGGTTTTTGTTGTCAGTAAAAGGCCTGGTTATAAATTTTCAGCGCCCTGCGCCAAGAGCATGGTTATGTTAAACGTTAAGACTGCGGATATTTCATCAACAGATATACGCAGTCGCGTAAGAAAAGGCCTGAGCATTAAAGGCATGGTTTCTCCGGCAGTGGAAAAATATATATCCAAAAACAAATTATACAGGGATTAAAATGATTTATATACCGACTCTTGTAATTTTATTTATTTTATCGGCCTTGTTTTCAGGCTCTGAGACCGCGCTTTTTTCGCTTTCTAAAATTCAGATAAAAAGGATAAATACCAGGTATCCGGCAGCCGGCAAAACCATATCAGGCCTTTTGATGCATCCGCGCACAACGCTGACAACCATATTAATAGGCAACATGCTGGTTAACGTAACGGCAAGCGGGATGCTGTCAACATTTTTTATAGAGGTTTTTCACGACAGGGGCATCGGTATAAGTATAGGGGTCATGACGTTTCTTTTACTTGTATTCGGCGAGCTTACGCCCAAAAGTTTTGCCATCAGGAATGCCGAGGTTTTTTCCGCGATTATAGCAAGGCCGTTATTCTGGTTTGCAAAGATTGCCTTTCCAGTCAGGTGGATACTTAGCTTAGTGACAAACCTGTTTTATTACGCGATTGTCGGCAAAAAAACAAAAAAACAGCCTTTTATTACCCAGTCAGAACTTGAAACGCTGGTGTCAATAGGCGAGAAAGAGGGCATAGTAGGCAAAGACGAAAAACATATGATCCAAACGGTTTTTGATATGGGCAAAAGAGACGTGGAGCAGATTATGGTGCCGCGCGTTGATATGGTTGTCGCAAGCGCAAAGATAAGCGCCGACGAATTCGAGAAACTTATAGAGCAGTCAAAGCATTCCAAGATCCCGGTTTACGGTTCGACTATCGATGAAATCATAGGCGTTATCTACGCAAAACAATTTGTTTTGGACAAAAAAGAACCCTGGCTGTCTTTTATAAAACCCGTATTATTTGTGCCGCAGACCAAAAAGATAGACGAGCTTATGGTGGAATTTCAGACCAGCAAAATTTATATAGCTATTGTTGTTGATGAATACGGAGGAACCGCGGGCCTTGTGACCATGGATGACATATTGGAGGAGATCGTAGGCGAGATCAGGGATGAATACGATAAGGACGAGCGTTTGTTTCAGGAAGTTGAGCCGGGGGTGTTTAAGGTTAACGGCAAAATGACGCTTCATGACCTTAAGGAAGACCTTGGGATTGACGCAGAAAGCCAGGAAGCCGAGACAGTGGGCGGTTTCATTATGCAGCTGTTTGAAAGGATTCCCAAGCAGAACGATACGGTAAAATATAAGGATTTTACGTTTATAGTCGATGAAGTCAAGAAAAACAGGATTCAGCAGGCGACTATAAAGAAAAATAAGGGGCAGGTTTAATATATGAATATTTATTTGGGCCTGACGATAATATTATTCGCCATAATGTTTGAGGCATTTTTTTCCGGCACAGAAACAGCCGTTATATCAGTAAATAAAATCAAGCTCAGGCATTTTGTCGACGCCAAGATTAAAAAGGCGCAACTTTTGCAGGATATGTTAAATAATCCTGATAAATTTCTCGGCACAGTCCTGGTGGGAACTAATTTGTCGGTAATAATAAGCTCTGTAGTGTGCACTGACCTTATAGTAACAAGGCTCGGGCCTGATTATAAATGGCTTGTTACTGTTATATTGACGCCTTTTATACTTATTTTTGCGGAGATACTGCCAAAAACGGTTTTTCGGCAGATGGCTGACAGGGTGACGTTGAATCTTGTTGCGCCGTTAGGTTTTTTTTCCAGGGTTTTAAGCCCGATTTCATGGCTGGCAAGCAGGGTTTCCGAAGCGTTGCTTTTACCTTTCGGTAAAGATAAGCCTGCCAGGAAAAGCGTTTTTGTAAGCAGGGAGGAATTGAAATATTTATTAAAAGAAAGCGAAAGGGATGGGGTTATACAATCGCATGAACAGGCTATAATATATAGCATTTTTGAGTTTGGCGCGAAAAAGGTGAGCCAGGTCATGCTTCCGCTAAAAAGCGCAGTCACAATAGAGGCATCAAAGTCATTAAGCGAGCTTAAGGATCTTGTGAAAAAGACCGGGTTTACCAGGATCCCGGTTTGTAAAGACAACTGTTCAGATTGCCATGGCGTGGTAAATATATTTGACTGTTTGCATGAAAAGGATATAAACAGGCCCGTGTCTGACTTTATAAGGCCTACTATATTCATATATGAGAAAGAGTCGGCAGATAAGGCGCTCTTGACGCTTCAGCTTAAAAGGCAGCATTTGGCTGTGGTAACTAATGATGCCAATAAGAATGTGGGTATATTGAGCATAGAGGACCTGCTTGAAGAGATAGTTGGAGAGATTTAAGCGCTGCTTGAAAAATGTTGACACGTATAGCATGCTATGATACACTAACCCTACTTAGATATTATTTTGTCCCTCGCGACAAGTCGGAATAGCTGGTCACTCGGGACGATTTTTCAGGCAAAAATATTCCAATAGAAAAATCGGAGGGGTAATATGGCAACAAAGGGATATTGCGTAAAATGTAAAGAATCAAGAGAGATGAAGGAAGAGAAGCAGGTAACAATGAAGAACGGCCGTAAGGCAGTAAAGGGAAAATGCCCAATTTGCGGTACGGGTATGTATAGGATTCAGGGCAAATAAGCAGGGAGATTTACCATAACTTCAAGAAACAAAGCCATATTGATAGCAAGCGCCGCAAGGGCTAAAAAGGCAGAGGGCGTTGTAGTCCTTGATATGCGCAAGGTTTGCAACTTTACAGACTTTTTTGTTATCTCAAGCGCCGCAAGTGACAGGAAGATCAGGACAATAGCCGATGCGATCGAGGATGCGTTATCTAAAAAAGGCCTCGGTTTGAAAAAAAAGGAAGGTTACAGAGAAGCTTCCTGGGTGCTTATAGACAGCGGTAATGTTATTGCCCATGTATTCAGTGACGATGCCAGGCAGTTTTACGCGCTGGAGCGCCTATGGTCAAAGGCCGCGAAGCTAAAAATACCGCGAAAAAAGAAATAAATAAATCAGAGGTAAATGAAGACCTGAGCGATTAATATGTTTTACCTTAATCGCTCATTTATTTTTAAATTTAGATAAAATATGGATACGGATAAGCTGTTAAAAAAAATAATATACGATGCATCCAGGAAGTTGTTTAAGGGCGTATCTATTACTGAGCAGAATATTATACTTCAAGCCCCCAAGCTGCCTGAGCATGGCCATATATCAACAAATATAGCTATGAGGGTTTCAAAGGCAGCCGGTATTTCCGGCATGGAAGCAGCCGGGAAAATAATAGGCGCTATACAGAGAAATATTATAAAAACGCCGTTAAACGCGAAGATATCCCAGATATGCGCCAAAGAACCGGGTTTTATAAACTTTTTTTTTACGAATCTTGCCATTTATGACGTGCTGGAGGATATAAATAAAAAAGGCGATATGTACGGCTCCTGCGACATGGGTAAAAATAGAAAGATTCAGATAGAATTTGTAAGCGCCAATCCTACCGGCCCGTTAAGCGTAGCCCATGGCCGCCAGGCGGCTGTTGGCGATGCCCTGGGCAATATACTTGATTTTGCAGGATGGAAAGTGACCAGGGAATACTTCATAAATGACCAGGGCAGGCAGATGGATATTTTAGGCGAATCCATACGCCAGCGATACCTTGAGTTTTTAGGGCAGAGTCATGAATTTCCCGAGGAGGGATATAAAGGCGAGTATATACGCGATATCGCCAAATTAGTAATGGATAAATATTCCGACAAATACATAAAGCCGGACGAGACTGCCAGGTCGTTTTTCAGGGATTACGGTTGCGAATTCATAATGAATGTTATAAAAAGCGAGCTTGAGGATTTTGGCGTTATCTTTGATGTCTGGACTTCACAGGCAAAACTTGTAAGTACAAGTAAAATAGAAGGCGCCCTTAAAATTCTCAGGAAGAAAAAGTTTTTATACGAGTCCGAGGGCGCTGTATGGTTTAAATCAACGGCTTTCGGTGATGACAAGGACAGGGTTGTTATAAAAAGTGACGGTTCTTACACCTACCTTGCGCCTGACATAGCGTATCACCAGGACAAGTTCCAGCGCAAGTTTGATAAGGTTATAAATATCTGGGGGCCTGACCATCACGGCTATATCCCCAGGATAACAGCTGCAGTGCAGGCGCTTGGATTTGCTAAAGATGCGATAACTGTTTTAATAGTGCAGCTTGCCACGTTATGGCGCGGCACTGAGCAAGTCCGCATGTCAACGCGCGCAGGCGAATTTGTAACGTTGCGGCAGGTAATGCAGGACACAGGAAAAGGCGCAGCAAGGTTTTTCTTTTTAGCCAGGAAGATATCAAGCCATCTTGATTTTGACATAGAGCTTGCAAAAAAACAGTCGCAGGAAAACCCTGTTTATTATGTTCAGTACGCGCATGCCAGGATATGCAATATAATAGAGCACGCAAATGCCGAAGGCCATAAAAATACAACAAATCCTGATTTTAAACTGCTCATTCAGCAGGAGGAACTTGATTTGATCAGGGAGCTTGGCGAATTTCCGTCGGTAATTGCCCTGTGCGCGCAAAGCCTTGAGCCATGCGGGATCGTGTCTTACCTGCAGTCAGTGGCAAACAAATTCCATTCTTTTTATGATAAACACAGGGTTGTAAGCGATGATACAGAGCTGACCAAGGCGCGCCTTGCGCTGATTGCAGCTACTAAAACAGTGTTATCTACCGCATTAAGGCTTCTCGGAGTTTCAGCGCCAATAAAGATGTAACCCATGTTTGAATCCTTTAAAATCTATATAAATCTTGAAATATCCCCGTATGAATTAAGCAAAACTCTTGATCGCTACGGTTATAAGCGCCAGGAGCGCGTAGCCGAGGAGGGCGATTTTGCGTCGCGCGGCGGCATACTTGATATATTTATCGTTGGTTTTGATAACCCGGTGCGCATTGAGTTTGAGTCGGATAAGATAATCTCCATAAGAAGTTTTGA
>PFHB01000091.1 GCA_002783585.1 Candidatus Omnitrophica bacterium CG_4_8_14_3_um_filter_43_15
GAGGCTATGATGGGTTATTTTACCAAATATGGCGACGGAGGAGTGGATTTATTGCCATTGGCAAATCTGCTTAAACGCGATGTGAGAAAATTAGCCGAGCGCCTGAATGTCCCGCAACGCATAATTGATAAACCGCCTTCAGCAGGCCTGTGGCATGGCCAGACTGATGAAGAAGAGATGGGCGTTACTTACAATCAGTTGGATGCAATACTTGAAGATTTAGAAAAAAGCAGAAAACCGAAAGCAGAAAAAAAAGTAATCAGCAAAATCAAGGCCAAGATAAAGTTTTCAAGCCATAAAAGAAGCGCGCCTGAGGCGTTCAAAGCGTAGTTATTTTTTTAATACCCTGCCAAAACAAAACACCGCAAGAAATATTATAAAGATCCACGACGCGGATATAAATACCCAGCCGTAAGTTGTCATTTGTAGTTTCTCTTTCTTTTTTTCCACGCAATCTTTACCAGCGCTGCCAGCGTTATAAATAAAGCCAATAGGCCTATGCGCGCGGCAAGCACAAAAGGTTTATCAGCAGCGGCTACATTTTTCATTAATATGGTTGGAACGCCTTCCTGAATAAACCAAAACCCCAGTATCAAAAGCAAAAATACCGGCGTTACGTATTTTATTATGAATTTATAAATCTTAGGGATCCGCATATCAGCGCCGTGATGTATTTCTTCCCATGCCTTTTTCATACCGAATACCCACGCGAATAAAATTATTTCTATCGTGGCAAAAAGCACAAGGCAGAATGTGCCTCCCCAAAAATCAAGCTCGTTTACAACGCCGTGCCCCAGTAAAAATATTGCCGGCTGGCAGAGTATAAATGCCGCAACGCCGAATATCCACACGGCCTTTTTCCTGTTTATGTTGAATTCGTCTTCAAGAAAACAGACTGTCGGTTGAGCCAGGGATACTGATGAGGTAATGCCCGCAAGAAACAAAAGGGCAAACCACATAAAGGCAAAAATAGCGCCCCCGCCTATTTTCTGGAATATTAACGGCATTGTTACAAAGCTTAAATTAAAGGCGCCTGACTTTGCCGCTTCCTGCGCGCCTATAGGACCGAAAAACGCGAATGCAGCAGGTATAATTATGGAGCCGCCCAGGATTATCTCGGCAAACTCGTTGGTGGATACGGCTGTAAGGCCTGAGAGCACGACATCATCGGATTTTTTAAGGTAACTTGCGTAAGTAAGTATAACGCCTATGCCAACAGAGAGAGTGAAAAATATCTGCCCTGAAGCGGCAAGCCAGACCTTGGCGCTTTTTAATGCTGAAAAATCGGGATTCCACAGAAAACCAAGCCCGTTTTTTATGCTCCATGACGGATTTGCCGCATCCGGCGCGCCAAGTGTAAGCACCCTTATGGCGATAAATATTCCGAAGATAAAAAGAAGCGGCAATGCTATCTTGCATAATTTTTCAATACCGCCTTTTATGCCGCGGTATATTACGAACATATTAAGCAAAAAGGTTATTATAAAAAATGTATATGCAATGCCTATATTGCTGAAGTATTGGTTGCTCTCAATGCCTTGATAACCCTGCAGAAACGATTGAAGAGCTGCCTGCGTATTCGCGGACGCGTATTTTCCAAGGATGGAAAATACAGCATATCCTAAAAGCCATGATTCTATGTATGTATAATATATAAGGATAACAAGCGGCCCGAATATACCTACTACGCCAAAATATTTTATGAAACGGTTTTTCTGCCAAAGAGAGTTAAAAACGCCAGGCGCTGTGCCGTGTTCAAATCCACCGCCAAACCGGCCTATGCTCCATTCAACCCACATTAATGGTATGCCTAATAGCAAAAGCGATATAAAATAAGGTATCATAAAGGCGCCGCCGCCGTTTGTCGCGGCCTGCACAGGAAAGCGCAGGAAATTACCAATCCCCACAGCGCTTCCAGCCACTGCCATTATAATGCCTAATCTCGACCCCCAACTCTCGCGTCTTTTGCTCATAGGATAATTATAAACGCAGGAAATTAAATTGTCAAAACAAAATTACCGTGGTATACTATATAAATTATGAGATATATTGTCCGTAATTCCATAACAGGTTTTTTGCTTTCATTGATGGTAGCGTATTTTATACGCTTGTGGGCGCTGGAGAACGGCCATAGCCTTTTAAGCTTAATCGCCGCAGTGTATATGTTTGTGCTGTTGTTGCCGTTTGCGCTTACTATTCTGGTTTTAGTTTTTGTAGCGGTATTTTTATTTATATCGTATATTACTAAAGGCAAAAAAATGGAATTTAAGCCGTTTTGGTTAAAGAATAGGACATGGACTAGATAATGAAAATATCCGTATTTGGTTTACTTGAATTTAAGCTTGGCAAAAAGGATGTTTTAGACGAGCGCCTAAATACGCTCGAGGCCTTAATGAAACCATCTAAGACAACATTTATTTCTGCGGATTTTGTGGATGCCTCAGGTGTAAATGACGCTGAAGGGATAATCTGCGAGAACGAGGCGAAACTTGATTTGATTATTTCTGATTTGGAGATTATTGAAAATCGGCTTACAAGGATTGCAGATGAGGCGGAGATAAAGATTTTAAACCGCGCGAAGGACGTTTTAGAGGAAAATAAATGTTTGTGCGAAGAGAATTTTAGCGAAGAAGAGAGGAAAATACTTTTTATTTCAAATTTATCCAGTATAAAACCGGTATACTTTGTCAATAAAGGCGACAATAAATCCGAAGAGGAAATAATATTTAACGCGTATTATAATTCAGGCGGCATCTGTTTTATTACAGGCGATAAAGGCAAAGAGTTAAGGGCATGGTCTATAAGACGTGGTACAAACGCGGTTGACGCCGCAGGCGCTATACATAAAGATATCAAGAGGGGATTTATCCGCGCAGAGGTTATTGCCTATGATAATTTTATCAAAGCAGGAAATTATATAGCGGCTAAGCCCTTTATGCACCTGGAAAATAAAGATTATATCATGCAGGATGCGGATATTATGTTTTTCAGGTTTAACGTGTAAAAAATTTTACGCTAACCGTTAACTTAAAATATTTCAAAGGTTGACAATGAATAGAAAAGAGGCGCTGAAACTTTACAGGGATAGCGAAAATAATCCGCAAACGCTTTATAAGATGGCTGATGATTTGCGCAGGAAGCGCTTTGGTAATAAGGTTGAGTTATGTTCAGTGGTAAATGCCAAAAGCGGAAACTGTTCGCAGGATTGTAAATTTTGCGCGCAGTCAGCCCATAACAAGGCGAGTTCTCCGGAATATCCGTTGATTTCATCTGAGGATATGCTTGAGGCGTCAAAAATGGCCGCAGTAAATTTGGCGCATGGTTTTGGTATTGTGACAAGCGGCGACTGCATAGACGGCGCAAAGGAATTGCCGCTGATTTGTGAAGCAATCAAAAAGATAAAGGCGCAGGGTATGATTAATCCTGATGCCTCGCTTGGCAGACTTACCAAAGATACGGCCAGAGAATTAAAAAAAGCAGGCCTTACCAGGTATCATCACAATTTAGAGACATCAAGAGATTTTTTCCCTAATATCTGCACAACGCATTCCTACGATGACAGGATCCAAACAATAAAGATAGCCAAGGAAGAAGGTCTTGAGGTTTGCTGCGGCGGGTTATTCGGCCTGGGCGAGATAATAGAGCACAGGATAGATTTTGCTTTTACATTAAAAGAGCTTAAAGTTGATTCTGTGCCGCTTAATTTTCTTATTCCAATATCTGAGACGCCTTTTGAAGACAATCCGCGCCTTACGCCTGATGAAATACTTATGACTATTGCTATATTTCGGATAATCCTGCCTGATAAGCATATAAAGGTATGTGGTGGCAGGGAAGCGAATTTAGGAAATCGCCAGAAAGAGATCTTCGCTTGTGGCGCAAGCGGTATGATGATAGGCGGGTATCTTACGCAAGGCGGCAATGCGCCTGAGGAAGATTTAAAGATGTTAAAAGAATTAGGATTAGAGCCAGCAACCCCAATAGGGGACAGGTCCTGCGGACCTGTCCCCACATTTTAATATGTTCAAACAAGAATTGCAAAAGTTAGAAGAGCAGGGCTTGTTACGCAGCTTGCGTGAAGTCAAGCCAGGGGTGATAAATCTCTGCTCAAATAATTATCTTGGGCTTGCGGAGCATCCCGCCTTAAAAGAGGCGGCAATGGACGCAATAAAAAAATACGGAACAAGCGTTTCCGCATCGCGCTTAATAAGCGGAACAACCACGCTGCATAAAAAACTCGAGGAGAAATTAGCTGAATTTAAAGCCGCTGAGGCAGCCCTTGTGTTTAATTCCGGTTATACTGCAAATGTCGGTATAATCAGCGCATTGGTTGGCAGGGGGGATATTATTTTCAGTGATAAATTGAATCACGCAAGTATCGTGGATGGGTGCTTATTAAGCGGCGCAGAATTGAAACGCTATCCGCATTGCGATACGTCTGTTTTGGAAAATTCCCTAAAGGGGTCTGACCCCTACGGGAAAAAATTGATTGTGACTGATACTGTTTTTAGCATGGACGGGGATATCGCGCCGCTGCCTGAGATTGTTGCGCTTGCGAAAAAATACGATTGCATGCTGATGGTGGATGAGGCGCATGCAACAGGCGTATTAGGCAAAAACGGCAAAGGCGCGCTGGAGCATTTTAATATTAAAGAAAAAGATATTATTCAGATGGGCACTTTAAGTAAGGCCCTTGGTTCATTCGGCGGGTATGTTGTTGGTTCAAAAGAATTGATAGATTATCTTATAAATAAATCGCGCGCTTTTATTTATACAACTGCCTTGCCTGCGCCTGTTGTTGCCGCGTCAATCGCTGCGCTTGATGTAATAAAAAGTGAGCCGGGCTTGCGTAAACAGCTTTGGGATAATGTCAGATTTTTTGACAAAGAGGCCCGGACGCAAATAATCCCGATTTTAATCGGTGATAGTAAAAGAGCGGTTGATATTTCAAAGCAGCTTTTGGATGAAGGTATATTTATCCAGGCCATCAGGCCGCCAACAGTGCCAAAAGGCCAGGCAAGATTAAGAGTAACTATTACGGCAACGCATACAAGAAAGGATTTGGAATATGCCCTTGAAAAAATCAAAAAATATTGTGTTTGTCCACGGCTGGGCAAGCGGGCCGTACGTGTGGCTTCATCAGGCGGGCTTCTTTAGCAATAAATGCAGCGTCCACACCCCGCGCCTTGAATTAGATACCGATAATATAAAGGATTTTATTATAAAAAATAATCTGGATGATGTTTGTTTGGTCGGATGGTCTTTGGGCGGTATGATTAGCTTGAAAGTGGCATCAGAGCTTAAGGGCAGGGTTAAGGAACTAGTGTTGATAGGTACAAATGCGCGTTTTGTGCAGTCAGATGATTTTGAATTTGGCGTTTCAAGAGCAATAGTGCAGAAGATTCACAAAAGGATGCAAAAGGATTTTGAAGGTACCCTTGAGTGGTTTTATAAGTTCTGTTTTAGCCTCAACGAGCACTCGCGAAACGAATTCAGCCATATAATGAAGTTGGTGGGCGATTTTATAGAGCCGTTTGAAAAGGAAGCCCTTCTTAAAGGATTAGAGTTTTTGATGGATTTTGATGTGCGCTACACACTGGATAAGATTTCGGTTCCTACATTGTTGATACATGGAGGCGAGGACCGCGTGTGCCCGCCTGAAGCAACAAAGTTTTTAGCGTCAAGAATTAAGAATGTAAAAGTAGAGATTTTTCCAAAGGCGGGACATGCTCCATTCCTGACAGAGCCTGATAAGGTGAATAAACTTATAGAGGATTTTATAACGTGATAGCCGCAAAAAAAGTCAAAAAAGCATACGATAGATATGCGCATGGTTATGATGCTGGTACAGATATGCAGCGCGGCCTGGCGGATAAGATAGTAGAAGCTATATCAAGCGAGAGGATTAAATATTCTAGAGCGCTTGATATTGGCTGCGGCACAGGATATCTTACCAAAAGGCTTAATGCCACGGGATGTGATATGTCATTTGGTATGCTTAATTGCGCGAAAAGCAAAAATAGCCGTTATGCGCAGTCAGATGCAGTAAATTTGGCATTTAAGGATTCTACTTTTGACCTGGTTATTTCAAATGCAGCGTATCAGTGGGTTTCTGACTTAAGGGCCGCCTTTAAAGAAGCCAGGCGCATTTTAAAGCCGCGAGGTAAATTTTGCTTTACGATATTCAATAAAAATACCCTGCATGAGCTTCAAAACGTTTGCAAAGATATCAATATAGCAAGCAGGAATTTTCCTGATGAAGCTGTGTTGTGTTCATATTTAGGTGAAGCAGGATTCAGAATAGATTTAACAGGGACTTTAGTATATAAGAAGCACTATAAGGACCTGTGGCAGCTGCTTAAAGCGCTTAAAGATACAGGTTCAACATCAGTTGTTAATAAAGATATCCGCGGTTTGGGTTGGCGCAAGATTTTGCAGCAGGCAAATGATTTGTATGCTGAGCGATTTGGAAGCGAAAATGGCATATTGGCGACATATGAGGTATTTTTGATAAAATGCAGCATAAATCAGTATTTATAACTGGCACGGATACAGGAGTCGGTAAGACGTATGTTGCCAAATTGATAGCTGATAGCTTAAGACAGCAGGGTTATAAAATAGCTGCTTTTAAGCCTATTGTATCAGGTGGCACAGCTGATTTAAAAAAGCTTAAAGCTGAAAACGTTTATTCGTTTAAGCATGCGCTTGCGCCGAGCGTCGCCGCAAAATTAGAACACAGAAGCATTTCAATAGATAGAATATTGTCAAAATATAAAGAACTTCTCAGCAAGAATGATTTTGTAATAGTTGAAGGCATAGGCGGCTTGCTTGTGCCGATAAAAAAGGGCTATCTTGTTGCTGATTTGATAAAGGATATGGACATGCCTGTCATAATTGTCGCCCGCCCCGGGCTCGGGACAATAAATCATACGCTTTTGACGGTAAAATACGCGCAAAATTATGGCATAAATATATTAGGAGTTGTTTTTAATGAGTCAAAGAAGATGAAAACAGGTATTTGTGAGCAGACTAATCCGAAAGAGATAGAAAGAGAAAGCGGAGTGCCGGTGTTGGGATATGTGAAATATGCGTCATTGCTTCGCTCCCTTCGGTCGCTCGCAATGACGGACTATGCCGCGATGGATAAAAAGTACGTCTGGCACCCGTTTACCCAGATGCAAGACTGGCAAAAAGCAGAGCCATTGATAATTGACCAGGCAAAAGGCTGTTATCTTAAGGCAACCAATGGCAAGTGGTATCTTGATGGTATATCGTCTCTATGGGTAAATGTTCACGGCCACAGAAAAAAAGAATTGGACCAGGCGCTGATTAAGCAAATAAACAAGGTAAGCCATTCAACATTGCTTGGGCTTGGTAATACGCCGTCAATTGAATTTGCAAAGATGCTGGTTGATGTCGCGCCAAAAGGCCTGAACAAGGTTTTTTATTCGGACAGCGGCTCAACTGCGGTTGAAATAGCCTTAAAAATAGCATTCCAATACTGGCAGCAAAAGAGGGTCAGGGTTCAGGGGTCAGGGTTCAGGGGTCAGGGTTCAGGAATAAAAAAACAGAGTTTATTTCATTTGAAAACGCGTATCACGGCGATACAATAGGCGCTGTCAGTGTCGGCGGGATTGACCTGTTTCATAAAAAATACAAGCCGCTTTTATTCAAGGCGATAAAATCTCCGGTAGACATAGAAGAATTAGAAAATATTTTGAAAAAACAGAATAAAACCATTGCCGCTGTGATTATTGAGCCGATTGTACAGGGCGCAGCAGGCATGCTGATGCAACCGCCGGGATTCTTGAAAAAAGTAAGAAAGCTTTGCGCGAAATATGATTGTTTGATGATAGCAGATGAAGTCGCGACAGGTTTTGGCAGGACAGGAAAGATGTTTGCATGTGAGCATGAAGATGTGTCTCCTGATATTATGACTGTGGCAAAATCAATTACAGGAGGATACCTTTCCCTGGCTGCGACATTGACAACAGATGAAATTTATAACGCGTTTTGTGATGATTACAACGCGCAGAAAACATTTTTTCATGGCCATACATATACAGGAAATCCCCTTGCCTGCGCTGTGGCGATAGAAAACCTGAAACTCTATAAAAAAGAAAGAATTCTTGAAAAACTGCAGCCAAAGATAAAATTTTTAGAAAATGGATTGAAGAAATTTGAGGTTTTAAAGAGTGTTTGCGATATCAGGCAGAAGGGCTTTATGGTTGGCATAGAGTTAGGGCCTTATGATTGGAAAGAAAAGATAGGCGTTAAGGTGTGCATGAAGGCGCGCGAAAAGGGTGTAATACTGCGGCCGCTTGGCAATGTAATTGTGCTTATGCCGCCTCTGGCCATATCAAAAAAAGAGCTAAGGCAGCTTTTAGGCGTCACATATTGGGCAATTGCTTCCGCGTTACACAGCTTATAGGAATTAATAAAATCAAAAATTAGAAAAAAAATTGAAAAAAACGGGAATATTCAGCGTTTTTAGTTGTTATATATAGTAGCAATGGAGCCAAAAAATCAGTGGTTCAGCGGTATTTTTTATCCTAACTATTAAAAAACAAAGGAGTTAAAGATGGATACGTTTAAAAGAGCTGTATCAGTTGTGACAATCGTTGCCTTTGTATTTACACTTTGTCCCGTGTCAAGTGCATTGGCTTTACGAACAACAGAAATAAAGGAAACCCGGGAGGCTAGAGGTTTAGGCGAAGCTATTCAATCTTCAGCTAATGTTGAGGCTTCAGCTATGGGAAAAATAGGAAAACCCGTACTAATTGTCGCAATCGCCGCAGTTTTGTTAACAATAGGAATTATGGCAGGCCATCGTA
>PFHB01000061.1 GCA_002783585.1 Candidatus Omnitrophica bacterium CG_4_8_14_3_um_filter_43_15
CCTGTTGCCGTGTTTTGCAACAATAGCTCCAGCGCCTGCTGCGACAAATGCCGAAACAGTTGAGATGTTAAATGTGTTGGATTTATCTCCTCCTGTGCCGCAGGTATCAAGCAACTTGCCGGATTTCGGCTTAATCTTTATAACATTCTCGCGCATCACTTTAGCAGCGCCGGTTATCTCATCAACTGTCTCGCCCTTTTCACGCAAGCCCATCAAAAAACCGGCTATTTCATCAGGCCTAGCTTGGCCGCTCATGATTTCCTTCATCGCAGCTTCAACCTCAGCCTGCGTTAGATTTTTCTTTTCAGCTAATTTTAGATTAACCTCTTTTATCATGATTTACCTTCAGAAAGTTCGCTAAAATCTTTTTGCCTTCTTCGGTTAAAATTGATTCCGGATGAAATTGCACGCCCCACACAGAATACTTTTTATGCTTTATGCCCATTATCTCTTTTTCTTTTGTCTCGGCTATTATCTGGAGACAATCCGGAAGGCTGTTGCGCCTTACAATCAAAGAATGATACCTTGTTGCCGTAAATGGATTATTTATGCCTTTAAAAATTGTTTTTTTGTCATGATAAATCAAAGATGTCTTACCGTGCATAATCCTTTCAGACCTTATTACCTCGGCGCCGAAAACTTCGCCTATCGCCTGATGGCCAAGGCACACACCTAGAATAGGAATCTTACCGCTAAATATTTTTATAACTTTTTCTGATATCCCTGCCTCAGACGGCCTGCCAGGGCCGGGAGAAATGACAATGTGATCCGGGTTTATCTTTTTTATCCCGGCAATGTCTATCTTATCGTTTCTGTAAACCTCCAGATCCTCGCCTAACTCGCCCAGGTATTGCACAAGGTTATAAGTAAACGAATCATAATTATCTATCATTAAAATCATAAAGCGCCTTGCTCGGCTAGTTCTATTGCCTTTATCATTGCCTTTGCTTTATTTACCGTCTCCTGATATTCCGTGCTTGGCGCCGAATCACTAACTACTCCTCCGCCTGCCTGCACATAAGCAGTGTTGCCTTTAATTAAAATAGTCCTTATTGCTATACAGGTATCGGTATTCCCTGAAAAACTAAAATACCCCACGGCACCCGCGTAAAGTCCGCGCCTTGAGTTTTCAAGCTCATCTATTATCTCCATTGCGCGTATCTTCGGAGCGCCGCTTACTGTACCCGCAGGAAACGCAGCGCGCACAACATCAAAAACATCCTTTCCTTTTTTGAGCCTGCCTATAACATTGCTGACAATATGCATGACATGAGAATATTTCTCAATCACCATAAGCTCGTCTACTTTTACTGATTTAAAATCAGCCACCCTGCCCACGTCATTTCTTCCCAAGTCAACAAGCATAATATGTTCGGCGCGTTCCTTTGCGTCTTTAAGCAATTCTTTTTCTAATCGCGCATCCTCTTTTTCATTTCTTCCTCTGGGCCTTGTGCCTGCAATCGGCCGTAATTCTATATTACCATCCTCGCACCTGACCATAACCTCGGGCGAAGAACCGGCTATTTTAATATCGTCAAATTGAAGATAAAACATATACGGCGACGGATTTATCGAGCGCAGCGCCCTGTATATATCAAGCGGCGATGCCGTAATTTTAACCCTGAAACGCTGCGACGGCACAACCTGTATAATATCGCCTGCTTTAATGTATTCTTTTGCCTTTTTAACCAAAAATTCGTATTCTTGTTTAGTAAAATTAGACTCTATCTTTATTTTTGACTTTTGACTTTTGACTTTTGACTTTTTAACGCTTAACGTCATTTTTAGTTTTGCCTTAAGAAACTCTATATCTTTTATCGCCTTATCATACGCCTGCGATGCATTATTTTTCACATGCGCTAAGACAACTATCTTGATGCTATGATTTACATGGTCAAATATCAAAAACGTGTCAGTCATCACAAATAATGCCTGTGGCAGATTAAGATCGTCCTTATTGCTGTTGGGTATCTTTTCAAAAAATCTCACAGCATCATAGCCCAGATAACCAACCATACCTCCGCAAAACCTGGGCAGGCCTTTTAAAGGGACAAACTTATACCCTGACATTATCTTTTTAATATGCAAAAGCGGATCGGATTTACCGTCTGATTTATATACAACCAACGGGTTCGCTCCAAGAAACGAATAACGCGCGATATTCTCCCCGCCTTCAACCGATTCAAGTAAATACGAATACTCGCCGTCTGAAATCTTCATAAACGCAGAAAGCGGCGTTTCAAGATCAGCCAGTATCTCGGTAAAAACCGGTATCAGGTTGCCTCTCTTTGATAATTTTATAAATTCTTGCTTAGATGGATAATACATTATTTCTTGTATACTTTCTCCGGATCAAATATCTTCTCACCTACTACAGTTAACGTACCGCCTTTTAACTCGCGGTAAAAACACGACCTGTAGCCGGTATGGCACGCTGCATCGCCTACCTGCTTTACTTTAACCAAAATACAATCCTGGTCGCAGTCAATATAAATCTCTTTTACTTCCTGAACATTGCCTGAAGACTCGCCCTTAAGCCAAAGCGTCTTCCGCGAACGCGAATAGAAACATGCCTTTTTGCCTTTTAATGTCTTTTCAAAAGACTCCTTGTTCATGTAAGCTACCATCAACACTTCGCCTGTCTTATAATCCTGAACCACTGCCGGTATCAAACCCTGTTCGTTAAATTTTAATTCTATCATGCCCGCACCAATACCTTTCTCTTTATCAGGTAATCCTTCGCCTGTTTGATTGAATACTCCCTGTAATGAAATATAGACGCGGCAAGCACCGCGTCAGCGCAGCCCTTTGTCAACGCCTGATATAAATGTTCCAAATTCCCAGCCCCGCCTGACGCGATTACCGGTATATTTACCGATGTTGATATTGTCTTCGTTAATTCTATGTCATAGCCGTCTTTTGTGCCGTCACAATCCATGCTGGTCAGTAAAATCTCGCCTGCCCCGAGTTTCTCAGCCTGCTTTGCCCATTTAACGGCATCCTTACCTGTTGACGTGCGTCCGCCGTTTATATAAACCTGCCATGAAAAGGTGCCTGGCACCTTTTTTGGTGCCTGGCACCTTTTCGCATCTATCGCTACAACAATACACTGGCTTCCAAACCTACTCGATGCTTTTTTTATCAGTTGGGGATCTTTGACAGCCGCTGTATTTATTGATATCTTGTCGCAGCCGGCCTTAAGCAAATTTCTTATGTCATCTATGCTGTTTATGCCGCCGCCGACTGTAAAAGGCATAAAAATACTCTCAGCCACTTTTCGCACGACATCTATCATAGTCTTACGTTTTTGATGGCTGGCTGTTATATCCAGAAAAACAAGTTCATCCGCCTTCTGCTTGTCATAATATATAGCGGCCTCAACCGGGTCTCCTGCGTCGCGCAGGTTAATAAAATTTACACCCTTGACCACTCTGCCGTTATTTACATCCAAACACGGAATTATCCTTTTGGCTAACATTTTTTAATTGCTTCTTTCAGGTTTAACTGCCTCTCGTAAATCGCTTTTCCTACAATGACGCCCAACAAACCCTGCCCCTGGAACGCCGCAAGCTTTAACAAATCATCCAGCGACGAAACGCCGCCTGAGGCTATAACCATTGACTTGCCTTTAATGGATAATATCTCTTTTAAAGCGGGTATATTAGGCCCTTTCAGCATTCCGTCGCGCGATATATCAGTATAGATTATAACCTTCAGCCCGAAACCATCCAGTTTTCTCACCAGGTCCATTGCCTTAACCTTGGAAACCTTTGTCCAGCCGTCAGTCACCACTAAACCGTCTTTGGCGTCAATACTTATGACTACCTTATCGGTAAATTCGGCTATAGCGCTTTTTACAAACGCCTCGTCTTCGCAGGCGCGCGTGCCGAGTATAACCCTATTAACGCCCGCAGCCAATGCTTTTTCTATCATCGCTTTAGTGCGTATGCCGCCTCCCAGCTGCACAGGTATGGAAACGGCCTCAACTATATCTTTTACAATTTTAAGATTCTTAAGCTCTCCTGAAAGCGCGCCGCCTAAATCAACAATATGCAGCATTTTAGCGCCCTGTGACGCCCATTGCCTGGCCGTACTGACAGGGTTCTGCGCATAAATCTTTTCTTTGGTAAAATCCCCGCGCTCCAAACGCACAACCTTGCCGCCTCTTATGTCTATTGCCGGAATTATTAACATTTTTTTATAAAACTCTCCAATATCTTCAATCCTGAGCCCTGGGATTTTTCAGGATGAAACTGGCAGCCATAAATATTTCCTTTTTGTATCATAGAAGCAAAATTTATGCCGTAATCAGTGGTTGCAGTTATAATATCTTTATCCTTCGGGTCGCAATAATATGAATGCACAAAATATACGTAGGGTTTACCACTTATGCCCTTCAGCTGATTCCATCCCATGTGCGGAACCTTTAAAGGCGGCTTTAAACGGAATTTTTTTACACTGCCTTTTAATATTCCAAGGCCCGGAATACCTTTGGCCTCTTCGCTTTTTTCAAATAAAAGCTGCATTCCAAGACAAACGCCGAAAAATGGCTTACTATCATTAATTGAATCTTTTATAACGCTTATAAGCCTGAGCTTCTTAAGCTCTTTCATAACATCGCCAAAAGCGCCGACCCCTGGAAGCACAACCTTTTTTGCCTTTAATATTTTATTTCTGTCAGAAGTAACTACAGCCCTGGCGCCGGCCTTTAAAAAGGCCTTTTCCACGCTCCTTAAGTTGCCCATCTTGTAATCAATTATCGCTATCATAGTTTTACTTGACAAAACCACTTAATTAATGTATAATTTATTCGTATCACGATGAGAGGCTATTCAAAGGGTTTTGTCCCGCGAGTATGCCTCTTCTTTTATTTGTATTCTAATTTAATTTTTAGATCGTTCATACAAGCCATGAACAAATGAAACTTTCTCAACAAAGACGAAAAGCTGTATCTGTTTGGCACTATAAGCTTCTTTAATTTATTCTGCTTTATAAGATAATCAAGCAAATAATAAAAATCGCCATCTCCTGAAACAATAACTGCCTTACTGTAATTCTGGTATTCTATCATAGCATGCAAAACGAGTTCGGCATCAATATTGCCCTTAACCCTGCCATCAGGCAAAGATAGAGTCGGTTTAAAAATTAAAATATAGCCATATTTTTGTAAAGATGTATACAAACTTTCATTTGTGGCAATATATCCAATAAAAATAAACGCTTTAGTTACAGCATATTTATCCTCTAAATATTTCCTGAATCTTTTAAAATCAAGCTCCCAACCCTGTTCTCTTATCGCAAGATTAAGATTCTGACTATCAATAAAAGCATAATTATTTTCTGATGCTTTCATAAATTAAAAATTAATCAATAATGCCTTTAGTTGAAGGAATTCCTTTTCTTCTAGGATCAATTTGCGTTGCCTGATCCAACGCTATGCCTAACGCTTTAAAAACAGGCTCTAAATTTGTATGCAAATCTGTATTATTTGATGCATGTAAATCTATGCTTAAATTCATTCCTAAATGACTGGCAAAAGATTCAAAAAAATGCCCGGCATCTTTAATCTCATACCCATCGTTAGTGTTACTGAAAAATTGTATTGCTGCAGGGAATTTTAAAAAACCTCTACCACTAATATCTGTTACCACCGAAGCTACGGCATCTTCCATAGGAACAGATGCCGAACCAATCCTCTTAATTCCAATCTTATCTCCTAATGCTTCTTTAAAAACCTGGCCTAGCACAATACCTATATCTTCATTAGTATGGTGAATATCTATGTTTAGATCTCCCTTCTTTACATCAACATCTAAATCAAAATGTCCCCAAAAAGCAAACAACTGCAACATGTGATCTAATAGACCGATACCGGTTTTTATTTTTGATTCTCCAGTACCATCAATATTCAATTTAATTTTTATCTCCGTTTCCTCTGTTTTACGTTTCTTCGATGCTTTTCTATTTTTCATTTTTTACCTCTCTATTTTAGTTACTTTATTTTTGGCAGCCGCGAAAGTGGGGCTGGAGCAAAACCTATTTTGCGCGAGCGGGCATGGTTTCCGCCACAGTATGTGGCGGAAGAGCGAGCGCAAACTTGGAGCCAAAAATTCCACGCTGGGGAATTTTTGGCGTTTTTGCGAAACGCCCCGCTGAGCGGCTGCTAAAAAATAAAAAGAACTATAATCGAACCTTTACTGATTCTAAGTGTTTTACCATACCCTCTAACGTCGCTATTCTCTCAATCTGCCCGTAAACATCCTGCAGCGTCTTTTTTGAATATGAAATTATATGCGACACCTTTATAAAATCGCACGCGCTAAGCCCTGAGGAAAATCTCGCGGTTCCTCCTGTGGGCAATACGTGGCTTGGGCCTGCTATATAATCGCCTACCACTGCCGGCGAATACGGCCCGATAAATATGGCGCCGGCGTGTTTTATCTTTTTAAGCAATGTGCGCGGGTTTTTAACCATAATCTGCAAATGCTCAGGCGCAATTCTGTTAGAGATATCAACTGCCTCATCCAGATTTTTGGCCATTACAATATACCCGGATTTAACCTGCTTTTTAACCGCCCTGGCCAGATACTTTGATGTGGTAACCAAAATAGAAAGCCCTTTGGAATGCTCTGCCTGCGACTGTAAATCCGCTATTAGAAAATTTAAAGGCGTAAAATTATTCGCTATAACAACAAGCTCTGTGGGCCCTGCCAGCATATCTATATCAACAATTCCGAATACCTGGCGCTTTGCCTCTGTTACGTAAATATTTCCAGGGCCTACAATCTTATCAACCTTTGGCACTGTCTTTGTGCCGTATGCAAGCGCTGCTATTGCCTGGGCGCCGCCTATCTTATAAATAGCGTCGACTTTAAGTAAATCCGCTACCACAAGTATATGCGGGTCAATATTTCCGTCTTTGTTAGGCGGGCATGCAATGATAATTTCCTTAACCCCCGCAAGCTTGGCAGGCAAAACCGTCATATAAACAGTTGAAACCAGGGGCGCGGTTCCCGCAGGCACATACACGCCAACGCGCTCAAGCGGCTGAACCTTTTCTCCAAGCACAACACCGTCCTCTGAGCGCATCTTCCACGCCTTTTTTGTCTGGCGTTTATAAAATTTTGAAAGGTTGTCGCATATATTCTTCAGAAGCGGGGCAAAATCCGGGCTTATATTCTGATAGGCCCCGCTTATCTCAGACGCGCTTACCTTGATCTGCCGGGCAGAAAGTTTTACCTTGTCAAATTTCTTTGTATACTTTATAACAGCGTCATCGCCTGATGCCCTGACATCGCTTAAAATCCTGGCAACCTTTTCTCCGACGCGCTGATTTTTAGATATGCCCCTTAGGCATATATTCTGAAAATCCTTGCTCTGAGGGCTTATTACTTTCATATTAATCTCCGATTTTTCCAGTAGAATATTTTTGTCCGAAAAATCGTCCCGAGTCACTCGCTATCACGTTTAGTGACGAGGGACTGTTCAAATTTTTTTATGAGATCCTTTATCCCTGATGGTTTCTTACCGCCGCCTACAGCCAAATCCGGCCTGCCGCCTCC
>PFHB01000059.1 GCA_002783585.1 Candidatus Omnitrophica bacterium CG_4_8_14_3_um_filter_43_15
ATCCTCAGGCGCGGCTTTAAGTTTGCCTTGGCAAGATCGCTTGCTGCCGGTAAAACATTAATCAATGCATCATACGCGCCTGTAAGCTCAATTCTTTGTAAATTCAATTTAATCGTCTTTACCAATAGCTTTGCATCGGTTTCATCATTTTTAATACTATGGCATGGCATAATAAGGCATAAGTGATTTTTGTCTGCGGCCTTTTTTATCAGCGCAGCAACTACAGCAGAATCAATACCGCCTGATATGCCGCAGATTAGGCCCTTGGCTCCGGCCTCTTTCATCTTGGCTTTTAGCCATTTGACAAGTTTATCTTCTAATGTTTTCATTTTTTAACCGTTTCACGCCCCCGGGGAGTCCTTTCGGGCCACCCCGGGGGCGTTTCGTTTTTTTACTCCCACTCGATAGTGCTTGGTGGTTTGGAGGATATGTCGTAAACAACGCGGTTTATACCTTTGACTTCGTTTATTATGCGGTTGGAAATCTTGCCGAGCAATTCGTAAGGCAGTTTCGCCCAGTCAGCTGTCATTGCATCCTGGCTTGTTACAGCGCGTATTGCCGCGACGTTTTCATATGTACGCTCATCACCCATTATGCCGACTGACTTTACCGGCAAAAACACAGCAAATGCCTGCCAAAGCTTCCTGTAAAACCCTGCCTTTTTAATCTCGTCGATAACTATATAATCAACCTCTTTTAATATATCAAGGCGCTCGCGGGTTACATCGCCTATGATGCGCACTGCAAGTCCTGGGCCGGGGAAAGGTTGCCGCCATACAAGTTCATCTAACATGCCAAGCTCTTTGCCTAATTGCCTTACCTCGTCTTTAAATAATTCCTTAAGCGGTTCAACCAATTTCAAGTTCATTTTTTTCGGCAGGCCGCCGACATTGTGATGCGTCTTTATAGTGGCGCTCGGGCCGCCGAATGCTGAACGCGATTCAATAACATCAGGATAAAGCGTGCCTTGCGCTAAGAATTTGACGCCGCCTATGGCCTTTGCCTCTTTCTCAAACACCTTTATAAATGTCTTGCCGATAATCTTTCTTTTTTTCTCAGGGTCTGTTTCGCCTTTAAGATTTCTTAGGAATTGGCCTGCGGCGTCAACGCACTTTAAGTTCATCTTAAAATGCCTGCCAAACACCTCTTTAACCTTTTCACGTTCGCCTTTTCTTAAAAGGCCATTATCAACAAATATACACCTCAGCCGCTTTCCTATTGCCTTATTTAAAAGCACTGCTGCAACAGATGAATCAACCCCGCCTGATAATCCTAAAACCACCTTTTCATTTCCAACGGTATTTTTTATGTTTTGTATTGATTCTTTTATATATGACTTCATGGTCCAATTGCCGGAACATCCGCAGATATCAAACAAAAAGTTCTCAAGTATCTTTTTGCCGTACTGCGTATGCGCTACCTCAGGATGAAACTGAACGCCGTAAAATTTCCTTTTTCTGTCAGCAAATGAGGCAGCCTTTGTATTCTTTGTATACGCTAAACCCATAAAGCCCTTTGGCAACTTTGATATATGGTCGCCATGGCTCATCCACGAAACGATATGCCTTGGCAGGCCTTTAAATAAATCCTTATTATCATCGATTGAAAGCTCAGCCCTGCCGTATTCACGCTTTTTTGCCCTGGTAACATTACCATTAAGCATGTGCGCCATAAACTGCATGCCGTAACAAATACCTAAAACAGGTATGCCTAAAACAAAGATGCGCGTATCGCACCTTGGGGCATTTTTCTGATATACGCTTGCCGGGCCGCCGGAAAGTATTATACCTTTGGGATTTAATTTTTCTATTGCCTGCAGGCTTATATCAGGAGAAACAAGCCGGCAGAACACATTGTTCTCGCGCACGCGCCTTGCTATAAGCTGATTGTATTGCGATCCGAAATCGATTATAAGGATGGATTCCTTGTTCATAGTGAGATTATATTATCACAACGGCGGGGTAGTGTCAATAACAACAACTGTGTTTGTAGCCTGTTCGCAGCTCCAGAAAAATTTTCCCCTCATCACTTGTGGGGACACACCTTAAAGGTGTGTCCCCACAGCAGTTGGCTCGGGACGCTTTTTGCTTCGGACTAAAGCGGGGCCGGTGAACTCAGGGGCACATAAAGTGCCCCTTCGAACATCCACCGGCCTTTTACAAACCGCTTTAGCCCTCGCAAAAAACTGAAATTTTTAATTCCGCTGCGAACAGGCTACGGCACACAAACAATTCCATGAGTTTACAATATAGGCAGGCCGGAAGAACCCATGAGGTATTTATCAACGCAGTATGCAGCGCAGCGGCCTTCTGAAATGGCCCAGACAATCAGAGACTGGCCCCGACGCATGTCACCCGCGGCAAATATGCCTTTTTGCGGAGTCATATAGTTATCATCTGTCCTGATGTTGCCGCGGTTATCAAGCTGGATATCAAGCTCCTTTATCATGCCGGTTTTTTCAGGATGCAGAAAACCCATGGCAAGTATCACCAAATCAACGCCTATCTCAAACTCATTATCACCGCTTACGCACATAAGTTTCCTGACGCGGCCATTTTCGCCTGCAAACTCTTTTGTATTAACAGACCATTTGCGGTCTGCGCCCTCTTCGTGGCTGCTTGATGTCTTAAGTAAAAGCGGGTATTTCGGCCAAGGCATATTTGGCGGCCTGCATGTTGACGGCTGAGGCAACAATTCAATCTGCACTACGCATTTTGCGCCCTGGCGATTGGCTGTGCCTACGCAGTCAGAGCCGGTATCGCCGCCGCCTATAACAACAACGCTTTTGCTCTTGGCATCAATCAAATCTTTATCCGCGATTTTTTCTCCTCTAACGCGCATGTTTGACTGGGTCAGATAATCCATGGCAAAATATATGCCCTTTAAATCCCTGCCCGGAATATTTAAATCACGCGGCACTCTGCACCCGCCTGCTAAAACAATAGCGTCAAAACCTTTTGGCTTTATATTAACAGACGAATTCAGTTTAAATACCATGCCTTCTTTTTTAAAAATATTTATCCGCCTGTCCAAAATGCTTTTTTTCAATTTGAAATCCGGTATGCCGTAACGCATTATACCGCCGGGTAAATCATCCTTCTCAAATACAATTACATTATGGCCTGCCTTATTTAACTGGTCAGCGCAAGCCAAACCAGCCGGGCCTGAACCTATAACAGCAACCTTTTTCTTTGTGCGTATTTTAGGAGGCCTTGGTTTTATAAACCCTGCTTTAAAGGCGTGTTCTATTATCGCAAGTTCGTTTTCGCGTATTGTAACAGGGTCATCATTTATACCAAGGACGCACGCGTATTCACACAACGACGGGCAAATCCTGCCTGTAATCTCAGGAAGATTGTTCGCGGCATGAAGCAGGTCTATCGCCTTTTGCCATTTACCTGTAAATACGGCATCGTTCCATTCGGGAATATAATTACCAACCGGACAACCCCAATGGCAAAAAGGCGTTCCACAATCCATGCAGCGCGACGCCTGGTCTTTTGAATGGCTGGCCCAAACAGGCGCGATCACTTCTTTATAATCTTTGACGCGCTCACATACAGGCCTGTATTGCATTGCCTGGCGTTTTACTTTTAAGAAACCTTTTGGATCACCCATCCGCAACCTCTGTTAAATCAAGTATGCGTTTATATTCTATCGGCATAATCTTGATGAATTTTTTTATTTCTGTTTTGAAATTATCTAAAACGCCTTTGGCTGCCTTGCTGGCTGTATATTTATAATGGCTGGTGAGCATATTTTTTACAGTTTCGCAATCATCCTTATCTAATAGCTCAAGTTCAACCATATCCAAGTTGCATTTTCCTTTAAAGGTTTTGTCTTTATCATAAACATATGCAATGCCGCCCGACATGCCTGCCGCAAAGTTCCTGCCTGTCTGGCACAGCACCACAACCCTGCCTCCTGTCATATACTCGCAGCCATGATCTCCGACGCCCTCGACAACCGCGTAAAGCCCTGAATTTCTTATACAAAATCTTTCACCGGCTAAACCGTTTATATATGCCTGGCCGTTTATTGCGCCATAAAAACATGTATTGCCTATGATTATATTCTTATCCGGTTGGTAGCCGGATTTTTTATCAGGATAGATTATAATCTTGCCTCCTGATAACCCCTTGCCCACATAATCATTTGCCATGCCTTCAAGGCAAAATGTCACGCCTTTTGCAAGCCATGCCCCAAAACTCTGGCCTGCAGTACCTTTGAACTTACAATAGACAGTATCTTCGGCTAGGCCGCCTTCGCCGAAGTTTCTGCAAATCTCTCCGCTTAACATGGCGCCGGTTGCGCGGTTTATATTTTTAATCTCCAAAGATATTTTCACCGGCTTTGAATTTTCTAAAGCGCCTTTGGTAAGCTCAATAAGCTTTTTATCCAAAATATCGTCGATACAGCGATCCTGCGCCTGCGTACAAAAAACAGGCTGCGAGGATTCAGGCTTATATAAAATCTTTGAAAAATCTATCTTCGCGAACTTTGGAATTACTATACTATTGTTTTTTTCCAATAAATCTGTTCTACCGATCATATCATCAAGTTTACGCACACCCAGATCAGCCATTATCTCGCGTAATTCCTGGGCTACAAAATTAAAATAATTCACTATATATTCCGGCCGGCCGCTAAAACGGCTTTCCAGTATTTTATCCTGTGTCGCCACGCCGACCGAACAGTTATTAAGATGGCAGTGCCTTAACATAACGCATCCTGAAACAATCAAACACGCCGTGCAAAAACCGAATTCCTCAGCGCCCAGAAGCGCTGCTATGGCTATATCCCTTCCTGTGCGCATCTGGCCGTCTGTCTGAAGCCGCACCCTGCTTCGTAAATCATTTAGCACAAGTGTCTGATGGGCCTCAGAAAGGCCCAGTTCCCAAGGAAGGCCGGCGTGCCTTATGGAGCTGACAGGAGAAGCGCCTGTTCCGCCGTCGCCGCCTGATATCAAAATCATATCAGCATGGCCTTTGGCAACGCCCGCTGCAACAGTACCTACGCCTATTTCTGAAACAAGCTTTACGCTTATGCGCGCTTTAGGATTTGTATTTTTTAAATCAAATATCAGCTGCGCCAGGTCCTCAATGGAATATATGTCATGATGAGGCGGGGGCGAAATCAAAGTAACCCCAGGGGTTGTGTATCTGGTCTTTGCTATTGTTACGCTGACTTTATGGCCCGGCAGCTGCCCACCTTCACCTGGTTTTGCTCCCTGCGCTATTTTTATTTGAAGCTCGTCGGCGTTAACCAGATAATTTGTCGTAACGCCAAACCTGCCTGAGGCAACCTGTTTTATGGCGCTTCGCTTTGAATCACCATTAGGCAGCGGAATAAAACGCGCCGGGTCTTCACCGCCCTCTCCTGTATTGGACCTGCCTTTTAACCTGTTCATGGCTATGGCAAGCGTTTCATGCGCTCCTCCTGAAATAGAGCCGAAACTCATTGCGCCCGTTGCAAGGCGTTTTGTTATACTGCTTGCCGGCTCAACCTCGTCGATAGATATAGAGTCGGTTTGTTTAAACTTCAGAAGGCTGCGCAGCGTTGTCGGATTATTCGACTGGTCATTGATAAGCGCCGCAAACTCCTTATATCTTTTATAATCATTATTTCTGGCAGCATCCTGCAAAGCGGCAATGCTGTCAGGATTCCATAGATGAAACTCTCCGTCTCTTTTCCACTGGTACGCGCCGCCTGTGGCAAGATATGGAAATTCTATTTTCATCCGGTTTAATGCATCCTGATGCATGGATATCGCCTCTTTAGCTATTGTTTCAAAATCGGCTCCGCCTATCCTTGAAACCGTACCTGTAAAACAACGCTTGATAACCTCGTCGGACAGCCCCAGCGCCTCAAATATCTGCGCGCCCCGGTAGCTCTGAAGGGTTGATATACCCATTTTTGACAAAATCTTTAAGATCCCTTTTTCAGCTGCCTTTATATAATTTTTCTGGGCGGATTTAAAATCCATTTTAAGCTCTACCTGCTCTATAAGCCTTTTTATGGATTCATATGCCAGGTAAGGATTTATGCATTCGGCGCCAAAACCAAAAAGCAGGGCAAAATGATGCACCTCTCTTGCATCGGCTGTTTGAATAACTATGCTTATCTGCGTACGCATGGATTTTTTCACCAGATAATGGTGCACTGCCCCGCAAGCCAAAAGGCCGGGCAGCGCCGCGTTATCAGCATCTATGCCTAAATCGCTTAATACAATAAATGTAAAACCGTCTTTTATCGCTGCGACAGATTCGGCGCAAATACGGTCAATGGCCTTTGTAAAACCGTTTTTCTCCGATACGCTAAAAAGCGTTGATATGGTTTTTGTTTTAAAACCGTGCCTCTTTACGGATTTTAACTTTGCCAATTCCTCGTCGGTTAATATGGGCCTTTTTATCCTCAGCCTCATGGCATGTTCAGGCCCGGGCTCTAAGATATTCTTTTCAGGCCCCATGTATGTATCAAGGCTCATGACAAGCTCTTCTCTTATGGGGTCAATAGCAGGATTTGTAACCTGGGCAAATAACTGTTTAAAATAATTGTATAAAACCTGCGGTTTTTTGGACAAGACCGCATGCGGCGTATCGTTACCCATGGAACCTGTAGGCTCCTGAGCGCTTTCTGCCATGGGCTTTATTATAAATTTAAGGTCTTCCCGCGTGTAACCAAAGGCCTTTAGCGTGGAAAAACTATCGAGTTTTGGAGTTTTAGAGCTTGGGGATTTAGAGTTTGCGGTTTTTAAATCATCAAATTCTAAAAGATTTTGCCTGATCCATTTGCTGTACGGCTTTTGTGAAGAAATATTCTTTTTTAACTCGGCATCCTCTATTATACGGCCCTGTTTTGTGTCTATATAAAACATCCTGCCGGGAAGCAGCCGGCCTGATAAAATTATATCCTTCGGCTTTATATCCAATACGCCGACTTCAGATGCCATAACTACAAAATTATCCTTAGTAACTATATAACGCGCTGGGCGCAGGCCGTTTCTGTCTAAAACAGCGCCTATCGTTTCGCCGTCGGTAAATGCTATTGCCGCAGGGCCGTCCCATGCCTCGCTTAAACAGGCATTATATTTATAAAAATCCCTGATGCCTTTATCCATGAGATTATCCTGCTGCCATGCCGGAGGAATAAGCATCATCATTGCCTCAGGCATGCTGCGGCCTGCCAATACAAGAAGTTCAAACGCATTATCTATAGCCGCCGAATCGCTGCCTCCGGGAGAGATAACCGGATATGTATATTTAAGATTTTCACCCAGGGCGCGGCTTTTAAACAGGCCTTCTCTGGCTTTTATCCAGTTTATATTTCCCCTTAATGTATTGATCTCGCCGTTATGCGCCAGAAACCTGAAAGGCTGCGCAAGGTCCCATGTGGGAAATGTATTAGTGCTGTAGCGCGAATGCACAAGGCATAAAGAACTTTTCAATGCGCTGTTTTTTAAATCAAGGAAAAAATTCTCCACCTGCTGCGGCATAAGAAGCCCTTTATATGAAAACGTGCGGCTTGAAAGGTTTGTTATGTAAAAAAACTGCTTCTGTTTTATTTCTGAGCTACGGATTGAGTTTTCTATGCGCTTTCTAAGAATGTAAAGCTTTCTCTCTAAATCAATGCCGATAGATCCTGATATAAAAGGTTGCTCTATAGATGGCTGGGAGGCCTTTGCGGCGCTTCCTATATCAGAATTATCAACCGGCACATTACGCCAGCCCAAAAGATTAAGCCCGGCTGATTTGAGCTCGCGGGAAAATATACTTTTGCAGAATACGCGCTCTTTTTCATTTACAGGCAAAAATACAAGCCCGGTGCCATAACTGTTTTTAGCGGGCAAGCCAATGCCTTCTTTTTTGGCAACCTTAACAAAAAATTCGTGAGGCATCTGGATAAGTATACCTGCGCCGTCTCCTGTGGCAGGATCAGCCCCTGTAGCGCCCCTATGAGACAGGCGATTTAAAACCTCAATACCTTGCTTTATTATATTATTTGACGGGCTGCCTTTTATGTCGCATACAAAGCCGACGCCGCAGGCATCATGTTCAAAACGACTGTCATATAACCCGTATTTTTCTAAGCTCTGTCTTCTGTCCATAATTAAATATCAAAGTAGAGATAAAATTCATATGGATGCGGGCGCATTCTCACTGCATCCACTTCTCTTTTTCTCTTATACTCTATCCAGGCATCAATAACGTCTTTTGTAAATACGCCGCCTCTTAAAAGATAATCATGATCTTTTTCTAAAGCGTCAATTGCCCTCTTTAAAGACGACGGCACTGTCGGTATCTTTGATAACTCCTTCTCGCTCAACTCAAACAGATCCTTATCTGTCGGATCGCCCGGGTCTATTTTGTTTAAGATGCCGTCAAGGCCTGCCATAAGCATGGCGCTGAAAGCGATGTAGCCGTTACATGACGGGTCCGGAGGCCTGAACTCTATCCTCTTTGACTTCGGATTGTCCGAATACATCGGAATCCTGACAGCTGCAGAGCGGTTCCTTGCCGAATACACAAGATTAACCGGCGCTTCATACCCAGGCACCAGGCGCTTGTAAGAGTTTGTCGTAGGCGCGCAGAATGCCATTAAACTGTTGGCATGCTTTAGGAGCCCCCCTATATAATACTTTGCTGTCTGGCTTAAAAGGGCGTATCCGTTTTTATCGTAAAAAAGGTTTACCCCGTTTTTCCATAAGCTCTGATGGCAATGCATGCCCGAACCGTTATCCGCAAAAAGCGGCTTAGGCATAAACGTAGCAACCATATTATTCTTTCTTGCCATATTCTTGATTATGTACTTGTACATCAACAAGCTGTCTGCCATTTTTGTCATCTTATCGTACTTAATATCTATTTCACACTGGCCTGCCGTGGCGACCTCATGATGATGAACCTCTGCGTTTACACCGGCCTCTTTCATCTTAAGTATCATCCTGCTGCGCAAATCCTGCAGAGAATCATGCGGCGGCACAGGAAAATACCCTTCTTTAAAACGTATCTTGTAACCTAAATTCGGTTTTTCATCCTTGCCTGTATTCCAATCACCTTCCTGTGAATCAATGAAATAATAACTGGAATTTTCCGTCTGATCAAACCTTACGTCATTAAATAGAAAAAACTCCGCTTCAGGCCCGAAATAAACGCTGTCAGCTATGCCTGAATCCTTTAAAAACTTCTCTGCTTTTTTGGAAATATAACGCGGGTCGCGCGTGTATGCCTTTCTTGTCAGCGGGTCGTAAATATCGCAGATAATGCTTAGTGTCGGAACCTCACAAACCGGGTCAAGCACTGCTGTTGACGGGTCAGGTATCATAATCATATCCGACTCCTGAATCTTCTGAAAACCCCTGATGGATGAACCGTCAAACCCTATCCCATCCACCCATATCGAACGCATGATATCAGGCATCTCCAATAATTCTGAAGCAGGTATGGAAAAATGCTGCCACAAACCAGGCAAATCATTAAATTTAAGGTCTACGATCTGTATGCCTTTATCCTTTACCATTTTCATTACGTCCCTTGCCGCCTTCTCGTCAAAAGAACCGTTGATGAGAGGATTCTTTGTTTTCACCTCTGCAACCTTTTTCGACTTTTTACTATTCATTTTTCCATCCTCCTTTTCATACCGTTATCCCTCGTCCCGAGACGCTGCTACGTAAGACTGTTACGGCGCAGGACTCGGGATTAATTCACAGACGCCCCGCTAATGCGGAGCTACAACTTACGTCGCTTCGCTCCGTAAGTTGTCTGCTCATTAAAAAAACAGCGCCCTCTTAACATCAAAATCACCTTTGATGCAATAGGACGCCATTATCCTGAAATTTCCAGCTAAATCTTTTTTGCTGAAATTTCATCCCGAGTCACCCGCTGTGGGGACACACCTTTAAGGTGTGTCCCCATAAGTGACGAGGGATAAAATAAAAACGTTCGCAATTGCTTCTGTGCATTGCGAACGTCATTGTCGCTTTTACTACTTTGTAAAATTAATTATATCACAATTTCATGATTTGTCAAGCGCAAAATTTTATCAGCGGCGCGCAGCAAGGCCTTCCTGATAACCTGCCTTAAACCCATCTTGATAACCCTTCTGATATGAGGCATCGCTGGGTGATACCGGCTGCGGCGCATAAACCGGTTGCGGCGCGTATACTGGCTGCTGCTGCGCAGGCGCAGAAGGCTGCCCACTAGAAAAAACCGTATCAAGAACTGCTCCGCCTATTACGTTTGTACCCGCTCCTATTAATGCGCCTTTGCCTGCTTTTCCTCCCGAAGCGCCGGCTGCAACTGCGCCCGTTGCCGCGCCAAGCACGCCTTGCTTAAGAATCTTGTTTGATGCCTCATCGCTAAAAGCAGGCACAACCATCATGACCACAACAATACATATCACAGCTGTAAAAATAAAATTTTTCATCTTATTGCCCTCCAAATTTTCCAGTAGAATATTTTGTCCGAAAATTTGTCCCGACTCCCTCACCGCTTATGGGGACACACCTTTATGGTATTCCTGAAGGGACTTTACCTCAAACTTATTCTTTATAAGCCCCTCAATGCCGTTTACCGTTGCCTCTGCGCCGGAAATAGTGGTAACAAGAGGCACATTATACAGGATTGCCGTTGACCTAATAGAAGTCTCATCCTGCTTCGTAGCCTTACTGCTGGGCGTATTTATTATCAAGTTTATATCGCCTGATTTTATCCTGTCAACAACATTGGGCCTTCCCTCATGCAGTTTAGGCACAATCTCAACATCAAGGCTGTTTTTGTTTAACGCGTTGGCAGTGCCTGTTGTAGCAAAAATTTTAAACCCAAGGTCTGACAGCTTCTTGGCGACAAATATTATTTTTCTCTTATCCTCGTTTTTGACGCTTATAAAAATATTCCCTTTTACCGGCAGTTTCTGGCCTGCGGCTATCTGCGATTTGGCAAACGCCATACCCAGCGTCTTGTCTATGCCCATTACCTCGCCTGTTGATTTCATTTCAGGCCCCAATACAGGATCAACCCCCGGAAAACGCACAAACGGAAATACTGATTCCTTAACGCACGTATATTTTATATTCACCTCTTTTGTAAACCCGAGTTCCTTCAACGTAGAACCAAGCATAATCTTTGTCGCAAGTTTTGCCAACGGCACACCTATAGCTTTTGAGACAAAAGGTATTGTCCTGGATGCGCGCGGATTAACCTCCAGTATATAAACGGTATTATACCTTACCGCGTACTGAATGTTTAAAAGCCCCTTTACCTTTAATTCCAGGGCGATCTTCTTGGTATACTCACGGATTTTCTGTATTATATCATCTGTCAGTGTGTGCGGCGGAAGAACCATCGCGGAATCGCCTGAATGTATCCCTGCCGCCTCTATATGCTCAAGTATTCCTCCGATAACACATGCCTGGCTGTCGCAGATAGCGTCAACATCAACCTCTATTGCGTCCTCGAGAAATTTATCTATCAGGACCGGATGCTCGCCTGAAACTTCAACTGCGTGTTCCATGTACAATTCAAGTTCCTTTTCATCCTGCACTATTTCCATTGCCCTGCCGCCTAAAACATACGACGGCCTGACCAAAACAGGATACCCTATCCTGGAAGCTATAACCCTTGCCTCTTTAAATGACTTTGCGGTATCATTCTCAGGCTGAAGTATTCCGAGTTTTTTCACTATAACCCTGAAACGCTCCCTGTCTTCAGCTATGTCTATTGAATCAGAAGACGTACCAAGTATTTTAAGGCCTGCCTTCTCAAGCTGTATCGCAATATTTAGCGGAGTCTGCCCGCCAAACTGAACAATAGCGCCTATGGGCTTCTCAAGATCCGCGATGTTCATTACGTCTTCAACCGTCAGCGGCTCAAAATAAAGCTTATCCGAGGTATCATAATCCGTGGATACGGTCTCAGGGTTACAATTAACCATTATACTTTCAACGCCTTCTTCCTTTAAGGCATACGATGCATGGCAGCAGCAATAATCAAATTCTATGCCCTGGCCTATTCTGTTCGGGCCCCCGCCTAAAATAAGCACCTTTTTCTTATCAGAAGACGGCGCGCTTTCATTCTTTGTCTCGTAAGTGGAATAATAATAAGGCTTCTCTGCCTTAAACTCGCCTGCGCAGGTGTCAACCAATTTATACGCCGGCTTTATATTTAATTTTTTTCTTGCCTGCCTCACATTCTTCTCCCTTGAATTTAAAAGCACTGCCAGCTGCACATCGGAAAAACCGTGCGTCTTTGCCCTGACAAACATCTCTTTTGGCATATTTATTTCATCGTCTATATTTTTATTCCTGTATTTTTTTATCTCATCCTCTGTTTCCACAATCTGCCTCAGGTTGTCAATAAACCACCTGTCTATCTTAGACAACTCGTATATCTCATCCGTAGTCAATCCTATTTTTATCGCATACCTTAAATAAAAAAACCTGCCGTCATTGGGCTTGCGTATCATATCCTTTATTTCGCCTGTAATCTCCGGCGACGGATTTTTAAGCATATCGTCTGTTATCTTATCCTTACCGTCAGCGCCTAAGCCAAACCTTTTTGTCTCTATGGACCTGATGCCTTTCTGCAATGCCTCGCGGAAATTCCTTCCTATTGACATAGCTTCCCCGACCGCCTTCATTGATGTATTCAATATCCTTTTTGTCCCTGGGAATTTTTCAAACGTGAACCTGCATATTTTAAATACACAGTAATCGACTGTGGGCTCAAAAAACGCGGTTGTCTTTCCTGTTACCTGATTTAATACCTCAGGCAAAGTAAGGCCTACCGCAAGCTTTGTTGCAACGCGCGCAATAGGAAAGCCTGTTGCCTTTGACGCCAAAGCAGAACTCCTTGAAAGACGCGGATTTACCTCTATAATTACTATTCCACCGTTATCCGGATTCTGCGCAAACTGTATGTTCGCGCCGCCGCCTGTTATACCTATTTTTCTTATGATTTTTTTAGAAAGATTTACAAAATTAGAGTATTCCTCTTTCGTCAAAGTCTGAGAAGGCGCCACAACAATACTGTCGCCGGTGTGCACGCCCATAGGGTCAACATTTTCCATGGACGTGATCATAATGACATTGTCCACGCAATCCCTCATTACCTCAAACTCTATCTCTTTCCACCCAAGGACAGATTGCTCTACCAGAATCTGGGCTACAGGACTTATCTCAAGGCCTTTTGCCAAAAATATCTCCAACTCTTCCTTATTATACGCGATTGAACCACCGCTTCCGCCAAGCGTATACGCAGGCCTTAATATAAGAGGAAACCCGATCTTAAGCCCAATCTTCATCCCCTCTTCAACACTGTGGGCAATACCGCTTTTCGGCATGCTTACGCCTATCTCAAGCATCGCCTTTTTAAACAATTCCCTGTCCTCGGCGCGCGAGATGGCATCAACATCCGCGCCTATTGATTCAATCCCGTATTTTTTCAAAATACCCTGCTTCATAAGAAAAAACGCCAAATTTAATCCTGTCTGGCCGCCCAAAGTAGGCAATATAGCGTCGGGCTTTTCCTTTTTTATTATTTCTATAACAGTTTCTATATTAAGCGGCTCTATATACGTAACATCGGCCATATTAGGATCTGTCATTATAGTAGCCGGGTTTGAATTGACGAGTATTGTAAAATAACCCTCTTCTCTTAACGCCTTACACGCCTGAGAACCGGAATAATCAAATTCACATGCCTGGCCTATAACTATAGGGCCGGAACCTATCATTAAAATCCTTTTTATGTCTTTACGCTTTGGCATGTTGCACCCCTTTTGTAGCCTTGTTTGATTTTGTCATGTTAAGAAATCTTTCAAACGCCTCGTTTACCTCATTAAATCCTGGGCTCGCAGGGCAATATTGCGCTGATAAAAACTTCAGGGGCTTGCTTTCCATTTCCTCTATTGAATCGTCATTTATATTCCGCAACGTTATATTTACGTCTTTTCTATTCTTTATGCCTGCCTCATCCAGAACGTATGAATGATTCTGGGCAGTGATATCGCCCTTAAATGAATCAAGTGCTTTTATAGGATAATTCACGCCGTGATGCCCAATCTTCATCTTCTTCAGTTTACCGCCGAGAGCAAGCCCCAAAACATGATGCCCTGTTGAAATACCCATAATAGGCATCTTTCCTAAAAGATTTTTTACATTTTCCGCGATATCCGGGATAGCCGGATCATTTTCAGGCCCGCTTGATACAATTAGGCCGTTTAAATTCAACGCCATTATCTTGGCGCTTGGCGTATCATAAGGCAATAATATCACATTGCAGCCAAGAGTATTTAGCTGCCTGATAAAACTCCTCGGCATGCCCAAATCCACAACACCGATATTGTATTTCAAAACGCCTGCCTTAAATTCTACCGGTTTTTTTACTGATGTATCTTTTATAAAACCTTCTTTTTTATGATTCTTTATTTTTTTAAGCAGCGATTCTTTATTAAAATCCTTAGTTGATATTATGCCTGGCTGCTCGCCTTTATCTCTTATTTCAACCGAGAGCGTCCTTGTGTCAATGCCGCTTATCGCAACAGCGTTTTCTTTTTTCAAAAATTCACCAAAAGGCCCTTCTGCCTGCCAATTAGAATACATCCTTGACATCTCTTTTATAACCAATCCGGCAGCCTGACATTTGCTTGATTCACTGAATTTTTTCGCTACGCCGTAATTTCCTATCAAAGGATATGTCAAAACAATTATCTTTCCGGCATTGGCTGCATCTGTAACCATCTCCTGATAACCAACGACAGCCGTATTGATAATGACGTCTCCAACCCTCTCGCCGGCAGCGCCGCAGGCGGTGCCTTCATATACACTTCCGTTTTCAAGCACCAGTATCGCTTTCATAGCTCTCCCTCTACGTAACAAACAAATTATTTGAAGAAAACTTACCGTCTGTTGTCACATTTACGCCCAGCATCTTTAATCCTACCTCATCGCCCGGGGTAGATATATGAGTTATGTGCATCTGGCAACCGCGCAACTCCGCCAATTTCTTCATCGCTATCTCGGCTGTGTGATTCGTAGTCGCGCTTATTGAAAGGGCTATCAGGGCCTCCTCCAAATCCAGACTCTCCGGCTCCAAACCCAAAATGCTTTCCTTTAATACTGATATCTGCCTTATTATCTGCGGCGATAAAAGCAATATTTCATCCGGTATCTTTGCCAACACTTTAACCGCATTTATCACAAGGCTTGACGCCGCATGCATCAACTTCGAATTCTTGCCTGTTACAATCTTCCCATTTTTTAACTCAAGCGCCGCGCCGCAATAAATACCGGCGAAGCCCTTGCCTTTCTTTTCGGCATCTTCTGACGCTTTTCTGGCAACATTGACTACGGGCCTGTCAGTAACGTCCACACCCAACTCTTTCATCAAATCCATTGCGCGCTGAACCGTCTCTTTCTTTTCTATACCAAGAAGGTATTCGGCATTATACCTGAAATACCTCCTTATCAACTCCTGCTTGGCTGCCTCTTGAACTATTTTGTCGTTTACTATGCCAAAACCGGCCCGGTTTACACCCATATCAGTAGGTGAATTATACACGGGCATGGTTTTTTTACCGTCACATATTTTAGCAAGTATTGATTTTAATATCGGAAAGCTTTCGACGTCGCGATTATAATTAATCACTTTCTTTTTATATTTTTTAAAATGATGCGGATCAACCAGGTTAAAATCCTGTATGTCCGCGGTTGCCGCCTCATAGGCGACATTAACAGGATGTTTCAACGGAATATTCCAGATAGGAAACGTCTCAAATTTCGCATAACCGGCGTTTATCCCCTTTTTATGCTCCTGGTACAATTGCGATAAACATGTGGCGAGCTTGCCGCTGTTAGGCCCTGGCCCGGTTATTATCACAATGGGTTTTTTGGTTTTTATATAATCGTTCTTTCCAAAACCCTTATCGCTTGCGACTAAATCTATATTTGTGGGATAATTTTTTATAGGATAATGCAGGTATACCTTTACGCCCCTGCGCTCTAATTTGTTCTTGAATGTAACTGCCGCTGATTGATTCGTAAACCTGGTAATAACAACCGATGATATATCAAGCCCCCATTTCCTCAGGTCGTCAATCAATTTAAATGTGGCAGCGTCATATGTTATTCCGAAATCGCCCCTGACCCTGCCTTTTTCAATATCTCCGGAATAGATACATAAAACTATCTCTATTTTATCTTTTAATTTTTGAAGTAGCCTTATTTTTACGTTGGGGTCATATCCCGGAAGGACACGCGCGGCATGATAATCAAAACAGAGCTTTCCGCCGAATTCAAGATAAAGCTTGTTGCCGAATTCGGCAACCCTGCCTAATATCGCGGCGGTTTGTTCTTTTAGATATTTCTCGTTATCGAAGCCATTTTTTTTCATTGGAGGGTATTGGTTTTAGAAAAACGGCGCTTTTAGTGCTGACAATCCAACACTCAAACGCCGTTGTTTAACACATTATACCACTATCTGGAAAACTGTCAATACAAAATTATCTATCGTATGTGGAGTAATAATACGGGGTAAAGGCGCGAAACTCCGCAGCGCAAGTATCAACCAGCTTGAAATTGGGGGCGATATTCATGGATTTGCGCAGGTTATAGGCCTCTTCTTCGGATTTGCCCAAAAGCCCACCCAGTTGCTTATCGCTGAAACCATATTCCTTTGCTTTTGTCAAAAGCTCTTTGGTAATACTACTTTTATTCTTTATTATCTCTTTCTCAGTATCTATTATCTCCTTAATATTATATAAAAACCACGGGTCTATTGAAGTCATTTTGTTTATTTCTTCAAGGCTCATCCCAAACCTTATTGCATCGGCTATAAAAAATATGCGCTCGGCATTCGGCGTTCTTAATTTTTCGTAAATAAGCTCTATATCCTTTATCCTGAGGGACTCAAGCCCTGATTTTTTTATCTCAAGCGAACGCAGGCCTTTTTGCAGCGCCTCTTTAAAAGTCCTGCCTATGGACATCGCCTCGCCTACCGATTTCATTGATACAGTTAAAGTTGAATTTGACGCCTTAAATTTCTCGAATGTAAAGCGCGGTATTTTGACCACGCAGTAATCTATCGACGGCTCAAAACACGCGGGCGTTTCTTTTGTTATATCGTTTGAGATTTCATCCAGTGTGTATCCGACGGCAAGCTTTGCCGCGATCTTTGCTATAGGAAAACCCGTTGCCTTTGACGCCAACGCAGAACTCCTTGAAACCCTTGGGTTCATTTCAATAACAACCATGCGGCCGTTTTTCGGGTCAACCGCAAACTGTATATTAGACCCCCCTGTCTCAACGCCTATTTCGCGTATACACGCAATGGCCGCATCTCGCATCTTTTGGTATTGCCTGTCAGTCAATGTCTGTATAGGCGCGACTGTAATAGAGTCGCCTGTATGGATACCCATTGGATCAAAATTTTCTATTGAGCAGATAATTACAACGTTATCCTTTTTGTCGCGCATCACCTCAAGCTCAAATTCTTTCCAGCCTGCAACCGATTCCTCTATAAGGATCTCGCTTATCATGCTGGACTCCAAGCCGCGTTTGGCAAGCTCTTTAAATTCTTCCATATTATATGCAATGCTGCCGCCTGCGCCGCCTAAAGTAAAACTCGGGCGTATAATAACCGGAAAACCTATCTTCTGAACAACATCTGCTGCCTCTTTCTGATTATACGCCTTGTCGCTTTTTGGCAAATCAAGGCCTATCTTCTCCATAGCCAGTTTGAATAAACACCTGTCCTCGCCTTTTTTTATAGCGGCGATGTTGGCGCCTATTACCTCCACCTTGTATTTCTTAAGTATACCTTTTTTATCCAGGTCAACTGCCGCGTTTAACGCAGTCTGGCCACCCAGTGTGGCAAGCAAGGCGCATGGCCTTTCTCTTTCAATAATCTTCTCTATGACCTCTGTTGTTATTGGCTCTATATAAGTCCTGTCAGCAATATCAGGGTCTGTCATTATAGTAGCAGGGTTTGAATTGACAAGCACAACCTTAAAGCCCTCCTGGCGCAGGATCTTACACGCCTGGGAACCTGAATAATCAAATTCGCATGCCTGGCCTATTACTATCGGGCCGGAACCGATTATTAAAATCTTTTTGATATCAGTTCTTTTTGGCACGGTGTTTCTCCATCATCTCCACAAATCTTTTAAACAAATATTGCGCGTCATGCGGGCCAGGCGAGGCCTCCGGATGAAACTGCACGGAAAATATAGGCAGTTTTTTATGCCGTAAACCCTCAAGCGTCTTATCATTTAAATTTATATGCGTTATCTCTATATCTTTTTTATCAAGCGAATCCATGTCCACACAAAATCCGTGGTTTTGCACCGATATAAAGGCCTTTCCTGTTTTTAAATCTTTTACCGGTTGATTGCCGCCATGATGCCCAAATTTAAGCTTATATGTCTTCCCGCCAAAAGCAAGGCCAAGCATCTGCTGGCCAAGGCATATGCCGAATACCGGAAGCTTACCTATCAGCCGGCTGGTTGTCTCTATAACATACGAAACCGCGGATGGGTCGCCAGGGCCGTTTGAAAACAAAACCCCGTCCGGTTTTATTTTTAAAATATCATTTGCAGTTGTCGTTGCCGGGACAACCATAACCTGACAACCTACTCTTTGCAAATTGCGCAATATATTAAATTTAACCCCGCAGTCAACCACCACCACCCTTTTACCAAAGACCGTACCCGGGGCGGCCTTGGTTTTCCATTCATACGGCTTTTTACAGGTAACCTCTTTAACCAGGTCAATGCCTACCAGCCCCTTTGAATTCTTCGCTTTTTTAACAAGGGCCTTTTCATCTAAATCAATTGTTGACAGAACCGCTTTCATCGCGCCTACAAGCCTTATATGCAAGGTCAGCTGCCGAGTATCAATACCTTCTATGCCGAGTATGTTATTTTCCTTAAGATAATCGCCCAGAGACTGCTGCGAATGCCAATTACTTGCGATCTTGCTGTATTCCTTAACAACAAATCCCTCGACAAAAGGCTTATGCGATTCTACGTCCTCTTTATTTACCCCATAGTTTCCTATCAAAGGATAAGTCATTGTAACTATTTGGCCTTTATAAGATGGGTCGGTTAGTATCTCCTGATAACCAGTCATACTGGTATTAAACACAACCTCCCCGTATCTTTCGCCGCCTGCTCCAAAAGACCTGCCTCTGAATATTTTTCCGTCTTCTAACGCTAATATCGCATTCATTATTTTGCCTTACTTGGCCCCCTCTGGAGATCCAATACCGCGCTTATAAAACCTCTAAATAAAGGGTGCGGATTATCAGGCTTGGATTTAAACTCTGGATGAAACTGCGCCGCAACAAAAAATGGGTGATTTTTAAGCTCTACTATCTCAACCAGGCCTTTTTTGGGGTATACGCCTGAAAAAACCAGGCCTTTTTTCTCAAGTAGTTTTCTATACCTGTTATTGAACTCATACCTGTGCCTGTGCCTCTCAAAAGTCAGTAGCTTACCATAAACTTTGGCTGCAAGCGAATTATTTTTTATCCTGCACGGGTACGCGCCAAGACGCATTGTGCCGCCCAAATCTTTTACCTTATATTGTTCCTGAAGCAGGCTTATAACCGGATTTTTGGCTTTTGGCTTAAATTCTGTTGAGTTTGCCCCTTTCAATCCGCAGGCATTCCTTGCGAATTCAATAACCGCGCACTGCATTCCAAGGCACAAACCCAAAAACGGTATATTGTTTTCTCTGGCAAACCTTATAGCGCTTATCTTGCCCTCTATACCCCTGTACCCGAATCCACCCGGAACCAAAACGCCAGATACATCATTTAAAAATTTCTCAGAGCCGAATTTCTGGATATCCTCTGAATCAACCTTTTTTATCTCAACTTCGGCATCATTGTATATGCCGGCATGCGTCAATGATTCATAAACAGATTTATACGCATCCTGTAATGCTATATACTTACCGACAAACGCTATTCTAATTTTTCCTTTAGGATTTAAGACACGCTCAACAACCTTTGCCTGCCATTTTTCCAAATCTGAAAATTTACAGATAAGCTTAAAATGACTTAAAATTATCTCGTCAAGAATCTGCTTTTTAAAAACCATTGGTATCTGATAAATAGACTGGACATCCATTGCCTCGATAACCGCCTCTTTTTGAACATTACAGAAAAGAGAAATTTTTTCCTTCAGCTCTGTTGTCAGAGGTTTCTCGGTACGGCATACCAGTATATCGGGCTGTATTCCTATTTCACGAAGAGTTCCGACCGAATGCTGAGTGGGTTTTGTTTTTATTTCTTCGGCGCATTTTATGTAAGGGACAAGCGTCACATGCACATATAATACATTTTCTTTTCCCATGTCATGGCTGAATTGTCTTGCAGCTTCTAAAAACGGCAGGCTCTCTATATCACCCACTGTGCCGCCTATCTCAACTATAACTATATCAGCGCCTGATACATCTTTAACCTTTTTAATCCTGTCTTTTATTTCATTGGTTATATGCGGAATTACCTGTATAGTTTTTCCCAGATAATCACCTCTACGCTCCCTGGATATTACCGCATTATAAATAATGCCTGTGGTTACATTGTTAAACTTTGTAAGTTTGGCGCTGGTAAACCTTTCGTAATGGCCAAGGTCAAGATCTGTTTCAGCGCCGTCGTCTGTTACGTAAACCTCACCGTGCTGGTAAGGATTCATTGTGCCTGGGTCGACATTTATATAAGGGTCACATTTCATAAGCGTAACCTTAAGGCCCCGGGATTCTAAGATCCTGCCTATTGAGGCAGACGTAATACCCTTGCCTAAACTTGATATAACACCGCCTGTTACAAAAATATATTTTGCCATAACGCTCCTCTCGTTCCGTAAGTTGCGTGCTCATTAAAAATGGCGTTTAGGGCCGGCAATTCAGCCTCTAAACGCCATTGTTTTGATCTAGCAGTTCTTCTTTGGACTATCTATTAGTATACCACGATTTCAAAATATGTCAACTTTTTCTCTTGCAAGCCTTTTTGGCAGAAAAATGCTTTTTCTGCTCAAAATTAAATTCTTCGCAGTATACAACAGGGTATCTTTTTGTAAAGGTGCAATCTTTGTCTTTCACACAAGTAACGCATAATCCTTTACCGCTCATAACCACCTCCGAATTTTCCGGTAGAATCTTTTTGGCTGTCCCGTTCACGGGATGCCGTGTTCGGCAAAATTCGTCCCGAGTCACCCGCTATCTCGAGCAGTGACGAGGGACTTAAAGAACCGCTTCGGCCTCTTTTCTGTAGGCATCCATTACATAAGCGATACCTGACACCTTTGCCGCATCTTCTGTCAGGCTCATCAGGTCTTTTCTTGAAATGGTGTTTACCCTAAAATTTCTGGAGCCTGCCATCAATTGCTGCAAACCAACTCTTATTCTCTGGCTGAATGTATAAACCCCGACAGCGCCCAAAGGAATATCTTTCATGTCCTTGCCGTATTTATCCGCAAGCTCTTCATAAGAAACGAATATCTCTTTGGCGGTCTTGCCGAATTCGGATACGGTAGACGGCAATGTATTGGTTTTAATCCATTCCTCTATATTCTTACCGACAAAACCGGGTATCATTAACGCCCTTCCCATGCAAACCGCTTTTACATAAGGCGCGCCCATTGCTATGGCCTTAAAAACGTGATCCTCCAGGGAAAATCCGCCTGCCATCGCAATATCAGGAATTCTCATTTTCTTTTTTGCCAATTTCTCACAAAATTCATACATAAGCGCTTCCAGATAAAATGTCGGTATGCCCCATTCCTGCATCATGCGCCACGGGCTCATCCCTGTGCCACCGGGCGCGCCGTCAATTGTCAATAAATCTATATTCGCCATTGACGAAAATTTAATCGCCTGCGCAAGCTCAACCATTGAATAAGCGCCTGTCTTTAAGGTTATTCTCTTAAACCCGAGGTCTCTTAAGCGCTTTATCTCTTTCATAAAGCTTTCCTCGGAGACAAAACCAAGCCGCGAATGCCTTTCAAATTCCTTTATCGCCTTGTCTTTAAACGCTTCCTGTGTTGCATGAACTGTCGGGTCAGGCGTAACAATATAGCCGCGCTTTTTAAGCTCCTGCGCCCTTTCAATACTTTTTACTTTTATCTCACCGCCTATACACTTTGCGCCCTGGCCCCATTTCAACTCTATAGTTTCCAAACTGTGTTTTTTTCTTACATACTCCGCGACGCCAAGCCTGGTATCTTCGACGTTCATCTGAACAAGTATTTCGCCGAAACCATTATGAAACTTTTTATACACCTCAATACGCCTGTCCATGTCAGGCGCCTTGGTAATTTTGCCTTTGAAATCCAGCTCAAGTTTCGGGTCAATACCGCAAACATTTTCCCCGCACACAAGTGTAATGCCTGATATCGCGGCGCCTATAGCAAAAGATTCCCAATGTTTACGCGCGATTTCCGTCGATCCTAAGGCGCCGGTAAAAATCGGTACCTGCATCTTTACCTTTTTATCCCAGCCGTATTCTATCTGGGTATCCACATCGGGAAATGTAGCTGTGTCAGGATTGCCCTCTATACCTTTTTCCAGGCCTTTTGCGCCCTGGGCATAGCCCTGTATATTAAGATGAGAATAATCTATCGGATAATTTTTATCGCCGCCGGCTGTCATCTCTCCAAACGGCCCCGGATATATAACCTCTCTGCCTCTAAATGAAGATTTGAAAATCTCGCAATTGCCCCTGCATGACTCAAGACACTTTGAACACAAACCTGAACATGGTACTACGTTTTTCGAACGATTAAAAGTCCCTGTAGCGTCGTTGCTATTAGGCTTTAACAGATTCATAACCCCATCCTTTCTTTATTATTGTTTCTTAAATTCGTGGGCCAGAATAATAGCTTCTGCGACTTCGCGCATGCTCTTTCGCATGTCCATACTGTATTTCTGAAGCTTCAGGTAAGCCTGGTCCTCTGCCATACCTTCCTCTTTCATTAAAATACCTTTTGCGCGCTCTACTTTTTTACGCGCCTCGAGTTCCTCTCTTATTATTTTTGTCTTTACCAACAACTCTGTGTTCTCTATGGCAACAGCCGCCTGGCTAGCTATTGAAGTGAGGATGTTGATTTCCGTATCGCTAAAATTGTGGGCCTTGTTTGTATAGCAGTTTATTGCGCCTATAACCTTGTTTTTTACCACCAGCGGAACACATAAAAGCGATTTGAGGCCTTCTTTTTTCGCTATATCTTTATGCTTATACTCGGCTTCCTTTGTTACGTCTTTTACCACAATAGGCCTATTTTGCTCAATAGCTTTTCCCGCAATGCCTTCGCCTATCTTAAGAGGCTTTTTCTTGTTATACTCTTCACTAATGCTTTGTGTAGCCCTAATAACCAGCTCCTGTTTTGCTTCATCTACAAGTATTAGAGAACATATATTAGAACCCATTACCTCTGCCGTAACGCTGACTATAAGACGCAAAATATCCTCAAGATATAAATCTGAGGCTATTGCCTTGCTTATTTTAGACAGCGCTTTTATATTTTCTTGAAAATTTATATTTTCCATAAAAAATAAGGCGTTTTACGTCAGTTGTACGACATAAAACGCCATTGTCCCTTTTTTAAGCGCTTACATTGCGCTCTATTCTATTATTGTTTTAATTTTATCACAAAATACGATACTTGTCAATACTGATCTTGATTGATTTTTAAACCAGGCCCTGGTCAATCATCGCATCAGCGACTTTTACAAATCCGGCAATGTTAGCGCCTTTTACATAATTGATGTATTTGCCTTCCTTGCCGTATTTGACACACTGTTCGTGTATCGCTATCATTATGTCGTGCAGTCTTCTGTCAACTTCTTCCCTTGTCCATGACAGCCTCATACTGTTCTGCGACATCTCCAAGCCGCTTGTCGCGACACCGCCTGCGTTGGCTGCCTTTCCAGGAGCATAAAGAATCTTTGCGTCCTGAAAAACCTTTATACCTTCAGGAGTTGTAGGCATATTGGCGCCTTCACCTATTGCCATACAGCCGTTTTTGACCAGAGCCTTTGCGTCAGCCTCGCTTATTTCATTCTGTGTAGCTGAAGGAAACGCTATATCGCATTTTATCCTCCATGGCCGCTCGCCTTCAAAATACTTGCAGCCAAATTCCTTTGCGCAATCCTTAATCCTTGCCCTTTTCACGTTCTTGAGGTGTAAAACGCAATCAAGCTCTTTTTTGTCTATGCCACCTTCGTCATGAATAAAACCGTTTGAATCAGAAAGTGTTACAACCTTCGCCCCTAATTCAATAAGTTTCTCCACTGTATATTGCGCGACGTTTCCTGAACCTGAAACAGCGCATATTTTACCTTTAAAAGATTCTCCTCTTGTCTTCAACATTTCCTGCACAAAATAAACACAGCCATAACCTGTTGCTCCAGGCCTTATCAAACTTCCGCCCCAATTTAAAGCTTTTCCTGTTAACACTCCTGTAAATTCATTGCGCAACCTTTTGTACTGACCGAACATATACCCTATTTCGCGGCCGTCTGTTCCGATATCGCCTGCAGGCACATCGGTATCAGGGCCTATATACCTCTGTAATTCTGTCATAAAACTCTGGCAGAATTTCATTACCTCATTATCTGATTTTCCCTTCGGGTCAAAATCAGAACCACCCTTGGCCCCACCCATAGGAAGAGTTGTTAAACTATTTTTAAAAACCTGCTCGAATGCCAAAAACTTAAGGACTCCGAGATTTACGCTGGGATGAAGACGAATGCCGCCTTTGTACGGGCCTATGGCGCTGTTCATCTGTATGCGAAAGCCCCTGTTTACCTGGATCTCGCCTTTATCATCCAGCCACGACACGCGAAACATAATTACGCGCTCAGGCTCAATCATTCTTTCCAACACCTTATGTTGCTGGTATTTCGGATTTTTGTCAATAAACGGCATTACCGACTCAACCACCTCTCTTACTGCCTGGTGAAACTCTTTTTCGCCCGGATTCTTTTCAATCACCCTTGCCATAAAGGCTTCAATTTTGCTGCTCATTTTTCCGCCTGACATACATTGTCAAATTTAGCCCGCTCTTACAGTGAGCGAAGCACGTTAATTATCCCGTTTGCCGCTTTTTTAGCCATTCCCATGGCCTCTATTACTGTACCTTCGCCTCCTACTATATCGCCTCCCGCAAAAACCCTTTTTATAGAAGTCTCCATTGTCTCAGGGTTGACCATAACATCACCATATTTATCAACCTTTAATTGCGGCGTTACCTTTGTTAAAATCTGATTTGCCTTAAGGCCGACTGCTATAACAGCCATGTCACATTCCATATCAAAGTTACTGCCGGGCTTTTCAACAGGCCTTCTTCTACCTGAGGCATCAGGTTCGCCTAGCGTACATTCAAGGCTTGTAAGTTTTTTTACAAACCCGTTTTCATCTCCTACAAATTCACTTGGTTTCACCAAAAACCTAAAAATCACGCCTTCTTCCTTAGCGTGTTCTATCTCAAGCCTACGCGCAGGCATTTCAACTTCTGTGCGCCTGTAAACAATGGTCGTATCAGGTTTCATGCCTGCTCTTTTCTGAAGGCGCAAGGCGCACCTTGCAGCATCTATGGCGGTATTACCACCGCCTACAACTATAATATGCTTACCTTCATTAACAGGCGTATGCGCCTGGGGGAATTTATAGGCAGACATCAGGTTAACCCTTGTCAAAAATTCATTAGCTGAATATATATTACACAGATTTTCGCCTTTTATGACTAAAAATGACGGAATACCCGCTCCAAGCCCTAAAAATATCGCTGAAAATCCATCAACAAATAGTTCATCTAAAGTCTTTGTTTTTCCGACGATAAAATTGGTATCTATTTCAACGCCCAGGTCTTTAAGGCAGTTTATTTCAAAATCCAGTATATCCCGCGGCAACCTGAACGGCGGTATGCCATAGCGAAGCACTCCGCCTGTCTTATGCAAACCTTCAAAAATAACAACCTTTATGCCGTTTCTGACAAGCTCGCCTGCGCAACAAAGCCCGGCAGGCCCCGAACCAACAATAGCAACCTTGAATTTAGAAAGCGGCCGCGTGATGGGGACAGGTTTTAAACCTGTCCCCATCACGTCAGAAATTTTATTTTTCATCCCGTAATCGCCGATAAACCTTTCCAAAAAATGTATGTTGATTGCGCCGTCACTGGCAAAAGGCTCATCTTTTTTAGTAAATATGCATGTTTTTCTGCACTGGTATTCTGCCGGGCAGACCCTGCCGCAAAGAGAAGGAAAATTATTTTTCTCCCTTATCGTCCGGTATGCCGCCCTGTAATCTTTCTGCGTTATCTGGTAAATAAATTTTTTTATGCCTATGCCTACCGGACAGCCTGCAACGCATTTCGGCGCCTTGCACTGTATGCAGCGCGCCGCTTCGGCAAGGGCATCGCTTTCACTGTAACCAAGCACCACCTCATCAAAGTTTACGGATCTTTTCAATGCGTCTATTTCTTTTGGTTTTAAAGGAGTTTTGTTCATAATTTATTCAGGTTGCAAATATGTTTTTCCTTGTCTATATAAATCCTGCTTCTTTTTGTCAATTCATCCCAATCCACAAGATGAGCGTCAAAATCAGGCCCGTCCACACAGCTGAATTTTGTTTCATTGCCGATTGTAACGCGGCAGCAACCGCACATACCCGTAGCATCCACCATAAGCGCGTTTAATGAAACTAATGTCTTGATGCCTGCCGGCTTGGTAACGGATGAAACCGCCTTCATCATTGGAATTGGCCCTACGGCGTAAACAAGGGCTGTAGGGACAGAACACTGTTCTGTCCCTACATTATCGCATTTCGCAATAACATCTTTCAGCACATCTGTCACAAAACCTTTTCTGGCATAAGAACCATCGTCTGTAGTTACATGCAATTCGCCTGAAACCGCTTTTAATTCTTTTTCCAGAATTAAAAGCTCTTTTGACCTGGCGCCGATTATAGTTATGACTTTATTTCCTGCCTTTTTTAATGCCTTTGCTACAGGATATATCTCGGCTATTCCAACCCCGCCGCCGACTAAAACCACCTGGCCGTAATTTTTTATTTCTGTAGGATAGCCAAGAGGGCCAACCATGGAATATAAAGAATCTCCCGGGTTTAGCCTGCCAAGAAGTTTAGTGGTCAGGCCAACCTCCTGTAATATGATCGTGATCACGCCCTTTTTTGCATCGCTATCAACAACAGTCAGTGGAATCCTCTCGCCCTGCTCAACTGCCATGACAGCAATAAACTGCCCGGGGGAAGCCTTTGAAGCCAATAAAGGCGCGTGGATATCCATACGTAAAATCCTGACGCCATGGACGTCTGATAAAATTTCTTTATCCATTATCTTCATAAGGGTATTTTTATAGTATAGGCAGGTATTTGTTTATTTCGTACTGTGTAACCTGGGCTTTATATTCATCCCATTCCATTTTTTTGTTCCGGATAAAATACTCAAAAACCTTTTCTCCCAATGATTCTTTTATCAGTTTACTGCTTCCTGTAATCTTTATCGCCTCAAACAAATCTTCAGGCAAAGATTTTATGCCGGCCTTGAGTTTTTTTTCATCACTCATATGATAAATATTATCATTTGCCGGAGGCGCAAGTTTATATTTCTTTTCTATCCCTTCAAGCCCTGCGGCAAGCATCGCCGAAAACGCAAGATACGGGTTACACGCCGGGTCAGGAGACCGATATTCAATACGCGTTGCTTTTTCCTTGCCTGGTTTATACATAGGCACGCGCACAAGCGCAGAACGGTTCATCTGCGCCCAACAAATATAAATAGGCGCTTCATATCCCGGCACAAGCCGCTTGTAAGAATTAACCCACTGGCTTGTGATAGATGTTATTTCAGGCGCATGCTTTAACAGGCCTGCAGTATACGCCTGGCCGGTTTCTGAAAGATTATATTTACCCTTGGCGTCAAAAAACGCGTTCTTATCGCCTTTAAACAATGACTGATGAACATGCATACCTGAACCGTTTATTCCGAATATGGGCTTTGGCATAAATGTCGCATAAACTCCGTGTTTTCTGGCAATTTCTTTTACCACAAGCCGGTATGTCATAACGTTATCGGCCATTGTAAGGGCGTCTTTATAACGAAGATCTATCTCATGCTGGCTTGCAGCAACCTCATGATGGCTATATTCAACCTGAATGCCAAGTTGCTGCAATATAAATATTGTATCGCGCCTTAAATCCTGCGCCACATCAAGCGGCACAAGATCAAAATACCCGCCGTTATCCAGCGGCTGGGGAACCTGCGAATCCTTGAAATAAAAGAATTCAAGCTCAGGCCCGACATTATATGTAAAACCCATGGCCTTTGCCTTTGCAAGCATGCGCTTTAAAACATAGCGCGGATCGCCCTCAAACGGCTTGCCACTTGGCTCGTATATATCGCAAAACATCCTGGCTACGCTGTATTCGTCTCCTGAGCGCCATGGAAGTATGGCAAATGTATCCATGTCAGGCCTTGCGATCATATCGGATTCTTCTATACGCGCAAACCCCTCTATGGAAGAACCGTCAAAACCCATGCCCTCATCAAGCGCATTTTCCAGTTCATCTGATGTAATGGCGAATCCTTTTAAAAAACCCAAAACATCCGTAAACCACAAGCGTATAAATTTAACCTTGCGCTCTTTTACAATTTTTAATACGTCTGCCTTTGTTTTTTTAGCCATGGACTTCTCCTTATTATATATATTATTTAAAAATATGCCCTGTTTCTTCGGACCAAAATAATAAATCAAGCTCTACCATAGGAATGCCTATATCTTTGGAAAACCTGCGCATTTTATCTTCAATTATAAGGTATTGTTTGGCTGAAATGCTTTCAGGTATCCTTTTTATTACACCACACCTGCTGAGATTTGTCAATACATGTCTATCTATTATAGCCAAGTCACTTCCAAGGCCTATGTTTCTTAAAAAATGACTGGCCTCTTTAAGCCCCAGGCCCTTGATATTTTTAACAAGCCATTTGCGGTTCAATTCAGGCCTGTCAAAAAATATTTTCCTGGCCCGGACTATATATTTCGCCTTGTTATTATGAAAACGTACCAAACCTTTAAGATATCTAGCTATATCCTCAGGCACGGCATTATACAACGCTTTTGCCTTAACAAGCTGTTGTATCGCCTTATCGCAATTAACTGCCTTTGATTGCGGGGTGCATATACAAAAACACAATTCCTTAAACAACCTCTTGTTACCAAGTTTGCGGACGCGGTTAAACTGCGCCAGGCGTTGTTTTATTTCTTTTTTTCTTTTTTTATATGCCGACAATAAATCTTTACGATTCATTCTAAAGCATCCTTCAGGTAAACAGCTACCATCCTGCCTGTCCTGTGCACGCCGTTATGGCAATGGATAAAAACAGGCCTGTTTTTTGGGTCTTTGGTTATTTTTAAAAACATTTCAACCTGTTTTTGTTCAGGCAGGCCATAAATAGGGTTTAACGGAATATTAATATATCTTATCGCTAACTTCTCAGCAAGCCGTTTTTCCTTCAGTACAGAGGCCTTCCCGGTTCTAAGGTCTATTATGGCTTTGATACCTTTGTCTTTAAGATGCTGCATGCCCTTTTCACCTGGTGCGGCCCCGCGATAAATGCCGCTGTCAACCTTATAAAATTTAGCTATTGGGCAGTTATCGGCAAAAGATACTGCCGCTATGCTTAAGACGACTAAAAATACAAAAACCTTTTTCATTTTGATTGTTTTTCCGAAAATACATCGGCAGTAAACACATGTATTTCGCAGGATTTATCTTTCCATGCATCTTTGGCAAGCCCGGCTTTATGCGCGCACAGGTTTGATAAAAATTCTTCCTTATTCCAACCGGTTTCTGTTGCAACCTGCGGCAGAAACAGGCCTGAATTTAAGCCTTTCCTCACCAGCGCTCCATGCGTGCCAAGCCGGAATTCGCTTATATCGCTAATCTTTTTCAGCGGCGATAAAACTGATATTTCGATTTCAATATTTTTAAGTTCTTCTTTTTTTACCGGCGCGAACCTCGGATCAGCAACAGCGGCGGCTATTGCCATATCTATGATTGTTTCATAAAGCGCTTTTTGAGATATAATATTTCCTATGCACCCTCGAAGTTCGCCATTTTCATGCAAGGTCACAAACGCGCCGCAGGCCTGTATTAAATCAGCGTCTGTTTCTGTAAAATCAGGCTTCCTGCCGGTAGAAAGATACTCTTCTATTGTTTTTCTGGCAATGCCAAGCAGCCTTTTTTTCTGTTTTAAGTTTAGCATTTCTAAAACCTCATGCCCAAACCTGCATGCACTCTGCCTCCGCGCTGGCGGGTATTGCCGTTTAACCCGTAACCGTAATCAAGGCGGGCCGTGCCGAAGCGCGTCACCCACCTCAAGCCCGCACCTACTCCGGACTTAGTATCGTTCAGGTTTAAATCAGCTGTCTTTTCCCATGCATTGCCCTGGTCATAAAAAAGCGCTGCTTTTATATCTTTCCACACAGGATAACGCGCCTCAAGCGTCCAGGCCGCCATGCAGTTACCTCCTATCGGTTCGTCATCCTTATCTCTGGGGCCAAGATAGCGCGGCATATAACCGCGCACTGTTGTGGTGCCGCCAGCGTAAAACCTTTCAAAAAAAGGAATCTCATCATCTCCGGCAAACCTGTTCATAAATCCGGCCTGCTGAATAAAAGCGAACGTTAATCTGCTTAAAGGGTTATTTAATTCTACCGGGGTATAATAAAAAGCGTTGCCTGCGGTTAACCTTAAAAAATTAAAGTCACTGCCAAGCGCCTGCGATGAAACCTCAAAAGCCATGTCCGTCTTGCGGCCTGACGTCGGATAATCATCATTATCAACGGGCGAGTTTTCACATCTGAATAACAGCGCGCTGACGCTATTGGACCCGACGTGCTTTTTTATGCGCTCATCGGCAGCATCGCTTACATGATAAATTTCCGGCTGCGAATATTTAATCTCGGAGCTAAACCTGGTGTATTCATCCATGTCCGTATAAACATATGCCCCGATAACGGGCGTCTCCTGCTTGTATCTTTTATCATCAAGAAATGCCGCCCCTGCTTCAATGCCGATTGTCTGTTTTTCGGATAAAAAAGGCTTTTTTTCGGCAAGGGCCTTGATGGATGTGCCAAGGTCGTTTATATCGCCTCCTATAAAAAACTTTTCGCCGGCGCCCAGGGTATTTTCGCTCTTTACGCCAAAATGCCCGCGCTCTTTGCCGAGATAATCAAGATAATCGTTAAAATCGGCATAACAATTAAGCGTAAAACTTAAAGCGAAAAGCGAAAAACTAAAACTTAAAACTAAAAACTTTTTCATATTTCACCTCATAAAATCAAATATGTCGTACTCTAATTTTTTAAATAATTCTGCGAGTTTGGCCATCGGAAGCCCGAGCACATTAAAATAAGAACCTCTTATATCGTCAAATATCAAAGACCCGGCGCCTTCTATAGAAAAACCGCCTGCTTTATCCGGCGGCCCGAGCGCGGCAAGATATTTGTCAATATCCGCGGGTATTATCTTCTTTACTTTTAAGCCGGTTTTCTCAACGCCATAAACGCATCTGCCTGATACAACATCAATAAGAAAAAGCCCGGTGTACACAACAATATGGCGGCCGCTGAACGACTTAAGCATCTTTCGCGCATGCATGGCGGTTTTTGGCTTGCCTATATTTTTTCCTTTAAATAAAACTACCGTATCTGCTCCCAATACAATGCCTGATTTGAAATTCCCGGCCGCGGCGCGGGCCTTTCTTTTAGCGTTCTCAATAACAAGCCTTGCCGCATGAAACCTGCCGTGGCTTGCCTCTTTTATTCCTGTAACAAAAATCTTATGCCTTATACGGCATGACTTGAGTATATCTGTGCGGCGCCTTGATGCAGAAGCAAGTATAAACCTCATAAATTCTCTCCGCTCTACCAAAAGACCGCCCCGGGCTCGGTCTTTATAAATCTTTTAACTTTGCCAATTCTCTCTGATAATCAATTCTTTCATCAGTAAACGCCCCGTAGGAAACCGGCTCAACATCCAAAATACCCTCATAATCACAAACTTTCTCATCTTTATCTACTTTTGATAAGTATTCATTGTATGAAGACCATAGCCATTGCTCCGGTTTATCAACCAAAAAAGCAGTTACTGGATTCAAATGCACATATCTCGTGAGATGTAACAACTGTTCGTCAGTTTCTACAAATTTATTCTGAAATCTACTTTCCCATAAAGGACCTTTTCTTTTATGTTTAATATTAAAATAATGGCTATAGCTATTAAGAATATTTCTCATAAAAATCGATATGCCTTTTTCTTTCAACTGTTTCAAAATTAAATGAAAATGAGTAGGCATGATACAATAAGCGATTATTTGCACCAGTTTTTCTTTTCCCTGTGAAAAAGAAATAAAACTGCTGTTGAATCCGTCTTCTTTGATTTTTTCAAGCGTTATAAATTTAGAGAACTTAAAATCTGCGCTTTCTATTTGATAGTATCTTATCATATTTTTTATCCGCAGATATTCAAGATCGTTATTGAATATCTTGAAATCTGCGATACTTCTATTAAAAATATGATAAACAGTTCCTTCTACCAGTTTTTCTTTTCTTTCCATATTCTACCCTTCAAAGACCGCCCCGGGCTCGGTCTTTGGTTTTTAGATTATAGGTTTTCTCCGCATACATAGCCTGTTGAAAAAGCGGCTTGCATATTGTATCCGCCTGTCTTGGCATCAACGTCTATTACCTCGCCGGCAAAATAAACGCCCTTGATAACCCTGGATTCCATTGTCTTTGGATTAATCTGCCTGGTTGACACTCCGCCGCGCGTTATTATAGCATCTTTTATCGGGCCTGTCCTTACTATTTCAAACCTGAAATCAAAAAGGCTTTCCATAAGCTTTTTTCTCTCATCCTTTGTTATCTGGTTGGCTTTTTTGGCAGGGTTTAAAGCGCAGTATTTCAAGAATTCAGGGACAAGCCGCGCAGGTAAAAGCTGAATGAGTATATTTTTAAGTATCTTTAAGGGTTGCTCTAAAAACTCCCTTTGCAGCCTTGCGTCAAGTTTTTTAATATCCAGGCCGGGTTTTAGATTTATGCTTACAAAAACTTGCTTGTCTTTTTGCAGCAAATCATATATCAAACCGCTTAAATCAAGTATAACGGGGCCTGACAAACCGGAATAAGTAAATATCATATCCCCCTGACGGCTATCAATGATTTTACCGCCTGTATGCACAGCGCAAGAAACATTTTCCAGAGAAAGGCCTTCGAGGTTTCTCGGCATTACGGATTTTACCACAACGCCCACAAGCCCCGGCGAGGCGGCTATAACATTATGGCCCATATTTTTTGCCATGGAAAAACCGAATCCCGTTGATCCGGTTAACGGATAAGACAAACCCCCGGTGCATACAGCAACGCTCATCGCGTAGTATTTGCGGCCGCTTTTTGCAGCGACGCATTTTATTCCGTATTTTTCAATATAGATATCGACAACTTCCTCATCGCGCGCAATCTTGACATTATTTTTTTCAAGATGCTGCTTAAGGGCATTGAGTATATCAGCCGAGGAGTCAGATAAAGGAAATACCCTGCCTCCTCTTTCTGTTTTAAGCGGGCAGCTTGATTCCTCAAAAAACGCTATCAGGTCGTCATTAAAAAATCTTGAGAATGCGTTTCTTAAAAAAACTCCTGAAGGAGAAAACTTTTCCAGGAATTTATCAATATTACCTGAATTAGTCAGGTTGCACCTGCCCTTGCCTGAAATCAAAAGCTTCCTTGCCACAGAAGGCATTTTCTCAAGCAGGATAACCCTGCGGTTGCGCCTTGATGCGGTTATGGCAGCCATGATGCCTGCCGGGCCCGCGCCTATTATAACTGCGTCATATAAACTTCGGGTTAAAATATCCATGCCTTAATCCCGGAAAACGTTTGTCAGTTTCTTCTATGAGCCGCTTCACCCCGATTAATTCATCCGGGGCTGTCCGTGTTATTTTCATCTTTTTAAAATAGTCAACAGGGTCGTAATTCAGATTACGCCATTGTATCATATCTATCTTCGTATCCCTGATAAAATTATAAAGCGCGGCTGCCTCGCCCCTTAAATCAGTAAAGCCCGGCATTACAAGATAGTTTATCGAAACAAATCCGCCTGAAGACTTCATTGCGTTTACAGACGATAAAACATCGCTGAACGTATAATTTTTCGGCTTGTAATAAATATTATAAAACCGCTCTCTTAAGCTGTTTAAGCTTACCCTAATACTGTCTAAGCCGGCAAAGCGCAGCTTTTTTATCTTTTCAGGAGAGTTGGCGTTGGTATTTAAATTTATTACGCCTTTTTGTGTTTTGGCCCTTATAAGCTTGATCGCCTCTTCAAGCACTGCGGACACCATAAGAGGCTCGCCCTCGCATCCCTGGCCGAAACTAACAACAGGATCCCTGACAGCCTTAATGTGATACAGGGCAACTTCCGCAATTTCCGACGCTGTCGGGATAAATTTTATGCGCGGCTGCACATGCGGGCATGTCTTTGAATGGCTGACGCTTATACAGCCGATGCAGCCCGAATTACAATGAGGCGATGCCGGAAGCGGGCATTCATAACGCTGAAGGAAAAAATTTTTTGCCGCAGGGCATCCGTAAACGCAGGCGCATGACACAAGATGCCTTATAAGCCTGTTTTTAGGAAAGATCTTTCTGAACCTGCGGACATTACTGCGCAAAAGTCCGATATCCATAAGGCGCAAGTCCTGCCTTTTTTCACGATCCACCTTTACAGCCGTTGTATAAAATCCGCCTTTATACCAGCAAACCGCTGCATAAGAAAATAACGGCAGCAGTTTTGCGTCGGATTTTTCTATATAGGCAGCGTTGTATGTTACCGTATAACCGGGAGACAAAAATGCAGCCACCGGAAAAACTCCGCCCGGCACAGGCTTATTGCCAAACCCTACAGGGATCCTGTCTTGGAGCATAAAAAGTTCACTGCCATAAGGCAATGGGATTAATTCATCTTTCCTCAACGGGTAAAAATTGCCCGCCTTCATCCCTGCCGCGGCCATTGAGCTTACATCAAATATTCTATTCTTGCTGTCTGAAACCAATAGTTTTGGCTGCATTTTTATGGTTTTATTCTATCAGATTTTACTTGCATTGGCAATGCGATTATGATAGAATCCTTGTAATGAAAAATTCTTGCAGGATATTTATTTTAATACCGATTCTTGCGGTATTTGTATTTACGCTAAACGGCTGCGGCGTTTCCAAAAACAAATATGATGAACTGGTAAAAGAAAACAAAGCCACACAGGACAAGCTGGCGCTTGCCTTAAGCGAAAAAGACGCTTTTAAAGCAGAACATGACAAGATATTAAATGAAAAAATAGCTTTAAAGACAAGTTACGACACGCTGTTCAGCGAAAAATTGGCGTTAAAGGCTGAATACGATAAGATATTACAGGAAAAAGTCGGTTTCTCTATACAGGTTGACACCCTTACTTCAGAAAAAAACAAGCTTCAGGAAGAACTGAATATGCACAAAAAGAAAAAATGATTTTGATTTGAAAGGAGTTACGCTATGCCAAAATTTATAACACTATTTACAGTATTGATTCTTGCGGGACTTTTAGCCGCAGGCTGCGCTAAAAAAGAAAACTCTGCCGAATCTATGGAAATGACCATCCCTATGTCAATCAGCGTTGACGGAAAATCGTCTACAAACATGGTTACCAAAGAAGGCCTGCCGGTTGAAACAAGCGCTGCGCAAATGCCGGAAAACACGCAGGAAGCAAGCTTTCTTCCCAGCAACCAGGACATACAGATGGCCCTTAAGAATGCCGGGTTTTACAAGGGCGCTATTGACGGCAAAATAGGCCCTGCCAGCAAAAAGGCCTTAACAGAATTTCAGCAGCAAAATGGCTTAACAGCTGACGGCAAGGCCGGAAAGAAAACCTGGGAAAAATTAAAGTCATATTTAAACCAGGCGCAGCAATAATTGTTAAAACAATTTGTACCGAATGAAATTTGTTTAAAATGTGATGCGTGTTGCAGGTTCGTTCAGCAAAACAGCCGGTATGCGCCGGTTTTGTTGAGCGATTCTTTTTCAGATAGCACTTGCCGGTTATCGCTTAAACCTCACAAAGACATATTTATCTGCCAAAATTTCTCTCCGGAATCAAATTCCTGCAATATATACGCGCACAGGCCGCTTGACTGCCAGCTCTATCCCTTCATGGTTACATATAACAAGGAATACGAAAATATAGTCCTTGTCCTTGATGCCAAATGCCCTTATGCGAAAGTGATAACCGGCCACCCTGAGTTCAACTACACCAGCCTGCCGCACAGCTTCGTAATGCCATACCAGCCGGATACGATAAAGATTACAACGATAAAAAACCTGGGCGGGTTTAAAGCGCTCGCGCTTGAACACAAACCCTTATTTAATAAATATCTGAACAATTCAGAGTATTCCGCGAGGTCATTCGTTAATATATACATATGGTCGGATTTATTCAACATATTATGGAAGATTATTGACAATAACCTGTGCGTATTTTACGAATATAAAAATGAATTCAACATGCTGATTTCCTCGCCTAAAGGTATGCATTTATTAAAACCCGGAGGCCGTATCGAAAATATCGCTGAGAAAGAAATTAAGGCGTTTGAAGGCGCCGGAATAAAAATCCACAAAAATACAGACGAGTATATATACCTAGCCAAAGATATTGCGGAATTAAAAGGCAATAGATTCTCCTCGCAGCGCGCCGCAAAGAATAATTTCATAAAAAACAACAAATTTATTTACAGACCTTTTGTAATAAGCGATATTGATGAATGCCTAAACCTGTATAGCAGCTGGGCTAAAAGAAAGATGGGGACGCACGACAGCGTATATCATCAACTTATCGCTGATAGCTTCTCTGCCCATAAAAAGGCAATGCTTGATTATGAAGAACTGGGGCTTACAGGCAGGGTTGTTGACATAGATGAAAAAATACGCGCCTATACGTTCGCGTTTGAAATGAATACCGATACGTATTGCGTCGTCTTTGAAACCGCTGATACAACCATAAAAGGCCTTAGCCAATTTATATTCAGCCACCTTGCGCAGGATATCGCAAAAGAAGCAAAATACATCAACACAATGGACGATTCAGGCCTTGCCAATCTTAAAAAAGCCAAACTCTCCTGGCATCCTCACCGGACACTTACAAGTTATATAGGGACAGTTTAATACTGAAGGGCTGGGATAAAAAGCTGGGCTATCTTAAAATATATTATAAGGCCCACGACATCGACTATGCTGGTGGTAATCGGGCCTGCCAGCACAGCAGGGTCAAGCCCGACCTTTTTTGACGCAAGCGGCAGGAAAATGCCGGTAGCTATAGCAAGTATCGCGATAAAAAGCATGCTTATGCCTACTACGCCGGCAATAAAGAAATCTTTTTGTAACAAGAGCGCCCTTGCAAAGGCAACAATACCTACAATTACACCCATCAAAAGCGCTGCCGCAAATTCAAGCTTTATAACTTTAAGTACGTTCTTGAAATTGACATCTCCTGTAGCAAGGCCTCTTATAATCGTTATAGACGCCTGAGCGCCCGCGTTACCTCCGGTATCAAGAAGCATCGGTATAAAAAACGCCAGCGCCACCACGGAACTTAACACATTTTGAAAGCTCTTAAGCACAGTGCCTGTTAAAAAATCAAATACAAGAAGCAAAATCAGCCATCCGGCGCGGCGCTTGACAAGGTCAAACATGGTTGCCGTGGCATAGCTTATAATCTCGCCGCCTCTGGCATCCATTTTTCCTATTTCATACAAATCCCTGGTGCTGCGTTTTTCTATTGTCTCGATTATATCGTCAACCGTAATTATACCTACGAGCAGATTATCCTTATTTACGATCGGCGCGTCAAAAAGGTCATATTTTTTAAATGTCGTGGAAACCTCTTCCTGCGGAGTATTCGGATCTATTTTTACAAGTTCCACGCTCACCATTACATCCTTGATCAATATATCAGGCGGGGCCTTTATAAGGTCCTGCAGGGAAATACTTCCCAGAAGCTTGTGGTTTTCATCCGTCACAAATACAGAATAAACGTTTTCGTTAAAGTCAGAGCGAAGGTTCTCCTGAAGGCTAATTATCGCCTGCCTTGCCGACATATCCTTTTTAATTTCAACAAGGTCTGTTGTCATCAAGCTGCCGGCTGTGCCCTCTTCATAATTTAAAAGCTGCCTTAAATTCTGTTCTTCTGTCTTGTTTACAAATTTAAACAGCTTTTTTGAAACCTTCTGCGGCAGGTCCTTAAAAAGGTCTGCCCTTTCATCAGGCGCCATTTCGTTTATAATCTGCGAGACATCGGCATTTTCAAGGTTGTTCAGTATATATTCCTGCTCGCTAAGATTCAGGCTTTCAAAAACCTCCACGGCCCTTTTGGCGGAGAAAAGCTTAAAAATAAAAATTTTATCCTGCGATTCAAGATGCCTCCATCCATAGGCAATATCAACAGAACGAATATTTTTAAGCACCTGTTTTAAGCCTGTAAAATCCTTGGCTGCCAGTAGGCTCCTGATTTCAGGAAGAAACAGCGCGAATATGTCAGGATTTTTACGCTGGGCTGTTTTCATAAAGTTTTATCATATCTTTAAGAGTAGCTGTCTTGACATATTTTATATGCCCCGCTGTGCCGAAAGCCGTCATCCTCTGGGCAATAATATTTGACAGGGCCTCCCTGGCAGGCTTAAGGTAATCCCTTGGATCAAATTTATCAGGGCTGTCAACAAAAACCTTCCTTATTGCCGCTGTAACGGCAAGCCTGCCGTCGGTATCAACGTTGATTTTATTAATCCCGAGCTTTATAGCTTTTTGCAGGCTTTCAACAGGCACGCCCATAGTCTTCTGCATATTGCCGCCGTATTTATTGATAAGGTCTATCAACTCGTGCGGCACGCTTGAAGAGCCGTGTGAAACCAGAAATACATCCGGTATCGTTTTGCGGATTTTTTCTATTATATCAAAAGCGATTTTCGGTTCTTCCTTAAATTTATAAGCGCCGTGCGACGTGCCTATTGCTATAGCAAGCGCATCAACGCCTGTTTCTTTTACGAACTTCACTGCCTGATTGGGGTCTGTCAGGTGAATCTTGCCTGAACCAACTCCGTCTTCTATGCCGCCAAGCGTCCCCAGTTCGCCTTCAACCGTAACCCCAAACTTATGCGCGTAATCAACAACGGCCTTTGTCACTTTCACATTATATTCGTAGTCTGAGGCTGTCTTGCCGTCTTCTATCAGGGAGCCGTCTATCATAACAGAAGTAAAACCAAGGGCTATCGCTTTTTTTACAGTGTCAAGGCTGTTGCCGTGGTCTAAATGCATGGCTATTGGTATGCCCGGATTAAGCTCAGCGGCCGCCAGCATAAGATGTTTTAAATAATCCATGTCCGCGTATTTCAACGCTCCGCGGCTTGCCTGTATAATAACAGGCGACTGCGTTTTGTTGGCAGCCATCATTATGCCCTGTATCTGTTCCATGTTATTTACGTTATAGGCGCCTATAGCATAAGGCTTGCCTGTCTTGTAAGCATCCAAACTTGCCTGTAAAATCATTCTCATCGGTATCAAAGCCATGATCTAACCCTCCATTATTGATTTTTCTTCCTTAAAAAACAAATCCTGCGGCGCCTTAAGATAATCATAGGTAGACGCTATTATACTATAATGCGCCTTCTCTTCCTTTATCAGAAATTTATACAGCTCCTTAATGTTTTTATCTTCTATTGAATTTGCCGCCTTCTCATAAAAATTATACCCTCTTGTCTCCAAATCCATGGCTATCTCGTAAGCCTTAAGCTGGCCACTGTCAGCTGAGATACCTTTAAGCGCCTCTTTAGGGCCTTTGCCAAAAAGAAGCCTTTTGTTTATATCCGCATGCTCCGGCATGGCAATAGACAATTTAGGCATAGCCAAATCCCCGGCCAAATTTTCAGAATATTTTTTAATGGCGTCTATATGCCTGTTTTCATCTTCTGCCAGCGCCTGAAATATCTTTTTAGCTGCCGCGCTTTTGGCCTTATTTGACGCCTTGATATAAAAATCATATCCCTGCTTCTCCATATCAAAAGATGTATCCAAAGCTTCTTTTATAGTCATGCTATCCTCCGGCTGGAATTATATCATACGGTTACAATTTTATCAATTCATAATCTAAATTGCCAATACCAATTACCCGGGCATACCTTAACTGCTTTAAAGCGTCCCTCTCAGGCCACACCTGTTTGAATACATCCATGCCGCAGGCAACATTTACCATATCAAAACACGCCTTGTCTATGCTGACCGGATCCGATGAGGCAAATATACCGACATCAGGCGAAATTCTGGGGTCATCCTTTGCCAGGCAATCACATTCTTTTGTAATTTTTATCGCAAAATTAAAAAATGCCGCCTTGTGTTTTTTTGTATCCAGCACTGCCTTGGCATGCTCTATCATCTTCTCCTGAATATTGCCCGCGCCCGACTCCCAATGCACATCAATAGCGTTGTGAGGACAGGCTGCTATACAGCTTGAGCAGCCTATGCATTTTTTGGAATCTATCTGCGATTTATTGTTTATTATACTTATGGCATCCGCCAGGCATACCTTTTCGCATTCACCGCAACCGGTGCAGTTTTTAACTCTCACCAGCGGCGCAACATCAGAATGCTGGGCGAGCTTGCCCTGCCTGGATGCGCAACCCATACCTACATTTTTTAAGGCGCCGCCAAAACCTGCCATTATATGGCCTTTAAAATGGCTGACAACAACCAATGCGTCGGATTCAATAAATAAAGGCGCCACCTTTGCCTTGGCAATAAACTTTCCTGCCACAGGCACCTCGATATTTCCTTCGGCTATAACAACAGGCGCGCCGCAAACTTCCGGAGTAAAACCGTGCTCATAAGCAATCTTTTTATGGCCTTCGGACGCCATCCTTCTTCCGCGATACAGAGTATTTGTGTCTGCAAGCACTGGCGATGCGGCATGCCGCGTTATGGCGCTTGTAATAACTTTAAGGTATTCGGGCTTTACAAAACCGGTATTGCCTTCTTCGCCGAAATGCAGCTTGACTGCAACCTTATCATTGGGTTTTATAAAATCAAGGATGGCGCTTTCAGCGATGAGCCGGATGAATTTTTCTGTTATCGCCTGAGTGGTATCAGAATTTTTTACGCTTATAAAATATACTTTGCTTTTCATTATAAATTACAGGCTTACAACATCTTCCGGGTGATATAAGGAAAGGAATAAAAGCATATAATCTCGTATATGGCGGGTTATAAGAAAATTATTTCTCACATGTTCTCTGCCGTTTTCAGCCAGTTTCTTTGCGTAGCCCGGGCTGTTTAGAAGCTGCTTTATCGCAAACGCGGCTCCTTCTATAGAATGGCATAAAAGCCCTGAATACTTGTGCTTTATCTGAAGCGGTATACCGCCTGTGTCAGTGGCGACTACCGGCTTTGTCTTCCACAACGCCTCTGAAACAGTCAGGCCAAAACCCTCCCTTGACGACTTCTGCATTATAATAGTGGAAGCGCGCTGCAAGGCATTAACCTCTAAATCGTTCTGCGGCAGGAGCAGGATATGTATATCCTTGTCTTTTTTGGCTTTTTCCCTGACCTCGGCTAAAACCTCGGCGCCTTCAGGGTCATCAACAGCAGTGCCTCCGGCTAAAATAAGCTGGCAATCTATATATTTTTTTACCTGCAGATACGCGTCTATAACGCCCACAGGGTCTTTAAGCCGGTCAAAACGCGATATCTGGGTAATTATCGGCTTGTCCGCCTCTATTTCGTACTTTCTTAATACGGCGTCAATCTCCTGCTGGGGCAGCTCCCGGTTTTTATCGCTTAAAGGGTCTATCGACGGAGATATAAGAAACTGCCTTATCGGCATTTTCTGGCAAAAGCTCGGAGCCGAAAATACGGCTGAATCGTAATTTTTTATATACCCTTTTAAAAAATTCCAGACATCTTTATTCGGCCTTGAAACATCTATATGGCAGCGCCAAACCCATTTGTTGCCCTTTTTCTTTTTTACCAGGGCTACAGGCTGCGGATCGTGTATAAAAACAATATCGCCGTATGTATCAAGTTCCTCTATATTCTTTCTGCTTGTATCTTCAAAAATCTCAAAATCATGCTTTGTAATATCCTCTTTTTTTCCGTGAAGGGCGTTATGAAATTTTTTGGTAACGTCAAAAAACTGCGCCCCTCCTTTTATAAAGTCCCAGCGGCTGTCAACGCCAAGCTCCTTTAAAAGAGGGATCATCCTGTTTAAAATCTCGGCAACCCCGCCTCCGACAGAAGTGGAATTGACCTGCTGTATAACCTTGCCTTTTAAACGCTCTGCCAAAAGCTTAAGGTCGTCTATTATCGACTGCCCTACTATGGGTATATATTCGCCCAACCGTTCCATGATTATACGCTCTTTTCTATGATCTTAATTAATGTGTCCCTTAAATCCTCCAACGTGTGCGTGTAAGGATCCAGGTTTGCTATTTTATCCGCGAGTTTTTTATTTCCTATTGATGTTTCTATCCAGTAAGAAAAATCGTTTGTCTTTTTTTCAAGCCGCAGCCGCGCTTCAAAGATATGAAAATACACGGAATCCATTGTTATCTTCGCAAGCACATCTATGAATTCCTTGAGATCATTTACCACATATTTGGTGGGAAGTATAAAGCTTACTGATTTGATAAAGTGAAATTCCTGGGCTTCCTCTGCGAACTTACGTTTTGACTTTGGGTTGGCTTTAATATACTGCTCTATTTTCGCTATCATCTCCTCGCGCAAACCGCGTATAGTGGAAAACTGCACTGTATCTATGCTGGCCAATCTTTCCGCAAGCTCATCTTCTCCAAGGGCGCTATTTACCCAATAAGCAAAATCATTGGGCGGCTCAGGCGAAAGATACTGATGCTGTTGCAGAAACCTGTGCGTGTGATGATATATACATGAACCGGGCACCTCTTTCATTAAATCAAGCAATTCTTCAAGCGTCGTTGCCTTAAAACCGGTAAGCTCTGACAGGTGCAGGCGCGTATAAAACCTGAAAGGCTCTTTGGCTTTTATTAATTCCGGCATGCTTTAACCTCTCTTTAAACTATAAATCCTTTTTAAAAACCCGTAAACCTCTTGTGTGTTTTTAAGATAATATTGGGCAAGCGAACGGCGGGATGAGCCTACAAACACCGTAATGCCTTTATTCTTTAAAACCCTGAAGGCATCTTCGTCTGTTATATCATCTCCTATATAAATTGGCAAGTTTTTTCCGCAAAGCCGCAGGACAACGCTGCCCTTGTTCCAGTCAAGCGCGGGCCTTACTTCAAAAACCTTTTTGCCGGGTTTTACCATAATTTTATTTTTCTCAGGATGAGAATTAACGATTTCATGAAAAATAGTCTTTACCAAACGCTGCCTCGAGGCAGGCGCGCGCCTGTAATGAACGGACAAGGTAATACCTTTATCCTCTATCAACACCCCTTTTATGCCTTTTAATCTTCTGATAAGGGCGCGTTTTATTTCTTTTACGGCATGCGCGTATTTTAAAAGATTGGGGCTATGTTTTATCTTTGGGCCTTCTATCTGGAAACCATGGTTGCCGCTATATATTATGCCCGGCACACCAACCAGGCGTTTTACACTTTTTAAAGACCTGCCGCTTATAACAGCTATCTTAACGCTTTTTATGCCGGCAATCTGTTTAAGTATATGTTTTGTCTTTGAAGGAACTCTGGCCTTATCAGGAGCCGGCGCTATCGGCGCTAAAGTGCCGTCACAATCAAGAAACAATATTATACTGCTCAAACATAGCGCCTTTGCTATACCAGGCCAGCTTTTAAAAACATGTTTCATATTATCCCGCTTTTTCCTGATCGTAGTTTATAGCCCTTATAGGATACGGTATATTAATGCCTTCTTTGGCGTAGCGCTCATGCAGGCGCTTTACAAATTCGTGTTTAACAAGATACTGGTCCACAAATTCTTTCGCGCGCAGTATCACTGTAAAATTTATGCTGAAATCCCCGAATGTGTGATACCTTATAAAGGGGTCAAATCCCGGAACGCCTCCGAGCACTTCTTTCATAACCTCTTTTGCCACTTCACATGTTACTTTTTCGACTTTCTTAAGGTCGCTGTTGTAATGCACGCCTACATTTATCAAAACAGCCATTTCTTTTTCCGGAAGATAATAATTTGTTATTATCACTTTAGCCAATTTATCGTTTGGCACCAAGACAACATTATTAGGAAGCATCCTTATCTTTGTAGTGCGCCAATTTATATCTATAACATACCCTTCCTCTCCTGACTCAAGCTTGATATAGTCGCCTATTCTCACCTGCCTGGCGACTGTTATATGAAACCCCGCGAACAGGTTTGATAATGTGTCCTGCAAGGCCAGCGCAACAGCAAGGCCTCCTACGCCCAGAGTCGCAAGTATTGGCGTAATGCTCACTCCGAAACTATTAAGTATTATAAGTATGCCTATGCCGAAAACTACCAACCGCGTAATATTCTGGGTAACGCTTGTAACCGGCAGGGCTGTATTTATTTTACTCGAATACGCGCTTATGGATTTTGAGATCACGGTTGATAAAACCATCATTGCTGAAATCGCGCCGAGAACAAAAAACATTTTCCCTGCAATACGAACTACGTTTTCCGGCATATGCGAAACCGCTAAACTAAAATATATCCCGAGCATGATAAACCATATTATAAACGGCGCCTTTGCCGCCTCCAGCGCTATATCGTCTATCTGCGTTTTTGTATGGCTGGCCCAGCGCGAAACCCTGGAAAATAATATTTTTCTCGCTATATAACCGATTATAACCGTCCCGATAAATACAGCCACAGGTATCACGGCTTCTGACAGAACTTTTTCAGAAAAAATAAAACTTATATCCATATCAAGCGCCTCCTTCTCAACCCAATGCGGTTAAATCAGTAATTATACTCGCTGCCCATTTATAAACATTGTTTTCCGAAACCACCCTGCGCATATTTTCCATGCGCCGCCTTTTTTCAGCCTGCGGCATCTCCACAGCCAGTTTTATGCTGTCAGCGAATTCTTCTATTGCATACGGGTTTATCTGTATGGCGTCTGTAAGCTCTTTTGATGCGCCTGTAAAACTGCTTAAAATCAAAGAGCCGCCTAAATCCTCCCTTGAGGCTATAAATTCTTTTGCGACAAGGTTCATCCCGTCATGCAGCGAGCTTACAATGCAAACATCGGCTAAAGCATAAAACGGGGCTATTTCCTCAGGAGAAAACTGCTTTTTTAAATATATTATCGGCTTCCATGCCCCATTGGAATATTTCCAGTTTTTCTTTTCAATAAGCTCGTCTATCTCGGCTATCAGGTCGTGATAGCGTTTTATATGCGTCCTGCTTGGGGCGGCAAGCTGAATAAATACAAACTTGTTTTTGTATTCCGGATTTTTTTCAAGAAATCTGTCTATAGCAAGTACTCTTTCTATTATGCCTTTTGTATAATCTATCCTTTCAACGCCTAAAGCTATAATTTTACCCTTAAGATCATACTCTTCTATAATTCTTTGCTTTTGAGGCCTTGCGGCCTTCACCATAGACATTGCCATAGACACGTCTACGCTTATAGGAAAAGACCTGACATGGGTTTCCATGCCTGAGCGCACTATGCTGAATTTTTCCGTATCAACGCGGCATTCAAGAAGCCGGTTTGCGGTATCCAAGAAATTATTGCAGTGAAACTGCACGTGAAAACCAACCAGGTCGCAGCTTAACATACCGTCTAAGATCTCATGCTGGTACGGGCATATCGAAAACACCTCAGGATTAGGCCACGGTATATGCCAGAACAAAGCAATAATAACGTCCGGCCGCTTCTCTTTAATCATTTTCGCTAAAAGTGTAAAATGATAATCCTGTATGAATATAAAAGGCCTGCTTGCAGGCAGCTCTTCAAGAACCGCGTCAGCAAATTTCTGATTAACCTTTTTATAGGTCTGCCAGTCAGAGTCGCGGAAGATAGGCCTTGTATGCGTCATATGGCATAAAGGCCAAAGGCCTTCGTTTGAAAATCCGTAATAATAGCCATCTTCCTCTTCTTTTGTGAGCCATACCCTTTTTAATATATAGCGGTTGTCTCCTGGAGGCACGCCGAGTTTGTTTTTTGAATTGACAAATTTTTTATCCGCATTACCCGATGCCTGCGCAACCCATGTGCCGCTGCAGGCGCGCAGTATTGGGTCTATCGCTGTTACAACACCGCTTGCCGGCCGCACACACTTTGCTAAACCGGATACATCATCAATAACATGCATATAGGGCTCTCTGTTTGAAACAACAAAAAGCGCGCCATCAGCCAGTTTTGCCCTTACAAGGGTTTTAAGTTTTGAATCAGTCCATAATTCATCTTCTTTGACGCGGACAGCCGCTTCTTTTGACATTGTCTTACGAGCTATACGCATCTTTAATGCTATCTCCTCGACCTCGCTGGCTAAATTTCCCAAAACGCCCGGCTCTCTTATTGGCTGCTTATCATCTATGTCGCCTTTTTGAAAATGCTGAAACCATTCTGTAAGTTTTTTTACAGGAAGTATAAAGATATGCCTTTGTATAAAAACGGCTATAACAAAAATAAGCGCGATTAACACC
>PFHB01000050.1:0-4438 GCA_002783585.1 Candidatus Omnitrophica bacterium CG_4_8_14_3_um_filter_43_15
AAAGATCTTTTTCCCCACCTTCGCGAGATATGAAGCCAAAGCCTCTGTCAGTCAGTCGAGCTATTGTTCCTTTTTGCATACTCGAAAAAAATTAACTGATAAAAAATTGAACACAGAATACTGCAGAGCTAAACCCGACTACGTTTTTCCTACAGTCCTGAGTCAATCTAATTAATTTTACCATATATAAAATATACTGTCAATATTTCGTAGTTAAAATCTTGATACTCCCCTACTTCGTCCATCCTATCCAATATTAAATTAATTAAATCATATAAAATAAAAAAATTTCAACCAACTATTTACAGGAAAAAATAAAAAAATACCGGAAGTTGCTCGGTATGAACCCTTTCCTACTTATTCAAGCAAGTATGCCCGTACAGCCCATTAAATGAAAGGTCGCACAATATTAGCCACCTTTTTGTAGGGTTGGGTTTTTGCTAAAATAAATTTAACCCTTTCTTCAATTGTCCCCAGGGGCACCTTAACTACCTCATATCCTAAATCCAAATACGATTGATAAAGCAACTGTTGAATATTTTTTGCAAAATCTTCATCCTCTATTCTGGCATAATCTTTTTCAAAAGGTAATTGTTCTAATAAAAAGACTTTTTTGTATTTTCTTTTCTGCGAAGCTTTAATAACCGGAGCCGGATTTTCTCTATAAAGACGATAATAGGCGATGCTGTCAGGTATTCCCCTGTCAAAGAATATAATTTGTTTGGGCGGCAACCTTCTTTCGGCTTCAATTTTCATTTGAAGAACCTTTTTCTGAAACTCAATCTCATTTTTCCTGAGCTCTTTTATTGTTTTCCCCTTACTTTGTTCAATATCGAGCAACAGTCGGGCAGCCTCGGGAAAAATACGATAGCCCAAAAAAGCCAAATACTCAATCACTTTCGTTTTTCCCGAAGAAGGGCCGCCGGTAACAACACGCCAATTAGTTTTAATATTCATTCCCAGTATATCAACTTCGGAATAAAGCGCCGGTATTTTGGGGTTGCTTTTAAATCCGAATTTAATTGTTATTTTAATTTGATTTTGCCCCGTAGTAGTCCCGCCTTGGCGGGACACTACGGGACTACGCCCTAAGCGATTTTGATATAAAAGCTATATTAGATTTTCAAACAAGAATTTAATTTGCAAGCAGTTCTTACTATCGGGGCTTGCCCAGTGGTTTTTCTTTTGGCGCTTTATTTAAATTTTAGCTTCAATCACGGCATTTTCATCACAGATAAGATTTTGTTGTGAAGCAGAATGTTTGCCGAAAGAAATCCAAAGTTGTATTACTGGGCATAATTTTATTAAAGATAGCGCGTAATAAAAAATTTGGGTATTTTAAGGACCTTTCTGGGAAATTCAGCAAAATCTGAATTCAAATGATAACATATTTTGTGCGATCGCATAAAATATGTTATCAATCTCTTATTGCGCATCAACTATATAGTATCGGAATTTAGAAATTCCGATACTATAAATCGTAACGAATTGGGTTTTCTCCGTCTTTGCTGAGAAAATAATAGCTTCCTTCTTTGAAAGTAGAGCTTTCATCAATAAAAACAGGTTCCCTGGGTATGTAATTTTCAACATAAAGAGCTTTTAGCTCAAGAGCTTTGCAGTTTTTAATTTTTAGGGCGGGAATCGCAACATCCGCTATTGGTATTCCTTTTTCCTTGCCGGCATATTTTATTTTTAAATTTCTAAGCTTACTGTTCTGGTTAAGTTCTTCTAATTTAACTCCGCGCCACAAACTATAACCCCAGGGAATAAAGAGCACGGGCTTATCTTCGGTTCCCAAAATTTCCAGAATTATCTTGTTTGCCGAAAAATCGGACTCATCTCCCAAAAATCCAATAACTACTCCGGCTCGAATAGTTAAAGTAACATTTTCACCAGAGGCTCCAAAACTGCCGTGGCTTATATATGGAAAATTGGGATTGGAATATAAAGTTGAATCCTGGGAAATTCCTCTGGGGATTTTAATCCCATTATAACCATTTTCGGTGCCGTAATTTCCTGAAATATGGGGAATAGAGGAACCGGTAATCAAAATCGCAATTTTATTTCTGACAAACTCATTGTTATCAATGACCGGGTTCCCTTCAATTATTTTAAAAGTTTCCGGCACCTGACATTGAATAGTTCTAAAACTTGTTTCAATTCCGATATTGTTATTTTCAAAATAAGAATTTTTAATTTCCGGGCTTCCGCCGCAAACAAAGACTCCCCCATGACCCATTTCCTGAGAGCTTTGGCTTTTATTTAAATCAATAAATTTTACATTTTTAACAACTGAATTGGAATTTACAAGCCAAAGACCGGGACCAAAACCCTTCTCTATTGTTGAATCTTTGAGCGTAATTGAACTTTCAGCAACTTTAACCGCATAGCTTCCGTTTCCGTTATTTGAAAAAACATCAGCCGTATATTTTACTTTTACATTTTCCAAAATTGAATCAGCGCTTGAATTTCTAAAATAAATTCCCTGCCAGTAATGCCAGATATAGCTTTCGTCAACACCGCCGCCAATAAAATCTTTTTCAAAATATTTTTCCGAATCTTTTTCCGAAGTAAAAACAATCGGCTTTTCCGGACTGCCCTGAGCAATGAGCTCTCCTTCTGCGTTTAAACCAGCCCCGCTTCCAAATCTGAGCACAACGCCCGGCTCAATAATCAGACTCTCTCCCTGAGAAATGCCTATGCCTCCGTTTATGCCGTTATAATCACTTACCAGATAAGGACTTTGTTCGGCTTTGAGAATGCCGGAAATTGAACCAGTTAAAAAAGTATAAAGTCCGTCCACATTATTTATGGAGCCGGGAGTTCCATTGCTTTGAAGCCAGTTTTTGGAAATATTTCCATCAACAAGCTGACTGACTCTTTCCATTGAAGTTCCGGGAGTCGCGCCCTTGTAGCGCCAGTTGCCGGAACCATTAATTACAACCATATCAATCAGATGGCTTGAGTCCTCATCCGTTGACAAATAGCCGTCCGGGTCAAAAAGTTTAAGTCTCTGGTTTGGATATATTCCCATTGAATCCGTCTCGCCCTCTCCAAATCTTTCAGGAAATTTAGCCGAATAAAGAAAGTAATCATTACTGGCTGGAATCTTGTCATTTTCAGTAAATTGAACGATTAGCTGCTTGTTACCTGGATGCTGATAGTAATCCCAAAAATAACTTAATGACCAACCATCAAGACTAAATTCCTGATTTGTTCTGTTGAAAAGTTCAATATATTTTTCCGGACCCGACCAGGCAACTTCGTTGATAATCACCGGCCGGTTGAAAAAATCAATTTGAATTTTCCACCATTCGCTTTCCCGGCCAGAAATATTTACCGACTGAATTTGGAAATAATAAGTTTTGCCGTCCTCGGGGTTTTCAAATCGCTTTGTTCCCGCCTGTTTTTTCTCGTCATTATTCAACCAGGACTGCCAAGAATTTTTGTCATCGTCGCTGTACTCAATATTAAAATGTTTAAAATATTCTTCATTTTCTCCTTCTTCCAAGCCCCAGGAAATCTCAAAATAACTTTTTGCGTATTTTGATACATTAATATAGGGCTTAGGAACGGGAATCAAAAATTCGGAAATTTCCCCTTCCTCCAAATCTCTTATTTCAAAATCATTGGAATTATCGCCTGTGTCAGAACCGGCTTGAGGCATTCTAATTATACTCTGATTTTCATCTGGAACCGGCGCGGCTTCGCCCTCTTTAATTTTCGCACTCCCCCAGCCGACAACATCAACGGGATTGTTGGATTCATCAAAAATTGTCAGACCGCCACCCGTATCGGAAAGCCGACTGCTTTCATAGAGCTGACCCTGTTTGGTCAGCAAATCCCAATCCGTTTTGGTATAGCCGCGGACGCCGATTAAATAAAAATCTTTTGCCGGAATCTCCGCTTCCTCTGGAAATTCCCAAACACTAGAAGGGTCGCTCAAGCCTTTTTTGCTTTTGGCGAAATACGCCAATTTCCAACCACTAAGGGAAATAGGATTATCAGTCGGATTATAAAGTCTTACAAATTCTTCTTTTTGAACCTGGATTTCGTTGATAACTAGGTGGTCGGCGATTGGAAGTTCCGGTTCTGTCAAATTTAAAGAAACTAAAATTTCTGCCGGACTGCCCCCAACTTCGCCAGCGTCAATGATAATTTTGCCCTGATAATTCCCCGAACTTTTTTCTGAAACATCTACTGAAACTTTTACTGAAACTTCTTCAATGGAAAGTTCTCCTTTGGTTGGAGCAAAACTCAACCAATCAATAACTATTGGGCTTGTCCAGCCAGTCCACTCCAAAACTCCGTCACCAATTTTGCTGATAGTAAATGATTTTGAGGCGGGATTTGGCCCAAATTCAACGGCATCAAAATCTAGGTTCTTGGTTGCAATTTCAAGAATCGGCTGGGGCGCCGGACTTGGTGTTGGACTCGG
>PFHB01000050.1:4474-6784 GCA_002783585.1 Candidatus Omnitrophica bacterium CG_4_8_14_3_um_filter_43_15
AGACGGCTCTGGCTCAACCCAAAGTTTGGGAACTAAAAATCCGCCTTTTTGCTGGGAATTTTTGGGACTCGGCTCGGAAAGAATAAAATCAACTGAATTATTGTCTGAATCATTTTCCGATTTGCGGGAAATGCTTTGCTTGGCTGTAGGATTTATCGTCGGTGCGGTCTCAAAATCTTTAGCCTTGCCCCAGCCAACTTTATCAACCATTTCTCCATTTGGATTTTTAAAAACTAAAGTATTATCGTCGGTTAAGGGATAAGTTGTGGCAACATCGGCTGAAGCCGAAAGGCTTGATGAAATATTGGTAATTAAAAAATAACCCCTGGTTTTTATTATTTTTTGTAAGAATAAATTCTTTGGGGCGTAAGATGAAAAACTATCAGCTCCTTTTGTCTTCCTTTGAAGGTACCAATTGGTTAAATCAACATCACTCTCGTTGGAATTATAAAATTCCACAAAATCGTCTTTTTCATTGCCCTGACTTGCAATTTGGATTTCGCTGATTAAAATTTTTGGATAGGGCGTTGGAGTTGGCGTTGGCGTTGACGTTGGCGTTGGTTCTGGAGTTGGTGTTGGTGTTGAGGTTGGTGTGGGCGTAGGAGTTAGACTCGGGGTTGGCGTCGGAGTTGGTGTTGGTTCAACACTTTCAACAAATCTCGTCTTGGTTTGATTTTGGGAATTGGTTGGCGATAGATTCTGGGACAATTCAAAATCCCGGGAATTGTCGTTGTTGTCAATCAAATTTCCGGTTTCGTCTTTTTTTCTTTCCAAACTTTGACCGGTTTTCAGACCATCTTCTAAAATTATTCCCGTTCCCTCCACCGCTTCTATGGGCGGCCCTTTGTCTGCTCTGCCCCAACTTATTCTATCTTTAACATTATTATCGCCGTCACTAATTATTACCCCGCTAACATCAGTAAGCTGAGCTGAAAAATTAGCGTCAGAAGCAAGGTCTTCAATCTCTCCGGCAATAAATAAAAAATGTCCTTTGGCTGGAATGACAGCATTGCGCCAGTTGATTCGTTTGGTTGTAACCTTGTTTTTGGAATCTACTAATTTTAATTTGAAATTATCATTGGATAAAACAATGTCCTGCTGGCTGTTGTTAAAAATTTCAATAAATTCATTGGAGGATTTATCCCAACCGACGCAAACCTCGGAAATCTTAATCTCCGGCAAAGAAGTATCAATAAACGCGGCTGTAATAAGCGGAACTGATGACCCTGGTGTTGGCGTCAAAATCGGTGTTGGAACTTGGAGGGACGCGGGTGTCGGCTGGGGTACTACGCTGGTTGATGTTGAAATCGGCGTCTCTCGAGCCGTTATTACTGACGTTTCCTCCGCGTTAATCCGCTTGTTATCCGCGCTAATCCGCGTCACTTCAAAAGGAAATTCCTGATATATTGGCGGCGGCGGACTCTCAACTCTTTCTGGCGGACTGATTGGCAAAACCGAGGCTCCAAACAAATCGCCTGGCGGCTTTTTAGGATAAACCTTGGGCAGGGTTTCAACCAGAGATTTGGCAGGCGGCTCAACATTTTTTGGCGGCGGCAAAAAAATGGGCTCCACTGCCACCTGAAAAAATGGATTGTTTCTTTTTATAAAGCTTTCTGTTTTGCGAAAAATATTAGAGGCAAAACTAAAAGGCTTTTCAACTAACATTTCTTTAGTTTTTCCTTTCACTTTTTCAACTAATTGCTTTTGCTGAATACTTGGACTGATTAGCTCCGGATTGTCATATTTTTCTCGAGTCCAGGGAAAAGTTGAAGGAGACCCGCCAATATGAGGTAACAAGTAAATGTCCACTTGTCTAAAAAGTCTTACGGGGAAAAGACCTAATTTAGGAGAATTTAAAAATACCTTTTGCCCATTAAATTCAGCCACAAACCCATCTCTAATTTTTTCTAATCTATAATGCCCATCGCCATTTAGAATTTTATACCCATTCAATAAATCTTCCCGATTCCACCCTTGAACTTTGTGGGCTAATAAGTTTGTGGGGTTGGGATTACCGTCCCCTCTGTCATCGGGACAAATAGCATGACCTCCCCTTTCAATGTACGCCCAAATATGCTCTCCTTCTTTTAAATCAGGATTTAAAAATTCATTGTTGCGAAATGGTTCCTGATGAGCCGAGCCAACCGCTCTGGTAATTTTCTTTGTATTTTTGTCAACAAAAATATATAAGGATTCCCAATCATAATAATGTTCATTTGCGTAATCATTAAACACAAAATACAGCCAGTATTCATAAATCCATTCTCTGGGAGTCTCGCTGATGTGATAAAAAACAGTGAAAAATTTTAA
>PFHB01000050.1:6810-7446 GCA_002783585.1 Candidatus Omnitrophica bacterium CG_4_8_14_3_um_filter_43_15
ATTTTTGTTTGCATTTTTCTCCGCTGATTTCTTCAAAACTCTCGGCGCAGAAAAACGGGTCTGTGGGATAATAGTTTTCTTCAGAATCAAACCAAAGATTTGGAGCGTAATTTTCAGCCGGCAACGGTTCTGAAAAATCAGGATAATAATTTTGAGCGCCTGCCCAAAACAAAAAACCAGCTGTCCCGATAGTTAAAACAAAAAATAATATGACTGGTTTTTTATTCCAAAATCGCCTCATTATAAATATGAATAATTTTAAATTTTAGTTTGTAATTTTGATTTTTGATTTTTGATATTGATATATGCTCCCCAAGCCAAAAACAATCCCAGTATTGCTCCAATTACAGCAAAGGCAATTAGATAACTTGCTAAAAGCGAATTAAACAGATTTCCAAATAAATTTCCGATTATCGGTCCAAGCAAAGAACCCAAACCAAAGCCAATTCCTCCTCGCCAGACCATTGGCCAAATTTTTGTTTTAAGACCCAATGCATAAAATGCTCCAATAATAAATCCCGCAATACAAAAAGATAACCAAATATCCCCGACTAAAAGCGTTGATTTAAAATTAAGAAAATTATTTACATCCACACCTGTCGCAAAAAAACGCGTTATAACTCTTAATGAAGTAGT
>PFHB01000084.1 GCA_002783585.1 Candidatus Omnitrophica bacterium CG_4_8_14_3_um_filter_43_15
GGTTATGATGCTAATTGTTCTTATTATGATTGAATTGTGGTTTGACATAGCTTTTTAAAACCCGTTAATTTGTGGTGAAAAAATATATGCCTTGCTGCTTCAGGCAAATATCACTATCATACTATAAATATATCATAAAAATAAGCTATGTCAATAGCCTATTTCTTACTTTTTATTTTCCTAACTACAATTATCAGCCCTTATTTCTCCATGCTTGAACATTAAGGAAGGCAGGACAACCATCTGTGCGCGGTTACAATAAGGGCCTTGTTTGAGCCATTTCTGATATATTTAAAAATGCCTTCCTTATTGACAAACTGAACCGCTGGGATGTTGAATACTGACTGAAAATTCAGCAGGCTTTTCGCAGGCTCCTCATCGGACAATTTTGTCTCCGCCAATAAAAACGGCCTGTTATTATCGGTTATAACGAAATCCACCTCTGTTTTTTCCTTGTTTCTTATGTAATGCAGGCTGAATCTGCCGTATCCGCGCTCATTCCAGTTATAAACCGCGCGCAGGAGCTCAAGGGCAACCATATTTTCAAACCTTGCGCCTTCTTCCTGAATTAAAGGGTAATTAAAAAGATAGGCCTTTTTTTCCTTTGTTATGGCGCGCGAAACCTTATTTGTCCACGGGCTAATCCGAAAAACCAGGTAAAACCGCTCAAAAATCGTAAGCCAGTTTTTAACCGTCTCAAAGGCTACCCGCAGGTCCTGCGCGATATTATTTATTGATAAGGGGCTGCCTGTTTTTGACGGCACTAATGAAAACAGGATTTCAACGGTATCAACATTCTTCAGATCTATAACGCTGCGGATGTCCTCCTGAAGGATTTGCTTGGCATACGCCTGCGACCATTTATTCCAAAATGTTTTCTTGCCTTTGATAAACGGTTCAGGGAACCCTCCGAGCTCAAAAAGCGCATCCCACAGGCCGGATGTCGCCTTGGCAGGATTTAGGTCAAAACCCTCTATGGGATTTTTTATAAAATCGGCAAATGCCCTCCTCTTCGCGCTTAATTCCGCGATGGTAAACGGAAAAAGGTGCATCTGTAAATATCTTCCCGCCAGAGAATCTCCGCCTTTTTGATAAATATCCAGCCTGCCGCTGCCTGATACCAAAAATTGATATTCCTTGGAAAACTCGTCATAAACGCCTTTTAGGTAATTTTTCCAGTTTTTATATTTGTGTATCTCGTCAAAAATAACGAGCGGGGCGGAATTATCTCTACGGTTTACTTTCTGGAAAAAGGCGGGGTCTTCAATAAGTTTTTTCTTGTCTCTTATTATATCCCAGTTGAAATAAACATTATTTTTAAACTCACCTGCTATTATCTCGCGCGCAAAAACGGTCTTACCCGCCTGTCTGGCGCCTGAAATAAACACCATCGCCTTATCGGCGGCCAGCTCATCCCAAATCTCCTTATATATCGCCCTTTTGAACATACTTTAATTATAAATCAAACTCTGAAAAAGTCAAGACTTTTTTAGAGTTGGCTTAAAAGAAATTTGCGGGCTTGCTTTAATGTAATTTTATCTATTTACATCTTACACCCCCGTTGCCAGCTCTCTTCTGGCAGATTTCGCCGCCTCCCCTGCGGCATGGGCAGAAATATTTACGCCGCCGGCTTCGGTATATAGGAATGGCGAGGCAGCCTTGAGCAGCCTGGCCGTTGTCTCAGCGTCTGCATATCCTTGCCTTTGCATAAGTCTTATAATCGTAGCAAGGCCGGGCCCGGGATATCCTGCGGACTCAGAACGAAGCTGCGAAGATACTTTTTTAATATCCGCTTGGCCTATCTCATCAAGCATGCCCATTAGCATATTCATAGCCCGGGGATAATCGTGTTTGTCTAGAACCTCGCTTATTGCGTCAAGCTCTTCCTTGAGCCGGTCAATTTCAGTTTTTTCAGGTAAAATTAACGGCTTATCCCCTGCAGGCTGTTTTTTTACGCAAACCCTTGCCTTGACTGCCTCTTCTTTTTGCCCGGAGAATATCCTTCTTTCTTTAGCGGCAGATTTCAGAGCCGACGCAAACTCTCTTGTTTTTACATACTTTCTCAGGCCCTCTTTTCCCTCGCTTAAATATGCCATCCTTAAACTTGTCAACGGCAGGGCGCGGGCAAGCGCTGATTCTATCCTTGCGGCAAATGCCGCGCGCCGGTGGATAGCTTCGTCATATTCACTTACTCCGCTTAAACCTATGTCCTCAAGGAGGGCGCGCTGGCTGCGTTCCCGCTCAAGTATTTCCATAAGAGGAATTACAAGCGTCTCGGGCTGATACGCTACATATCCCGGGTCAGTTAGCGCATCCAACACTATTTCTGCAAGCCTTTCTCTGTAACCTGCAGGAATAAGCTTGTCTTCTGAAAGCAGCATATCTAATAAAGTAAGCCTCAAGCCGGACATTGACCAGGCATGGCTGTTTAAATCAAGCCGCATATCAACTGTATCTTGTATTGTCTTTTCAATATACTTTTTGCAGTGCGGCAGGACAAGTTCGCCCTGCTTAAGAATGAGGCCAAGTAAATTATACCGCAGAAGCGACGGCAGTCCGTCAATTTCGCCTAAATGGCCAGAGAGGACATTTTCTACATCTTGCGGCTGCTGCAATATCGTAAAGGCCTCAAGCTCTGCCTCAATATGAGGTTTTATTTTGTCCATACGCAGAAATGCTTCGCGGGCCGACTTTAAAAAATCTCTGTGCCCCTGCCGCTCTGCTATGGCCCAAAGGTGCAGATTAAACTCAAGAGGGGCATCTACCTGCATTAATCTTGTATCTTCGCCTAAACAGACCAGCTCAAGCATATCAAGCAGCCCTGCGATGTGGTCGCGTAATAACTCCGGGGTATATTCCGAAAGGATTGAGCCCTTGTAATTTACAACGCCCGGGCCATGATGCCTTCTGCCGTAAATTTCTTTAAGCCGCGGAACCATATATTCAAGGTGCCGCTTTGCCAAATCAGAAAAACCCTTGTATTTTATATGATCATAAAACCGCGTTTCCAGCCACTTAAGAGAATACGTTTTCCCAAGATGTACCGCCTTGGCGCCAAATCCCCGCGCCTCTTCTTTTGTCGCTTGATGCAGGCGGTTTTGCCTGTAGGAATCCATTCTGACCAGCGCCTCAAGCCCAGAAAGGTGGGAATCATATAAATACGCTAATATATCTGCTTTATCCCCGGATGCGGTATAATAAAAATCTTCCACCCTGTATCGTATGGCATCAACCGCGCTGAAATAAGCCTTAAAGTATTCATATGGCCGCGCGACAGGGTCTATTTGCTTTAGTTCTGCGGCTTTACGCAAGTATATCCGTATTGCCGTATCTGATAATTTCGTGCCTAATATCGGCGTTAAACTTATTGTTAAAATCTCTTCAAGCGCTTGCAAGCCTTCTATCTTATTAAGATCCATTTTTTGCGCGGAGGCAACGGCAAACGCCTGCTCAAGCCTGGCGGCCCTCTGCCGCAAAGAAGAAGAGATCTGCGCGCCTTTTGCTGTCTGTATTACAGAAAGCGTCTGAAGAATAACCACTGTCTTAAAACTATGGTCTCCTTCTACCGCCGGCGCCTTGGTCAAATCGTTTGCCTCTTTAAAAACAATCCTTGCCAGGCGTACAGCGTCCCTGCGGGATTTTATAAGGCCACGGCTTAAGGCATAATTAAGCGCCCCTTCGCTGGACAAATCTTTATAATATTTCTGAACCGCGCAATATGTGTCAAACTCCCCCCTTTTAAAAGAATAAAGCATATACAGCAATATGTCGTCTGAGGCGTATTTAAAAAACGCCTTAAATTTTTTGCTTTCGGAAAGTTCGGCCTCTGTGCCCAACGCATAAGCCAACCGCACTAATTCGCAGATTTCTTGCATAAGATCGCTTGCTTCGTCGAGGACATCTCTATTTGAACCTTCTAAAACTGCTACATCCTCCTTTGAATAGTCTCCGTAGGCCTCTACTATCTTCTTAAACGCCTTCTCTCTTAGCGGTTTTAATTTAGCGGATTTTGCGGCCTCGGCAGCTGCCAGATAATCAGCCGCCTCAAATAGAAGGTAATCCGTAGCGGCAGTGCTATAAGACATCCTCTTGAATTCCCGCGGGCCTGCAAGCGGCAAATGGCCGCGCCGGAAATTCTTTATAAAAAAATTAAGCAGGGCCTGTTTTGACGCATCCGAGCCCTCTTCAATCCCGCATTGCGTTGTAAGCGCCTCTGCTGACATCTGATATATATTACCATCAAATTCATCGCCATCGCGCGGCTTTGCGTCTGCCAATACCTGCAATGTCTTGCCTATGAGCCCCTTCGATTTAACCTCATTATACGCGCCTAATTCCCAGGCGATGCGCATAACGATAGAAAATACCGACTGGGATACGCCTGAATAAGAATTCTCCGCGCTTCTTAAAAGCCAAAGGTCAGGATGCAGGCCCTCCTTTTCAATGCGCTCAAGCTGCCTCTCCCACAGCGCCAGCAGGCCGTCCATATCCACGAGTTCTCTGGCCAGGGCCTTTTTTGAATCTCCGGACGATTCTGTAGATTGACAATATCTGATCACGGTTGAAAGGTCTATGTCTAAAACCGGCATACCCATCTCTTCGGCAACGGATTGCGTAATGCCTAAAAATTCCCGCAAAACTTCGGTATTGACCCAATCTCTCCCCGGCCCATCCATAGCAGGCGGTGTGGCATCAAGCATTTCGTATCCTCCGGTTTCTGAATTATACGCAAAGGTTACGGCGTGATAATCCGCCTCTGTAGCCCTGCCTGCTGCCACCTTGTACCCAGCAGCAAAAAGGCAGTGAATCCCTAATTCGGATAACGCGGCGAAATTACAGGCATTGGCTATATTACAGTTTACCTTTTTATGCTTATAGGCAAAATTTACAATGTCATGGCCGGCTCCGAGATAAAGCCTCTGCGCCTCTTCTGAATTGTCATATACAAACCAGCGCTTGTGGAACGCGGTTATCTGCCTTGCCGCCTGCAGGCGTTCCGCATAGGGCCTGCCTGTATATTCCTTAATCATATCTTTTACCTTGTCCGGGAATTCAACCTCAAAACGGTAATTAAAGGCGTTGGGAATATCCTGACGGCTGGCGCCGGCAGTCGGCGCATTAGGCTGTAAACGATAGGCAATTTTATCAGGCGCGTTACCTTCAAATTCTATTATTGTTTCGCCATATTTATTAACAACGCAGCTGTACCTAACAGGGCCGCCTGGTGCCGCGTCGCCCGGCCTTATGCTGTTTCTGTCTACGGTATAGCCGGTTTCCGCAGGAAGAAGCGCCTTTTTACAGCCATACGTATTAAGGGTTACGTTCACCTCATTGGCCTCGCTGGTAAAAAATCTACACTGCCTAAAATGCGGGTTTGCGGATTTCTTCCAGATTCTTCCATCAAACTCATCATAGGCCTGTTTTATATAAAATCCGCCGTTAGGATCGTCGCACTGAAAGACCACTGTCCTCTCATCTTCTTCGCTCACCGGATTAATCCCTGAAGGCTGCTCTTCACAATATGCGATTGAGGGCAGGCGTCCTGGGCCTTCAATTGTGCCAATATTGCCAAAGAAATGCTTAATGTTGTCTGCCGCGATGACAAGCATATCGGCGGAGGAATCGTATGCCTGGCCTGCCACGGGCACAGCAAGGGCCAATGACGTCATAATTGCCAGGGCAAGCGCGCAGTAACGCGCTGCTTTATAATGCGCTATGTCCGAAAAAAGCAAAACATCTTCATTTGCGCGGCTGTTTAATTCTATCGCCAGGCTTAAATCGGCCCCTTCCGATCTAAGCTGTTTGAGGCGCGTTGTTAATTCTGCCATATCCTGCCATTCGCAGGCGCGAAGATCAGCTTCAATATCGTCTATCCGGGTATGCAAAACCGCTAATTTAGCCTCCTGCGCCTCGATTTCTCTTTGGTTCTCAAGCTCTGTTACCTTTGCAAAAATTGCGTCAATGCGCCGTGATATATCCGAATATTCGTCTTCAAGCGTTCGCATTAAACGAAGCGCGCCGTCAACCAAAGGAAGGGTGCGTGAGGAGGCTATTTGGCTGTGATAACTGAAAAATGCCTCTGTTTGCCTGCAGGATAGAGTAAGCCCTTCCATGTCCGCCTGCGCGTATGCTAAAAATTCAAGCAGCCGTTTATCCGAAGGCCGGGCAAGGTCAAGAACCCTGTCGTCATTATCATTAATTACGAATTGTGTCAAATCCCTGAGGTTCAACGAACCGCTGCTGCTATTCAGCATATCTTCAGCGGAAGACAAATCCGCATAAGGCAATCCTAAAATAAGTATGTCAAATCGTTCCTGGCGTATATCAGAAAGCCTTTGCCTTATCAATTCCCTCTGCTGGCTGTCTTCTGTCATCCTTAGGCGCTCAAGATAAATCAGCTGAAGCAGGCCTATCTTTGCCAGTTCTGCTTCAGGCGAAGTTATCTTCCGAGGCAAAAGGTGAGGGGCATTTCTAACATACGGCAGGTCAGGGTGGACAGCCATATATTCATACGTGCCGAGATTAAACGGCATTTCTATAAGCCGGCCTGTATGCCCATTTGATGCGCTGGTCAAACGCAGTTTAAACGCAAACCTGCCTGTGCCTTCGTTGTATTCGGCTTCTACGGCCTTCAATTCTTCAGGCTTTACATAGTTGCCGTTATATTTGACTCCGAAACGGCTGTCAAAAGCAAGATTTGTTATGCCGGCCTTCTGTGTAAATAATGCGATTGCCAGCTCTTCAAGATATTTTGATATATCTTCCTTTTCCACCTTGTCGCGGGCGTTGTCCCGGATTAACTGCCATTTTATAATTTCCCTCTCAAAATCAATATTATTAAATACAGGTTCATCTTTAGCTTCAAACAGGACAAATACACATTCTTTAAGCGCGGCGGTATCGTCAAGCCCGATTGGTTCGCCGAGCGTGCTGGTATCTAATTTACCCCTGCCCCCAAAAATGCCTCTTTTATATGCGGCTGCCGCATATTGGCGCGCGGCTGTATCATATACGATTGACCTGTCTAATTTTTCCGGCTTAAGCGAATATGACTCTGCGCTTATCAGGGCCTGCGGAAGAAATGGCAGGCTCTGGTTGCTAACCAAGGTTACCCCCAAGCTGTCTAAACTGCCTGCCGCAAAAAGCGCCTCTACCGCATCAAGCGCCTCGTATGCATCCGCCGCATCCTGCTCCGCCGGCCTCACCGACGCAAGAGAAGGATCGCCTGCCTGCCCCCCGGAGCCTTGGCGCAGGAGGGTAAGCTCTGCCTTGACCTCGCCTACGGCGCCGGCGAGGCGCTCTGAAAGCTCAACCTGCCTAAGGGCATAAGCCGGCACGCACTG